>JAIYAJ010000049.1 GCA_027489105.1 Zymomonas sp. | reverse complement strand
TCCGCATTCCCGGCCTCGTCAAGTCGACCGCCGAGCATGTCTCCCCGCTGTTCATGCAGCTTCTCGGGAGCCGCTTCGTCACCCATCTCGCCTCGCAGGAGATCCATGTCTGCGTCGAGGATGAGGATCACCCTGTCACCCGGGGCATGAAGGACTTCACCATCGTCGACGAACCCTATGTCGCGACGCCGCTGGGCGAGCTCCGCACCCTGCTGTCAGCGCGTTACAAAGGGCCGACACCCGGCTACGCCACCGTTGAGATCGACGACGACAGCCCGCGACCGCAGCTTTACGTCAAGGACCATGGCCGTGGCGGCGTGCTCTATTCGCCGCTCGGCCACGCCTGCGGCAAATATGACATGCGACCGCTGATGGCCGAAGCGCCGGTCGTGCGCGGCCCGTGGAACGACCGTAATTTTCTGGACATCGTCAGCCGGGGCATCGCCTGGCTCGCCGACGCACCACGTCATGGTGCGCCGGCGGACGCGTCATGACGTCGCTTCCGCTGCGCATCCGCCAGCTCGGCTATGTCACCGACGATCTGGAAGCGGCGGCGATGCACTGGGTGAGAGCCTTCGGTGCCGGCCCCTTCTTCACGATCGACGCCATGGCCTTCGCCGACTGGCGCCACGATGGCGAAAGCCGGCCGATGGCGCTCGACATCGCCTTCGGCCAGGCGGGCGACATGATGGTCGAACTGATCCTGCCGCGCGGCGACTGGCCGAACGTCTATGGCGAAACCCCGCCACAGGGCAGCCGGCTCCATCATCATGGCTATCTGGTCGCGGATCCGGCACGGGCCGGGGCACGGCTGCCGGGGCCCATGATCGTCCAGGCCTCGCTCTCCCGGTCGACGGAACTCCGCTATTTCGATTGTCGCACCACCCTCGGACTGTTCATCGAGCTGATCAGCGACAACGCGGAGAGCCGGGCCTTCTTCGACCATGCGAGCGCGGCCGCTCGGACATGGGACGGCCGCTCAACGCCGGTTCGGCCCTTTCAGCCGGGAGAATTCTGATGGCAGCGCCATCCCTGTCCGGCCGGACCGTGATCGTGACCGGCGCGGCATCCGGCATCGGCGCCGCAACCGTCCAGGCTCTGGCCGATCAGGGCGCCACAACCGTCGGTATCGATCGTGCCACGATGGACGGCCCGATGTCCCTGTCGATCGAGATGAGCGTGACCGACGAGGCCGGCTGGGTCGATGCCGTCGCCCGGATCCTCGATCGCTTCGGCAGCATCGACGGACTCGTCAACTGCGCCGGGGTCATTCGGATGGCGCCCGTGACAGACATGGCGCTCGAGCTGTTCAGACAGTCGATGCAGGTCAATGTCGAAGGGCCCTTCCTGGCGATGAAACATGTCCTGCCAGTGATGTACGGCCAGGGCCGGGGCAGTGTCGTCAACCTGTCCTCGACCGCTGGCATTGCCGGATCGCCCGGCGCTTCGGCCTATTGCGCGAGCAAGGCAGCCGTCCGGCTGCTGTCCAAATCGGTTGCGCTTGAGGCGCTCGCCAATGGCAGCGGGGTGCGCGTCAATTCGCTCCATCCCGCCATGACCGAAACGCCGATGGTCCAGAATATCGTCCAGCAGCTGGGTGGCGGTGCCGACACGCTGGACCAGATGCGTGCCCTCCAGCCGTCGGGGCGATTCATCCCGGTGTCGGCCGTGGTCGATGCGATCCTGTTCCTGCTGTCCGATGGATCGGCCTATATCAACGGGACCGATTTCCTGGTCGACAACGGATTCACCGCACAATGACCGCCCCCGCCCCGCGTCTTGCCAGTCGCCATGCGCTTGTCACGGGTGGGCTGGGCGGCCTCGGCCTCGCCATCGCCCGGCTGTTCGCGCATGAGGGCGCACGGGTATGGCTGGCGGACGTACGTGAGTCGGACGATCCGCACGCGCGACAGGCCTGCGAGGCGACCGGCGCAGCGGGCTATCTCCAGCTCGACGTCAGCCGCGAAGCGGATTGGGTAGCGGCGCTGTCCGCCCTTCCCGACCGCCTCGACATTCTCGTCAACAATGCCGGTATCGCCCCAACCGGGGAGCTGACCGGCACCGATGGGCGCGCGTGGCAGCGGGTCATGGACGTCAACGCCATGGGCGCCTTTCTCGGCATCAAGCACATGGCGCCCCTCCTCGCCCGCGCCGTGCGGGACGACCGCCAATGGTCGGCCGTCGTCAACATGTCGTCGATCCTTGCCGATGTGGGGCTTGGCCAGACGGCCGCCTATGCGTCGAGCAAGGGCGCGCTGAAGAGCCTGTCCCGCGCGGCCGCGATCGAACTCGCCCCTCGCAGGATCAGGGTCAACGCACTGCATCCCGGCTTCGCACGAACGGCGATGACCGCGTCGGGCAGCGACGAGATGGCGGAAGGCGGCGACCTTCTCGCGCAATTGGCGGCGGAAACCCCCATGGGCCGCATCGCCGAGCCCGAAGAGATCGCCAGCGCCGTGCTTTTCCTGGCGTCCGACGACAGCAGTTTCATGACCGGCGGCACGCTGACGGTCGATGGCGGATGGACCGCCCGCTAGAGCAACGGGGATTAGCATGATCTTCTATGATTTCGGCATGTTCGCGCCCAGCCCCTGGATCGTGTGGATGTTCGCGCTGGAAAAAGGCATCCACTTCGAGCGACGCCTGCTCGACCTGGTTTCCCGCGAGAACAGGCGCGAACCCTTTCTGAGCACGGTCAACCCGCTCGGCGAACTGCCGGCGATCGTTTTGGATGACGGCACGCCGCTGACCGAAATCACCGCGATCTGCGAATATCTCGAAGAGATTCAGCCCGAGCCGCCGCTGATAGGGAGCACCCCGATCGAGCGAGCGGAAACCCGGATGTGGGTACGGCGCATCGATCAGAAGATCGCCGAACCCATGGGTGAGGGCTTCTCCACCGACGAAGGCCGGCTATTCTTCGAAGCCGATGCGAAGAACGGGCTCTCGATCACCAAGTCTGTGCTTCCAGCCGATGCGGCCCCGGTGCTCAAGAAGAAGGCGCGGGACAAGATAGTGTGGCTGGACGCGCAGATGGCCGGACGAACCTGGGTCTGCGGCGACCGCTTCACCCTCGCCGACATCTGGCTCTATTGCTACCTCCAGTTCGGCGAGCATCATGGACAGCCGATCCCGGCGGAAGCCAGCTGGGCCCTCGATTTCTTCGAGCGCATGAAGGCGCGGCCCACGGCCTGGCAGGGCGGCGCGGGCAGCCTCGACTGACCGACATGATTTCGACGAACAAGGGTTTGCGATGAAGGCGATATTCTACAGCGAGAATGGCGGCCCCGAGGTCATGCGCTACGGCGATCTTCCCGATCCCGAACCGGGCCCCGGCGACGTCCTGATCCGGACCAGCCATGTCTCGATCGAGGGCGGGGATCTGCTCAATCGGCTGATCTCGCCGCCCGACCCCGTCCCCTTCGTTCCGGGCTATCAGGCAGCGGGTATCGTCGAGGCGGTCGGGCGCGACGTCGTGCGCTTCCAGCCGGGCCAGGCGGTGGTCGCGTTCAACTGGCACGGCAGCCATGCCGAGCTGTTCGCGACGCGCGAGGATTATGTCTATGCGGTCCCCGAGGGGCTCGACATTCAGATCGCCGCTGCGGCGCCAATCGCCTTCGGCACCGCCCATGATGCGCTCGTCACCTATGGCGGCGTCCAGCCCGGCGAAACCGTGCTGATCCAGGGTGCCGGGGGCGGCGTCGGACTGGCCACGGTGCAGATTGCGCGCGACCTCGGCGCGGTCGTGATCGGCACCGCTTCCAGCGCCGAGAAGCTGGACAAGATCAAACCCTTCGGACTCGACCACGCCATCAACTATCGTGAGGAAGACATCGCGCAGCGGTGTCTGCAGATAAGCGGCGGCCGGGGCGTCGATGTCGCGGTGGACCTTGCGGGCGGCAAGGGCAAGGACCAGCTGGTCAAGGCGCTGCGGCCGCACGGCCGCTATGGCGCGGTCGGAGCCTCGACGGGGGACATTCCGTCTTTCAGCTTCTTCGAACTGATCGGCGAGCGGCTGAACGTCTACGGCGTCTCGCTGGGGCAGGAAATGCACACACAGCGCGTCCGCGACATGGTCGAAACCGCGCTGACCCGGCTGGCGGACGGATCCTTCCGCATGCCGATCGACCGGGTCTTCGCGCTGAGCGAGGCGGTCGAAGCGCATCGCCATGTCGCCGAAGGTCATCCCTTCGGCCGGGTTTTGCTGAGTGTGTGAAGAGTTTCATCTGGGACCGTTGAGCAAATCGGTTCTGCGCGCCTTGGGGAAGAGTGCTATTCGCGGATGAAGGCCTCCCCTTCGACGTCTCGAGCGCAAGGCTGGGCGACGCGACGGGACCCGCCCGCCGCTGGTCGGATCACCCGCCGCTCGCAATTCGATGTCATCTGCGAAACAGAGAATCGAGATAGTGGCGGATCCCCACACCGTGCAAGCGGTGGAATTATCGGTGCAACTGCTCGGCAAGCGGCTCAGGCCGACCAGCATGACATCGAGCCTTTAGACGCAAGATGCAATCCCAGTTCTTCAACCGCAGACAATCGGCGAAGCTCCCGCAAAGCAAAAATGGCCGCTCTGGACGCCCACCTGGTACCACACCGACCGCTACGACGCCGCGACGATTGCCAGGAGCTTCTTGTGCTTCTTCTCGTCCGTTCTCGCTGACCAGCAGAATGTCCAGGGCCAGCTTTGAGGTGATGGCTCTAGGCCTAGGGTTAATTCTGCGCGATTGGCGCCAGGGGCCAGCTTGATGTCCCAAGATGGATGCTACGATAGACCGGCTTCCCAAGCCGCTATATCGCCGTCGCCCACGACATCGGCACCTGTTGCACCGTCTCGCCGTGCAAGCGGCTGGGGCTGCCGGTGCCGAGCCGATACCCCACCCTACCCTATCTGTAAGTTTGCTGCTCTTTATGGCAGCTACGCGCGGACCAGATACCCGGGACTTTGCTCGCTCAGTTGACCAACCTCGGACAAAATCGCAGCGGCTTCGGTGCGGCGCAGCCAGTCGGGGCTGACATCGGCGAACCGCACCACTGCTTGGGCGTCAATCACCACAACGGCCGGCATCGGCAATTCCCAGCTGTCCGTCCCGGTCAGCGCGCCGATCCAGGACTCGTCATTCTCCGGCTTGGGCGGATTGTCATAGGGCAGGAAGGTCAGGCCGAAACGGCGTGCGAGGCTGTTGCCCCGATCGCTCGCCACGTCGAAACCGAGGCCGTGCCGGACCCGGATTTCGTCGAGACCTTTTTCGGGCAGATGCGGGCTGACCGCGACGATGCGGATGCCGGCCTCATCGAGTGCCGGGCGGAGATGCTGGTCATAATGGGGCAAGGCGATGTTGCACGCCGGGCAGCCGGCGAAGCGGAAGAAGATCAGGGCGACCGGCCCTTCGCGCGTGAGGCTGGCCAGATCGACTGCGCCGCCGGTCGACAGCTGCAGCACGAAGGGGGCGACCGTGTCACCGACCTTGACGACCGTCTCGGGATCGAAGCGTTCGACGAGCGCACTGCGCTGTGCGACGTTCGCGGCCAGCTTGGCAGCATCCCAACTGCGCACGCGTTCGGCATGGAGGGCGTCGAATTTCGATTGCAGGGACTCGGACATGGTAATCGGCTCCGCACAGGGTTAACCTGGGCGGGATAGACGGCCGGCGGGTGATTCAACCAACGAGACTTGGAATGGCTTGGTTGAGCTCGTCTTATAGGTCGTCGGACGAGCCGAACGATGCCTCGGCCGATCGTTCAGAGTTCTCGGATGACCTCGGTGGCGAGATCGGCAAGCCGTGTCTTGGCCTCGTCCGGATTGCTGGCGCGGATAACGACGCAGCTGATGTTCGGCAGGCGGGGCAGGCGATCGATCCGCGCCAGATCGCCGTCGGCCAGGAACAGATGCGTCCGGCAGGTTACGCCCAGCCCCGCCTGCACCGCCGCGCGTAAGGTGGACAGATTGGGTGACTCCACGGCGATTCGATAGGGAATCTCCGCCGCATCGAGGCTGGCGATCGCCGCATCGCGGAAGCGGCAGGGCTTTTCCAGCACGGCGAGCGGCAGGATCGATCGCTCGGCAAGTCCCTCGTCCCCATACCAGCTCATCGGCGCCACTCGGATGGCACTGGGTTCGTCACCTGGTGCGAAGCCCAGCGCTATATCGAGCTGGTTGCGCTCGATCAGTCCCTGAAGCTCGGCGGTACCTGCCACCCGCGCATAGATTTGCGCAGTGGGATGCAGTTCGGCGAAACGCGCGAGCAGGCCTGACAGCAAGGTGTCGGCAAAGTCCTGCACCATGCCGATGCGGATCGGTCCGGAGAACTGCCCCGTAGTCACGGCGGCCACAGCCTCGTCGTTGAGGCTCAGCACCCGGCGGGCATAGTCGAGCAGCACATCGCCGGCGCTGGTTAATGCCAGCTTGCGCCCGTCGCGCGTAAACAGCGACTGCTGCAGCATGTCTTCGAGGCGCTTGATCTGCAGGCTCAGCGCGGATTGGGTCACGAAGACCTTGTCGGCGGCGCTGAGCATCGAACCCGAGTCGACGATCGCCACGAAACTGCGGAGGAGGTTGGTCGGGAGATTGACGGCCATAGGTAAACATAACTTAATCAGTAGAGTTATTCCGAGTCAGCTTCTCTTGTCGGTCGGCAAGGCAAGATTGGGATGCCACCCAAGTTACTCCCTTCATTATGTTTTTCGGTCGATTCGGACCTGCTCATTCCACCTATGAGCATTCCGAATAGGACAGGTCAAATAACTCTATCATATCGATAGTATATGAGCAGAACGCCTTCCAATTCCCCATCCAGCTTGCTGACCACGCTGACGCGATCGCGCGCGCTTTCGCCGCTGGTGCTTCTGGCCCTGTGGGAGCTCGGCTCGCGCTCGGGGCTGATCCCCGCACAGACGCTCGCCGCGCCGTCGGCGGTGCTTGCGACGATGGCCGAAATGATCTGGTCGGGCGAACTGCCGCGTAACCTGCTGATATCCTTCGGCCGGGCCGCATCGGGGCTCGCGATCGGCGTGTCGCTCGGCATCGCGCTGGGGCTCACCGCCGGCCTGTCCCGCATCGGCGAGGCGATCGTCGATCCCGTGATGCAGATCAAGCGCACCATCCCTGTGGTCGCCCTCGCCCCGCTGTTCATCGTCTGGTTCGGGATCGGCGAGACGCCGAAAGTGGCGCTGATCGCCTTCGCGACGCTGTTTCCGGTCTACCTCAACCTCTACAACGGGATTCGCGGCGTAGATGTGCGCCTGCTGGATGCGGCCAAGAGCTTCGGCCTTTCGCGGACCGAGCAAATCGTCCATGTCGTCCTGCCCGCAGCCCTGCCATCGCTTCTCGTCGGGCTGCGTTATGCCTTGTCGATCGCGATCATCCTGCTGGTGATCGCCGAGCAGATCAACGCCTCGGCAGGGCTCGGCTTCCTGATCAACAATGCGCGTGACTTCATGCGCACCGACATCATCGTCGTCTGCCTGATGGTTTATGCGCTGCTCGGTCTGGCAGCCGATCTCGTCATCCGCCTCGTCGAGCGACGCGCGCTCGCCTGGCGCCCCGACATATTGGAGGCCTGACATGACCGCTCGCCACGGACTGATGCTCGTATCGCGGGCCTTGAAGGCCAGTCTGCCTGCCGATGCAGGAGAAGCTGTCGTCCGCCTGCGGGGTTTCAGCCGCCGCTATGGCGCCAACACGATCATCGATGGCCTCGATCTCGACATCGCGCCGGGCGAGTTCGTCGCCCTGCTCGGCCGCTCGGGCAGCGGAAAGACCACCCTGCTGCGCACGCTCGCCGGGCTGGACGACGTCACCGATCAGAATGTCCGCGTGCCCGCGTCGCGGGCGGTCGTCTTTCAGGATGCGCGGCTTCTTCCCTGGAAGAAGGTGTGGCGCAATGTGGCGCTTGGCCTGCGGCGCGGCAATGCCCGGCTGCTCGCCGAAGAAGCTCTGCAGGAGGTGGGCCTCGGCCACCGCCTCAACGCCTGGCCGCTGACCCTGTCGGGCGGGGAAGCGCAGCGCGTCGCACTTGCTCGGGCGCTTGTGCGCGAGCCCAAGCTGCTGCTGCTCGACGAGCCCTTCGCGGCGGTCGACGCGCTGACCCGCATCCGCATGCACCAGCTCGTACTGGCGCTGTGGCGCCGCCATCGCCCGGCAGTGATGATGGTCACCCATGACGTCGACGAAGCCATCGCACTCGCCGACCGAATCCTCGTTCTCGAAGCCGGTCGGATCGTCGCTGAGGAAGTGATTGCCGCCCCACGCGGCGAACGCACCGCCAGCGTTCGCCCGCTGCGGAGCCGCCTGCTCGGCCATCTCGGGGTCGAAGCGCCCGAAGGAACCTATGCCGACGCCATCTGGCACAGCAGCGAAGGCGAGGTGCCATGACCATCGCGCTCGTCGACGCCGGTAGCGGGCTCGCCCGGCTGCGCAGCTTCGTGCGGGCCTTTGCCGCGCTGGGCGGCCCGCCGGACGAACGGCATGCCGATCTGCTCCGCGATCTCGTCTCGCGAGACGACTGGCTGCCCGATGCCTATGCCCAGCCCGATCCCGACCGCTATCGACAATATCTGCTCCACTGCGACAGCCGCGAGCGTTTCTCCGTCGTCAGCTTCGTCTGGGGACCGGGCCAGCACACGCCGATTCACGACCACCGCACCTGGGGTCTGGTCGGCGTGCTGCGGGGCGCTGAACTGGTCCGCAATTACGACTGGGCCGGCCATGGCGGGCTGGTGGAGACGGGCGAGGTCCATCGGCTGGAGACCGGCGAGGTCGACGTTTTCGGACCGGGCGTAGGGGACATCCACAGCGTCGCCAATGCCCATGATGATCGCGTTTCGATCAGTATTCATGTCTATGGAGACAATATCGGCGCGGTTCAGCGCGCCACCTATGACCTCGACGGCCGGCCCAAGCGCTTCGTCTCGGGCTACGCCAATGACAGCCTTCCGAACCTTTGGGACCTTTCCGCGCGATGAGCCTCCGACTGCCACATGACGTCCGTACCGCCTGGCTGCTGCGCGAGGAGATCGCCCTGATCGACCTTCGCAGCGAGCATGACTTCGCGCAGGGCCACCCGCTGTTCGCGGCCCAGATTCCGGCGTCGCGCATCGCGGAGGAGGCGCCGATCCGCCTGCCCCGCCGCGACGTCCCGATCATCGTCTATGACGATGGCCAAGGGCTGGTGGACGGCGCGATCCAGCAGCTGCGTATGCTCGGCTATACCGACATATCCGCACTCGACGGCGGGCTGCAGGCCTGGCGCGATGCCGGCTATGAACTGTTTCAGGACGTCAACAGCTACTCCAAGGCGTTCGGCGAACTGGTCGAGAGCCGGCGCCATACGCCATCGCTCGCCGCGCCCGACGTGCAGGCGCTGATCGACGAGAAGGCCGACATCCGCATTCTCGATGCTCGCCGGTTCGAGGAATATGCGACGATGAGCATTCCGACCGGGACGAGTGTGCCCGGCGCGGAACTCGTCCTCGGCGCGCCCCTGCTTGCACCCGATCCCGACACGACGATCATCGTCAACTGTGCCGGGCGGACCCGCAGCATCATCGGCACCCAGTCGCTCATCAATGCGGGCCTGCCAAACCGGGTGGTGGCGCTGCGCAACGGCACGATCGGCTGGACGCTGGCGGGCCAGCAGCTCGAAACCGGCCAGCAGCGCCGCCTGCCCGAGATCGATCGGACCGCAGCGGTCGAGGGTCGCGAGCGGGCGCGGCAGGTCGCCTATCGCGCCGGCGTCAGGCATATCGACGCGACGGCACTGAAGCGGCTCGAAGGCGACCGGCAGCGGACGCTCTATCGCTTCGACGTGCGCCAGCCCGAGCTGTTCGCCGCGGGCCATCTGCCCGGCTTCCGCAATGCGCCGGGCGGGCAACTGGTTCAGGAAACCGATCATTTCGCGCCGGTTCGCGGCGCGCGGATCATACTCGCCGACGATCTCGGCGCGCGTGCCGACATGACCGCCTCCTGGCTCGCCCAGATGGGGTGGGAGATTTATGTGCTCGACGGCGGGCTCGACGGTCCGCTCGAGACCGGCCCCAGTGAGGGCTTCCCACCGCGCGGGCCCGAGGGCCGGTACAAACGCCCCTATGAGGGTACCGACAATCCGCAGGCTGCAATGCAGGCCTATCTCGATTGGGAATTCGGTCTCGTCGGTCAGCTCGAACGCGACGGCACGCACGGTTTCTACGTCATCTGAAAAGCAAAGGAGGTCCGCCATGGGCGTCAAATTCATCGGCTATATCGGGTTCAACAATGGCTCCGAGACGCAGCAGGCGATCCGGTCGCGCGTCCTCGACAAGGACTATGTCGACGCGGCGGCGCGGGCGCAGGAGGCCGGCGGCTTCGACCGGGTGCTGATCCCGTTCGGATCGAACAGCCCGGAAAGCCAGATCGTCGCGGCGCATGCGGCTGCGATCACCTCGCGGCTCGGCTTTCTCGTCGCGCATCGGCCCGGCTTCACCCAGCCGACGCTGGCGGCCCGGCAGCTGGCCACGCTAGATCAGCTGTCCGGTGGGCGCGTGGCCGTACACATCATCACCGGCGGCGCCGACGAGGAAATGGCGCGCGACGGCGATGTCGGCACGACCAAGGCCGAACGCTACGCCCGTACAGACGAATATCTGACTGTGCTGCGTCAGGAGCTCAGCGCCTCGCAGCCCTTCGACCATGAGGGCCGCTTCTACCGCGTCCGCCAGGCGTTCAGCGCGATCAAGCCCGACAATCTGCCGATCTTCTTCGGCGGCACCTCGGCCGAGGCGATCGACGTGGCCGGTCGTCACGCCGATGTCTATGCAACCTGGGGCGAGACGCTGGAGGCGACCCGCGAAGTCGTCCAGCGCGTGCGCGCGTCGGCGGCCCGCCATGGCCGCTCGCCGGGCTTCTCGCTCTCGCTGCGACCGGTGATCGCCGGCACCGAGGAAGAGGCCTGGAAGAAGGCCGCCGAAATCGTCGAGCAGGTACGCGAAAACCGTCTCGCCGCAGGGCTGCCGATCGAGGGCCACACCCCGCCGAACGACGGCGCGCAGCGGCTGCTGCGCACCGCGTCGGCGCTCCGCCAGGACAAGCGGCTGTGGACAGGGGTCGCCGCGCTCACCGGCGCGGCGGGCAATTCGACCGGCCTTGTCGGAACGCCCGAGCAGGTCGCCGAGGCGCTGCTGGATTATTATGACATCGGCGTCGACCATTTCCTGATCCGCGGCTTCGATCCGCTGGGGGACGCGATCGAATATGGCCGTGACCTCATTCCGGCAACGCGCGCGCTCGTCGCCATCCGAGACGCGCGCAAGGGGGTCGCAGCCGCCTGATCAGGGAGGAAAGGCGGAGGGCCTGCCTTGTGCTACAGCCCTTCGCCTTCGACCCATTGCGCGTTGCACAGCCGCCGGGCGAGCGACCATGTCTGCATGCGGATGTCGGGAACGGCGACGATCTCCCAAAAGGCACTTCGTGTCATCGGACCGATGATCATCAGGCGCGGGTCGCCGCGCCCGTCCGCGCCGATCGCCTCGGACCGGGCGTTCACGTCGATCCCCAGCTGCAGCGCATCCGGGCGGATCATTCCGCGTGTGACCAGGTTTCGCAGCAGGCGGTCGTCAGTCCTGCGCAAGTCGCCTTGCGGCCCGCTGCAGTTGATGATGCGGGCAGCTTCGAGCGATTGCAGCGCATCCTCTCCGCGTGGTCGCCAGCTGACGACCGCGCCGTCACCGCTGGGGCGTACCGAGCCGAGCTTGCCGGCGACGATTTCCAGCCGGCCGCTAGCGCGCATCGCAGCGATCCGCGCGGCCACGGCGGGTGCGAGCCGGTGGCGATGAATGTCCCACCAAGGCCGCAAATGGCGCAGGAAGCGGTGGCGTTGCGCAGCATCGGCAGCGAGCCACATCGATTGGGTAAAAGGCCGCAGAGCATCGACCGCCGCGCGCCAGCCGACCTCCGCCGCACGCCCCCGCACCGCACGTAGCGCCCCGATCGGATCGACGGGCGGACGCGCGGCCAGGGGAGCGGCCATTACCCCATCGGCATGGGCATGGGGACAGAGCCCCCGGCGTGACATCGCGACGATCCGCCCACGATGCCCACCGGCCTCGAGCAGCAGGACCATATCGATCATGGTCAGCCCGGTGCCGATGATAAGGACGGTTCCATCCGGCCCCAGGCCAGTGGTCGCCCCCGCACTCCAGGGATCGCCGACATAGACGCCTGGCGGCAGCTTCGCCGACTCGAGCGGCGCCGGCTGGTGCGGAGGCAGGTTGCCGGGAGCCAGAATCACGGCATCGGCACGGATCGGGACGCCATCGTCGAGCAAAAGGTCGAAGCCGTCCCCGACGGGCAGGGCATCCACCACGTCCCCCTGGCGCAATGACAGCCGGTCGGGCGCAGCGGCCAGCGTCTCCGCCAGCAGGTCGCCGAGATAATCGCCATAGAGCGTTCGCGGAACGAAGCCGTCCTGCTCCGGATGATGCTCGGCCAGCCAGCGGAGAAAATGACCGGGATCGTCGGGCAGCGCGCTCATATTTGCCGCCCGGACGTTGAGGAGGTGGCCGGGATGCGCGGTCGAATAGGCCACGCCGCGCCCGGCGGTCGACCGCCGTTCGACGAGCGTGGCTCGGGGACCATCGTGGCGCAGCAGGTTGATCGCCTGCAGGCTGCCGGAAAAGCCTGCGCCGACCACGGCGATATGCCCGTGGCCGGCGCGCTGGGACGCAAAATTCATTCGCCTCTTATACCGCTTCGCGGTCCCAAGTCAGCGTCGACTGTTCAGGCGGCCGCCCGGTTTCGCCTTGCGGCAGTGTGGCGATTTTCGGGGAAAGGCAGGCCCAGACTGTCGCGGAAGGTCGCGCCTTCATAGTCTTCATGATAAAGGCCGCGCGCCTGCAGGATCGGGACGACATGGTCGATGAACAGCGCCAGCTGTCCCGGCAAGGTTTCGAACAGCACGAAGCCGTCGGCCGCCTCTTCCTCGAACCATTTCTGCAGGGCGTCGGCGATCTTCTCTGGCGTGCCGACGAAGGCCCCGCGCGGCGTGGCGATCCGCTGCGCGATCTGGCGGAGGGTCAGCCCCTCGGCGCGCACCTGCGCCAATATGTGGTTCGACTGGCTCTGATTGCTGTTCCGTCCGAGATGCTCGACGTCAGGGAAGGGCGCATCGAGATCATAGACCCGGAAATCATGGTCGTCGAAGGCGCGGGAGATCATGCCCAGGCCGGTCTCGATCGCGTTCAGCGCAGCGAGTTCCCGATAGCGGGCTTCCGCTTCCTCCTCGGTCAGGCCGATGATCGGGCCAATGCCGGGCAGGACGAACAGCTGGTCCGGATCGCGGCCCAGTTTGCGCGCCCGGGCCTTGACGTCCCAATAATAATCCTGCGACTCTTCGATCGTCTGCGCGCCGCTAAAGATGCAATCGGCGCGCGACGCCGCGAAATCGCGACCATCCTCGGACGCGCCTGCCTGGAAGATGACCGGCTGCCCCTGTGGCGATCGTTTGATGTTGAGCGGCCCCCGCACCTGGAAGAACTGCCCGCGATGGTCGAGCCGATGCAGCTTGTCGGGGTCGAGGAAGCGCCCGCTCTCCTTGTCGCCGACATGGGCATCGTCTTCCCAGCTGTCCCACAGCCCCTGCACGACGTCGACATGCTCGGCGGCGAGGCGATAGCGAACGTCGTGCGCGGGATGTTCGGTCTTGCTGAAATTGGCCGCAGTGTCCCCCAGCCAGGACGTCACCACATTCCAGCCGGCACGCCCCCCGCTGATATGGTCGAGCGAGGCGAACTGGCGAGCGACGTTGAACGGCTCCGAATAGCTGACCGTCAATGTCGCGACGAGGCCGATGCGCGAGGTGGTCGCGGCCAGCGCCGACAAGATGGTGATCGGCTCGAAACGGTTGAGATAATGCGGGCTCGACCGTTCGTTGATCGACAGGCTGTCGGCAACGAACAGGAAGTGGAATTTGCCCTGCTCGGCCAGTTCCGCCTGTTCGAGATAAAAGGCGAAGCTGGTGCTGGCGTTCACATCGCGGTCGGGATGGCGCCAGTCGCCCCAGCTGCGCCCGACGCCGTGCAGGATCAGTCCCAATTTGATCGTTCGTGTCATGTCGCATCCATTGCTTTGGTCGGATGCGAGCATAGGACGGGGGCGAATGCGCGACGAATGGCGATTGCAAAAGCCATGGTTGAGCAATGCGAATAGATCGGCCGCTCCGTATCGACCCATAGATACTATCAGTCACCCTGATAGTATTTGGCAAATTCAAACGATCGAACGACTTCTCATGCAAAATTATCGCTCGGCAGAGAGATGATCGACACGGTCACAGCAACTGATGGAGAAAACCATGTCACAGACCGCTACAGCCGACCGTCTCGCCGATGACCTGTTCGAAATTCGCCCGCTTCAGCCTTCGATCGGCGCCGAGATCCATGGCATCGACCTGCGCCAGCCGCTTTCGCCGACCCAGCGGGACGCGCTTAGGCAGGCGGTGCTGCGCTACAAGGTGATCTTCTTTCGCGACCAGCAACTGGACAATGAGAGCCAGGCAGCCTTCGCCGCCAGTTTCGGTCCGCTCTATACCCACCCCAGCACCAGCCGCGATCCTAAGGTCGCGCCGATCCATCGCATCGCGGCGGTCGACGCCGAGAAATATGAGAAGCGCATCCACCGCGACGTCCTGCCCGGCGACGCCTATCACAGCGACACCAGCTGGCGGCTCGTCCCGACCTGGGGCGCGGTGCTGCGCGCCGTCACCTTGCCGGAAACCGGCGGCGACACGATCTGGGTCGACGCCAACCTCGCCTATGAGGGTCTTTCCGCCGAGTGGAAGGCGCGGCTCGATCAGCTCCATGTCACCCATGATTTCCGCGAGGCGCTGCAGGATGCGGGGCATGACTATCCGATCGTGGCGCACCCCATCATCCGCACCCACCGCGAGACCGGCCAGAAGATATTGTGGGTCAATTTCACCCAGCGACCGCAGGTGCTGGGAGTCGAACTGGCCGAAAGCCGGGCGATCCTCGACGAGGTGCTGCGGCACTATAAGCGCCCGGAGTTTCAGGTGCGCTTCTCCTGGCGGCCGGGATCGGTAGCCTTCTGGGACAATCGCGCGGCCGTCCATTATGCCGTGAAGAATTACGGCAACTTCCCCCGCCACCTCGAACGGGTGCTGATTGCGGATGAGCCGCTTTACGCCGATCTCTGACGGCGACACATCGAAGCGAGAGAGGGCGTTGGCGCGAGCCGGCGCCCTTTTTGCATGGTCGAATCAGACCGAAATAGCTGTCGTTTCAGAAAACGAAGTGTTTCTTGAGATAGGCTTTCGGACGACGTTTTAGACTGTATTTCCATATGCTTAGTGCGTTGATGAGCGACACTCATAGGCAGTAGAAGTTTTTTTCTATTGAATTGATAGAGATAAAATGGCGGTTGGCCTCATGAACATCACGGTATCCCGATCGACGCGTATAGGGCGTCTTCCCATTCTTCTGGCAGCGATCGGCCTCGGGCTTTCCGCCTGCGGCCAGGGCGACGCGGATAGGCGTCCGACGCTCCACGTAGGCAGTCAGCGCGGCGGCACCAAGGCTGTCATGCTCGCCAGCGGTGCCCTCGACGGCGCCAGCTACAAGGTCGAGTGGTCGGAGTTCGCGGCAGCACAGCCGCTGCTCGAGGCGATCGGGGCAGGGGCGGTCGATGTCGGCGTTGCGGGCGACGCCCCGTTCATGTTCGCCTATCAGAGCGGTAGCCCGGTAAAGGCCGTCTCGGCGCAATATGCCGTTGAGAAACCGCGCGGGGCGCTTGCGCTGCTCGTTCCGCCCGGATCGACCGCAAGGACTCTGCGCGACCTGAAGGGCCGGAAGGTTGCGACCACGCGCGGCTCGATCGGTCATTATCTGATACTGAGGGCGCAGCAGAAAGACGGCCTGCCGGCCGATTGGCTGACCATTACCTTCCTGACGCCCGGAGACGCTCGGGCAGCCTTCGGATCGGGGGCTATCGACGGCTGGGCGGTCTGGACGCCCTATGTGAAACCGGCCCTCGACGCAGGCGCCCGCAACATCGTCGACGGCAAGGACGTCGTCCGCGGCTATGGCTTCGACGTAGCCAATGAACAGGCGATCGATGGCAAACGAGCGATCTTGGCCGATTTCCTGCGGCGCGAGGCGAAAGCACTCGAATGGGCCAAGCACAATAAGAGCATCTTCGGGCGGGTTCTGGCCCAGGAAACAGGCCTGCCGCTCGATGTCGCGACCGACTATGCCGACAAGAATGGGCGCACCGTCGTCGCAATCGACGACAGTCTGATTGCCGACCAGCAGAAGGTGATCGACGGCTTCCGCGCTGCCGGCGCCATCAAGGGCGACAGGCCGCTCACCGGCGCCTTCGACCGAAGTTTTGCTCCGGCTGTCGCCGGGGCTGCACAGGATCGCGCCACGCCATGACGTCGATCTGATTCTCGCCGGCCAGGGCCGGCCAACCACCAACATCACACGGGGAACGACATGAAATCGATATTCTATGCTGGCGCCGCCGCTATCGCGGTCGGCGGTTGGGGAAGTATTGCCTATGGCGCCGAGGTTCCTTCAGCCGCGACGGTGACACCGGGCGGCGACGCGGCCGATGGAGCCGATGGGGCGACGATCGTGGTGACGGGTTCACGGAGCCGCACGGTCCGGACGATCGCCGACAGCCCGGTGCCGATCGACGTGATCACGCCGACCGAATTGCGCGCGACCGGTCGTGCGGGCCTGAAGGAAGTGCTCGGCAACATCATTCCCTCGCTGACGATGCCCGCTCTGGGCGGAGGCGGAACCTCGGCCAGCGTGCGGCCGATCTCGATCCGCGGCCTGTCGGGCGACTATCTGCTCGTCCTCGTCAACGGCAAGCGCCGCCACACGACCTCGCTGATCAACAATCTCTCGCGCATCTCGGGCGGGTCGACCCCGGTCGACATCGACCTGATCCCCACCAACGCCGTCGGCCGGATCGAGGTGCTGCGCGACGGTGCCGCCGCGCAATATGGCTCGGATGCGATTTCCGGTGTCATCAACATCATTCTGGACGACCGCCCCGAGGGCGGCGAGTTCACGGCGCAGGCCGGCCAGCTCTACGAAAAGGGCGCGCAGCTGCTCCAGCAGACGATCGGCTATGGCACCAGGCTGGGCGATGGCGGCTTCGTCCGCTTCGCCGTCGAAGGCCGCTATCGCGACCGCGCCAAGAGCTCGGCCGAGCCGGTGCCGAGGCTTTATCCGCTGGTCAACGGGCAGCCCGACCCGCGTGAGGCCAATGCCGATCATCTGATCGCCGGCGGCTATGGCCGGTCCAACCGCGACAAGATGATCAACGGCTCGCTCAACCTGTCGGTGCCGGTCGGAACGGCCGACATCTACAGCTTCTCGACGCTCAGCTATCGCGACATCAACGACAAGCGTGGCGCCTTTTTCCCCTCTCCCACCGGCTATGGCGGCCTCGCCAACCCGACCGGCTTCAACGCGCTTCCCCAGCTCTACCCCGCCGGCTTCCAGGCGCGGCGCCGGATCTGGGAATGGGACTATCAGACGGCACTGGGCGTGAAGGGCGAACTGGGCGGCTGGGACTATGACGTCTCGTCGAGCTACGGCAAGGACCATGTCAAGCTGGGCGCCGTGGGCACGCTCAACCCGACGCTCGGTCCGTCGAGCCCCACCGAATTTCTGATGGGACGGCAGATCCAGACCTTGTGGGTCAACAATGTCGACCTGTCGCACGAATATGACATCGGTTTCGCCGAGCCGCTGACGGTGGCACTGGGCGCCGAGCATCGCTGGGAGCGTTTCCAGAACAAGGCAGGCGAACCCGACAGCTATCGCGACGGCGGCTATGTGATCCCCAATGACGGGACCGCATTCGGACAGCTCTATGGCGGGCGTTCGCCGTCGCCGGGGCTCGTCTCCTTCACCGGCACCTCGCCGGCCGATGCAACCTCGCTCAGCCGCAACAATCTCGCGGCCTATGTCGACCTGTCGACCAACGTGACGAAGGCGTGGTTCGTCGGCTTCGCCGGCCGCTTCGAACATTATGACGACAGCGCCGGCAACACCGTCTCGGGCAAGGTCTCGACACGCTATGAAATCCTGCCAGGCTTTGCCCTTCGCGGCGGCATCAACACCGGCTTCCGCGCGCCGTCGCTCGCGCAGACCGGCTTTTCCACGACCCAGAATACGGTCACGATCATCGGCGCGCAACGCGTCAACACCACGTCCAAATTCCTGCCGGTCAACAGCGTGGCGGCGCAGGCGCTCGGCGCGCGCGCTCTGAAGCCGGAAAAGTCGCTCAACTACACGCTCGGTTTCACCTTCGAACGGGGCCCGGCGCGGCTGACCGTCGATGCCTATCAGATCGATGTCGACGACCGGATCGTGAAGACCGAGTTTCTGGGCACCGCATCGAACGGAGGCAGCGCGATCCGCACCATCCTGATCGCAAACGGGGTGACCGGGGTCGACAGCGCGCAATTCTTCACCAACGCCATCGACACGCGCACGCGCGGGATCGACGTCGTGGCGGAATATGTGCTGCGCAGCACCGCGCTCGGCAATTTCCGGCTCAACGCGGCGTTCAGCTACAACAAGACCAGGATCACCGACATCATCGCCAATCCCAGCCAGCTCGCTTCGCTCAACGTCACCCTGTTCGGTCGCCAGGCGCAACGCGATCTGGTCGTCGCCACGCCGCGCACCAAGCTGGTGCTGACCAACGACTGGTCCTCTGGCCGGCTCCATGCGCTTGCCCGCCTGACGCGCTTCGGCTCCTATATCGAGTCCTCAAACGTCGCGACCGGCGACCGCCGCTTCGGTGCGAAATGGATCGCCGATCTGGATGTGGGCTATGACGTCAGCGACAATGTCACGCTGTCTGTCGGCGCGAACAACCTGTTCGACATCTACCCCGACCGCAACGGCATCATCGCCGCCGACGGCTCGGGCGCCTATGGCAATTTCGCGCCCTTCGGCCTGAGCGGCGGCTTCTATTATGCGCGAGCGAGCGTGACCTTCTGACAACGCGGTTCAACCGAGCGGTCTGAGGATCTGCCCGGCGGTGAATCCCAGCCACTCTGTGCAGAGAGTGGCTGGGATTGATTATCAGATGAACGCCCGGCGCGGTTGATCCCGATCCTCGTCTCCAATCGTGCAGCGTGGAGGCTTCGCTCTCCTCGGTTCGGGAAGCACCTGCTGCCACCGTGCTGCCGCCGCTGCCCCAAAAAAGTTTAGGCGAAGAACCGATCCCAAAGTTTCTCATCGGGCACATTCCGCCTGCTGAGGCTGATCTGATCCCGGAAAACTGGATCGCCTTGAGTTAGAGTTATTCGCCGTAATCTCCCTGGCCGGTAGAGACGGCGGTCAGAAAAGAGCGAGATTCGCCTGAGACTGTGCCGGTCTCTGTCCACACTTTTCGAGGCTGGCTAAGAAATGCCCCGCAACCGCGGGCATTTCTCGGACACCCACCAAGGGGTCTCTGAAACCCCGTTCGCTTCTGACTGAATGGTGCGCCACCCAGGTTGAAGCGTACTGGTCTCCGCCTGCTTTAGCCGGAAAAACAGCCATTTTTCAGAAAAATACACGCATGCATCCCTCGCGAGCCTGCCATATTGGCAGAATTCTTGTGCTCTCCGCGATATCTTTCAGTGCCCGAAACAGCCATTGCCATCGACATGATCAGCAGTGTCGTCGCATCGGAACAGCAAGGAATGGCGGCAACCGACTGAAGATTTTTTCGAGGCTCTCGGAAACGTTCTTGGCTTCGATAATAAGCTGTGTTTTATAGAAGAGGTCACGCGGCGCTCCCCCGAGTTCGCACGTGACAGACCCGAAGACCGAGCAAGATTAGGCGGTCGGCAAAAACGGTCCTGAACCGTTGGGTCGCGCCTCCGACGGACGGAGGCTCCCCTGGTTACATAGCTGCTGCGGCAGCGCTGCGGTGGTGTGATTTCGAAGCGCTCGCTTCGGAGATCGCATGCCTGTGGTTTCGAGATATGCGCGCCGATCATGCTTCGGCGCGGTCGGAGGATTGCGTCCGAGGTCGCCCCCCACCTCGCGCAAAATCGATCCGGCCGGCGACCCGCCGTGCCGGTTGTCTGAGCGTAGAAAAGGATGGGGTTTTGTTATGAAAAACGATGATAATCCGCCGGAGCCTCAGGCGAAGAAAAAGGGCAACACGACGAAGGCCGGGGCGTCAGCGCAGCCTCCCAAGGGCAAGGCTGATCATCTCGAAGGTCATCAATGGTCGAAGGGCTGCGAGAGTCCCAATCCGAAGGGACGGCCCAAGGGGAGCAAGAACACCAAGACCATCGTGAAGGAGGCCTTCCTCAAGGCCTCCATCGAAGTTCCGGTCGCCGGGAAAAAGAAAAAGATGTCGAAGCACGAGGTCGCGATCCACCAGATCGGCAACCTTGCGGCGAAGGGCGACCTTAAGGCCGCCGACCGCATGTTCGATCTCATCGAACGCTACGGCGATGTCGAGGAAACTGAACCTTCTGCACAGCAGCACCAGGTCAACCTCGACGTGCTCCATCATGTCGCGGCGCTGTTCGCAAAATTCCATCCCAACGGCTTTCCAAAGGAAGACGTTCAATGACCAACGCAATCGAACTCGACCGCGGCATGATTGAGCTCGCGCGTGCCGATTTTCGCACTTTCGTTTATCTGGCCTCCAACGTCCTCCTGGGCGCACCGCTTAAGCCAAATTGGCACATCGATGTGCTTATCCGGGCGGCGGAGAAGGTCGCCGACGGTACAAGTCGCCGACTGCTCGCCTGCCTGCCGCCACGCTACCTGAAGACGCATATCTTCAGCATCTGCCTGCCCGCCTGGCTCCTGGGCCGGGATCCCCGGATGAAGATCATCTGCGCATCCTACGCCATGTCGCTGGCCGAGAACTTCAATCTCGATGTCATGCGGCTGATGACGTCGGATTGGTATCGAAGAGTTTTCCCCAACACGCGCATGAGCAAGCGCAAGTCGAACGTTACCGAATTCGCCACCACTGCAGGAGGCTTCCGCATGGCCAGCTCTGTCGGTGGCACGCTCACCGGCCGTGGCGGCGATCTGATCATCGTCGATAATCCACTGAAGGCCGACGAAGCCTATTCCGAGACGGCGCGGGAGAACTGCAAGACCTGGTTCAACCGCTCGGCATCCACCCGGCTCAACGATCCAAAGAAGGGGGCCTTTATCGTCGTCGCCCAGCGGCTCCATCAGGAGGATCTGCCGGGGCAGCTTATCGAGACCGGGCTGTGGGATGAGGTGATTATCCCGGCCGTCACCGAGACCCGGACTTTCTACGAGATCCTCAAGGGCGGCAAGAAAGTCTATTTTGAACCGGGCAAGATCTTGCAGCCGGAGCGGCAGGATGCAGACGATCTTGCAGCCAAAAAGCTCGAAATGGGCGAGCAGGACTTCGAGGCCCAGTTCAACCAGCGCCCGCTCCCGCCAGGCGGGGCCGTGTTCAAAGGGAGCTGGTTCAAACGCTATAAAGAGACACCGGATCCCCGGGCTAATCAGGCGATAGTGCAGAGCTGGGATACCGCGTTCGAAACCGGCGATAACAACGACTATAGCGCCTGCACCACCTGGGCGGTGTCCTATGGTAGCTACTATTTGATCGATGCGTATCGGGCAAAGCTCAAATTCTGGGAACTGGAAAAGAAGATCCTCCAGATGCAGCGGAAGTTTCGCGCCAATATCGTGATCGTTGAAAAGGCGGGGGCGGGTCACAGCCTCTTCCAGAACATCCATGATCTGCAGGGCCATCGCTGGATGGTCGCAATGCCGCCCGAAAGGGCGAAGATCGTGCGCGCTGAAGTTCAGAGTCCCAAAGTCCAGCGCGGGGATGTCTGGCTTCCTACCGAGGCACCCTGGCTGGCTGCGTTCGAGCATGAGGTGCTGGGCTTTCCCTTCACCAAGTTCGACGACCAGGTGGACTCGATGGTCCAGTTTCTCGGAGCGCTGGACTACATGCAGGTCAAGCTGCGCATCGAGGGAAAAATCTGACTGAAAGATTGTTACGGGTTGCTGCTTTGGTCAGTAACCCGGCTCGTGAAAGGCAATGTCATGAAGCAAGACATCAACCTGCCCTCCAGCCTGAAGACCCAAGCGCAGACCAAGAGCCGAGCCCGCCAGAAGGCCGCGCGCGCCGAGGTACGTCTGCAGACTATCGGCTTCAGTTCGCGCAACGACCTCGCTCCTGCCCTCAAGCTCGAGCATCGGAGGATCAGTGAGCTGAAGCGTGCCAAGCGGCGTTCGCGCAACACCACGCCTGCGCAGCTGGAGCGGGTGATCAACGGCCTAAAAGCCTTTGGTTACTCTGCACCCGCCCTAATCGATACGAACAACCGCATCGTGGACGGGCATATCGTTGTTGAGGCCTGCGAGCGGCTGGGGATCGAAAAGGTCCAGTGCGTCGTCATAGAGCATTTAAGTGAGGATGAGCTGAGGATGCTGCGCCTCTCGCTCAACCGCCTGGTCGAGACGGGTCAATGGAACATTGAAGAACTGGCCGTCGAACTCGAAGAGCTGAAGGTCACCGAACTCGACCTGCGGCTCAGCGGCTTCGAGCTCCCCGAGATCGATATCATCCTTGGCGTTACCGATCTGCCGGGCAGCAAGGCACCGCCGGAAGGCAAGGTTCCCGTAACCCCCGTTTCCCGGACGGGTGATCTTTTCCAGCTGGGCGATCATCGCATGCTATGCGCGGACTTCCGTCAACCCGACGCTTTCGAACGACTGATGGATGGCCGCAAACTCGACTGCGTCTTTTCGGACCCTCCCTACAATATCAAGATTGAGGGCGTCGTGAGCGGTCTGGGTAAGACCAAGCATAACGATTTCGCTATGGCGTGCGGCGAGTTGTCGGATGAGCAGTTCCAAGCCTTTCTCGTCCACTATCTGAAGCTGTGTAAGGCCCATTCCGCGACGGGCGCGGTGATCTTCGCCTGCATGGATTGGCGGCAAATCGACCTGCTTCTGCTTGCCGGCCGAGATGCAGGTCTGCACCGGATCAATATGGCGATCTGGAACAAGGGCAGCGGCGGGATGGGAGGGCTCTACCGGTCAACCTACGAGCTGATCACGGTGTTCTGCTCCGAGAAGTCGCCGGCCATCAACAATGTCGAGCTTGGGAAGAACGGCCGCAACCGCAACAATGTGTGGGACTATCCTGGCGCCAACAATATGAGTTCGTCGGCCAAGAAGTCACTTAGCGACCATCCCACGCCCAAGCCCGTGGAGCTGGTCGCGGATGCGCTGCTGGATGTCACCCATCAGGGCAGTATCGTCGTCGACCCATTCATGGGGTCGGGCACTACATTGGTCGCAGCCGAACAAACCGGCCGTATCGCCTATGGGCTGGAGATCGACCCAGGATATGTCGATGTGACGATCAAGCGCTGGCAGGAAATGACGGGGAAGCTGGCCGTGCATGTTCAGACTGGCCTGACCTTTGTCGAGCTTGCTGCTGAACGCGGCAACGATACCCCGGTCGCGGCCGAGTAACTACGTCATTCGAGCAGATAGCCGTCGGCGGGCCGGCCGGCGGCATTCTCCTCGAGACAGGATCTGATGCGCTCGCCGTGATTGATCAGGCACTCTGCCCAGGCAGCTCCACTGTCGGCGAGAAGCGGCGCAAGATGCGGCCGCTCGCCATTGGCATCGACGAGGGCCGTGTCCCGCCAGCCTGTCGTCCGGCAGCCAAGCAGCTCGGCCATATCGCGCGCGTAGAGGCGCGCGAGCTTTGGCGGGACATGGGCAGCGAGTGCGTCGATCGAGAGGCGCCCATCGCTGTCGATCGTCGCCATCGGGATCGCAAGCCCCCCTGCCGGGTGGAGCAACTCGATGTCCACACGGGTCCTGACGACAGCATAGACCGCTGATGCCGCCACCCGCTCCAGCATCGCGTTGATCGCTGCCCGCTCATCCCCGGTCATCCTGTCTGCCCGGGATCGGCGCTCACCTCGGCGAGCAGCGTCCTTATGGCTTCGGCCCAGGCATCGGCATGATCGGGCAGCAAATCGGAAATCAGGGGCGCAGAGCTGCCATTGGTCGTCACGGCAAGTCCATCGCTCGCCGAAAGCTGACCACCAATCAGGTCGCATAGTCTCTGGGTATAGCGCCGGGCGATATTCAGCGGGACGTTACCCAGCGTGTGGGTGGCGAGCTTGCCGCCTCTGCTGATGTAGCCGAAATTGATCGGCTTGCCGAGATCAGGGTGATCGACCTTGAGGCTCAGGGTGTTTTTCAGGTCGGGGTAGACACCCAGCGGTTCGACCTGCTTCAGGAACGCCCGGATCCGGTCCGGCAATGCGGCGTCTCGTTTGCCCAGCTCCTCATAGAACATGGCCTCGCTGATGCTGTGGGGCCTTGCCTCGACCGCCTGCGCCGGCATTGGCAGGACCTTGGGTGCTGCATCCTCGATGATGACGATGCCGCGTTCGATCATCACGGTGCGTGCGAGCGTATCGGGGACGACGACGATATCGCCGGTCTGCTCATCCTCCCAGCATCCCAGCTCGACCAGCGCGAAGGTGAAATGTGCCCCCGCATGGCTCTGGAACAGACCGACCAGCGATTCCGTTTCCTCCCGAACCCCCTCGGCCACCGCCATCACCAGCATCCGGCCCCGCTTCAGGTTACGGGCAACCGCATCGACGAACTCGGGTTCGTCATAGGCATCAGGATGATGGGCAACCAGCGCATGGAGCGAGGGCGTCTTGAGCTTGCAGCCGTGGATGATCATCGCCTCGAAGGCCGGATAATCGAGGCGCGTCAGCGCTGCGACATAGTCGAGCGCCTGCGCCACCACCTTGCGCCGAAGCTCGGCGTTCCGCCACAGCTTGGCCTCGACCAGGATGATCTCGCCCGTCGGCGTCAGGAACAGGTTGTCGATAAAGCCGGACACGCACGGGACCTCGCGCGCGATTGCGATGGGATCGCCGAAGGCGGGCTCGATCATGTCGATGGGCAGAACCGAAGGATGGTCGTGCATCAGCTTCTGGAGCCACGCTTCGCTCTTCAGGCCGCCCAGCATGATGCGCTTGAGCTGGCGATGCCCGTTGCCCGTGATCAGGACGGGTTTGCCGCGGCATGTCTTCCTCATCGGCTTACAACCGCCCGGCGGCGCTGGCCGCTCTCTGCCGCAGCATGGCATCGTAGATCTGGCCCAGCGCGTCATGGCGGTAGGTCAGCCGATAGTCGGTGATCCTTGCGCCGCGTTCCTCAAGGACGATGCTGCTGACGCCGTTTCGCCAGATCGACGTACTGCTGCTGAACTGGGCCCCCAGCTTGTTCTGCACCATGCTGGTGCTTGTCTGCGGGGTTCCATAGGCCACCGTCAGCGCGTCGAGCAGGTCGGCATGCTGGGGGAAGCGATCATTGTCCCCAGTGACGATGATGCGAAACAGCCGGTAGCGGCCTTCCACCGGCACGAAACTGAAGCTCGGGAAGCCGGATGCGTCGCCGAGGAGGACGCCGTGGTTGAACCAGCCCGCCGTCGGCGCGCCGCTCATCAGAGAGAACCACTGGCATGTGATTATGCCCATGACGTTATCGCCATGCGGCTCGTCTTTCATGTGCATGCGAGGATGGGGGACGTCGGTGCAGGCAATCTCGGCGAGATCGCCATTGTCTGAAGGAATGGGGAAGAGTTTGAACTGTTCGAGGGTGATGCCAAGTGCCAGACCGCGCATGGCATAGGGCTGTGGCGCTTGTGCCAGCGAAGGCGCCGCGATCGGGATCGTGGCGGCCAGAATTAGGGTAGTCAGCTTCATGGAACGTCCCCCGCTTGTGGAGCGACGCCTTCGGCCCTGGCTTGTCTCGTCGCGCCTATGTCCTCTCGGGGCGACGGCCAAAGCCGGATGTTGGAAACCTGGCACGTGGTCAGGCGCATGCGCCTTTACCGGCGGACCGGCTGGACATGCGCGCATGCCACCCGGCCTCCAGAAACTGGTGACCGAGTTCACGTGCTGGGGTTTCCACGCCCCGCTCCCGAGTGTCGCGGGAGCACGGGTCTGATTGCTCGCTTGCGCGCCGGAAGCAAGTGCAATGAGTGGCTTCATGGAAGACGTGCGAGCCGGGGCGACAGTTTCTGTCGCCTTGCCAGGGCCAAATGGGCCATGACGAGTCGCAGAGCGGCTGCCACAAATATGGAAAAAGGGGGACAGCTATGGCGCGCAGCATTATCTACACGGTCGATCCCAGCGGCACGACACTCACCGCCATGCGTCCGTCCGAGCCCAGGAGCGAAGATCTGATGCAGAGGCTTGTCGCCGCCTATCCGCAGCTGATCGCCGACCAGGACGGCGAGCTTCTGCTCATTCGCCGTGAGCAGCCGATCGGGGACCATGAGGAAAGCAACGGCCGCTGGTCGCTCGATCATCTGTTCGTCACGCGCACGGGCGTGCCCGTGCTCGTCGAGCTGAAGCGCGCGGTCGACACACGGCTGCGCCGGGAAGTTGTCGGCCAGATGCTCGATTATGCGGCGAACAGCACGGCTTACTGGAAGGCGGGACGGATCGCCGACGTGTTCGCCGCCACCATGGCGGAGCAAGGTCGCGACGCAGAGATCGAACTGGCAAGCTTCATCGGGGCTGATGCCGATCCCCGGCAATTCTGGCAGCAGGTCGACGACCATTTCACAGCGGGCCGGATCAAGCTGGTCTTCGTCGCCGACACCATCCCGCGCGAGCTTGCCCGCATCGTCGAGTTCCTCAACGAGCAGATGAAAGCCGACGTCCGGGCGGTTGAGCTGAGCTGGTTCGAGAGCGAGGGCGGCGTTACCGCGCTGACGCCGCGGATCATCGGGGAAACCGAGCGCGCGCAGAACGAAAAGGTGGCGCGCGGCGCCCTGCCCCCCATCAGCCGCGAAACCTGGATCCAGGAGCGCCTGAGTGCTTTCGGAGCCGACACTGTCGCTGCAGCCAATGCCTATGTTCAGGCCGTCGAGGAAGCCGGTGGGATAGCCGACGTCACGGATGCCCAGGCCGCGATTTATTGCGCATTCAGCGTACCCGGCGGAACGCTCTACCCCTTGAGCCTCAGTTCTTCGGGCAGAGGACAGATTTCGCTCAACCTGGCCTATCTGAAGAGCCGGCCGGTCTTTGCGACCGAAGAAGCCCGGCAGGACCTGCTTGACCGGCTGACGGCCATCGTTGGTCCCCTGTCGACCAACAAGCTTGGCGGCTTTCCCGCCTTTCCGTGCACGAAGCTGAACGATCCTTCAGTCCGCGCCGCCTTTCGCGATTTCCTGGAGCATGTCCGTGCCGCCGGGAGTGTTGCTCTGTGACCGAGGCCACGCGCCGTTTCGGGCTGTCCAAGTCCAGGATCACGATGTTCGAGCAATGCCCGAAGCGCCTGTGGCTAGCGATACATCGTCCTGACCTTGGGCAGCAGGATAGGGGCGCGGCAGCGCGGTTCAGCACAGGACATGAAGTCGGCGCGCTGGCCTGCGCCCTTCTCCCGGATGGTGTCATGGTGGAGGCCGAGCCCGATCTGTCCGCAGCGCTCAGCACCACACGCTCGCTGATGGGTAGCGGCCATGATCTGCCGATCTTCGAGGCGACCATCGAACATGACGGCGTGCTCGTCCGGATCGACGTGCTCGAGCCTGATGGTGCCGGCGGCTGGCATATGGCCGAGGTGAAGAGCTCGACCTCCGCCAAGGCATATCATCTCGGCGACCTGGCCACCCAGCTGTGGGTAGCGCGCCAGGCCGGGCTGCCAGTTTCCAGCGCGGCCATTCGTCACATCAACAACCGCTTCGTGCTGGAGCGCGCGGGCGCGTTCGACGGGCTGTTCGCCGATACCGATCTGCTTGCCCAGATCGAGCCGCTCGTCGCGGCCCGCGGCGAGACTGTGGCGGCTGCGCGGGCGGCGCTGGCAGGCGACGAACCTGAGATCCCGCCGGGGCCCCATTGTGATAACCCCTTCCCCTGCGAGTTCGCTGGTCATTGCCATGCGTCCTTGCCCAAGGGCCCGGAGTGGCCGGTCACCGTGTTGCCCGGCGGGGGTGGTAAGCGCTTCATTGAGCGAGGCCATTCTGACCTTCTGGCTATCGATCCGGCGCTTCTGACCAGTGCGACCCACAAGCGGGTCTATTGGGCGACGGCGACCGGCGAGCCCTACCATGATGTTGAAGGTGCCAGGGCAGCAATGGCCGGCTGGGCCTATCCGCGGACCTGGCTCGATTTCGAGACGATCGGATTTGCCGTGCCGCGGTGGGTCGGGACGCGGCCCTATCAGCAAGTCCCCTTCCAGTTCTCGGTTCATATCGAAGCACAAGATGGGTTCATCGAGCATCGCGAGTTTCTGAGCCTCGACGGCACTGACCCGCGCCGCGCTTGTGCGGAGGCTCTGGTTGCAATGCTACCGGCCGAAGGAGCCGTGATAGGCTATAATGCCGGCTTTGAGAGAGGACGCATTCTCGAACTGGCCGACGCATTTCCCGACCTGGCCGATCAGCTCAGGGACATGGCTGCGCGCATTGTCGATCTGCTCCCGGTCACCCGTGCCAACTGGTATCATCGTGACCAGCGGGGCAGCTGGTCGATCAAGGCCGTGCTGCCCACCGTCGCGCCGGATCTGGACTATTCCTCGCTGGACGTGAGCGACGGGATGATGGCTCAGTCCGCTTACATCGAGGCCTGCGCAGCAGGCACATCAAGTGAGCGCAAGAAAGCTCTCGATAGCGCGCTTCGTGAATATTGTCGACGGGATACAGAAGCGATGATCGTCCTTGCACGAAATCTCACCGCACCGCTGATATAAACAAAAAATATTTTCCCCTGAATATCCTCAATGTTTATCAGTAATAACTCGCATCCTTTATCAAAATCCATATAATGTCCGTCATCGAATAGGATACGGACTAGCCATGCTTCATATTTTTGCCTTGACAGCAAATCGCGCACAGTTGATCGCGCATCGGGCGACGGCAGATGACATTGAGGCCGCGAGATGCCTGGCCACGCTCTACGCCAGCCGCGGTTATATCGGCCGCATATGTCAGGATAGCACAGCTGGTACTCCGGGCGATGTCCTTGAGGAAGTAGCTCCGGCATGATCGAAACTCCGCTTGAGATTGAGGTGGTGCCGGGATCTTGGACAGGGTGTTAAACTAATTCCAACCTGAGGGATGGACGGGAATGAAGACGACGAGAAAGCGGTATTCGCCGGAGTTCAAGGCGAAGGTGGCGGCTAAACATTGAGTAGCCCCTAGATTTCTGGACGCCGTCGATCCTAATTTTGAGGACAGGAGGCGACGGTGGGAAAGCCCAATTTCAGCGGTGAGTTCCAGCGCGACCCGGTGACCCAGATTACCGAGCGCGGGTATCTGGTAGCGGAGGTATCGCAGTCAGATGCGGCCGCCACGCCCGCCAAAGAGCTTTCCGCCGGAGGGGATCCAGCCGCCGGTTGTGCGACGCCGAACGCACCGCTTTGGGAGAGAGCTAAGGATCGACGCGGTGGACCTCAGCCGGACAACCGAGTTAGAGTTGCCAGCTTGTCTGCCGCATCCGCTCGATGATCGGACGCAACTTCGGCACCTCGTGCACCCCGCGCTTGTCGCTTTGGGCGAGGATGTTCGGATCATCACCAGCGGCCATCGTCCCACTCGCCATTTTGGCAAAGCAGCCCCCCATCGTGATGGGAGCTCCCACCGACAATGTTCGGCGCGCTGCCGCCCGTGTCGAGCATTAGCGCACGCAGGAAATAGTGCGCCGTCACCGTCGGGCCTGCACCGCAGATCACGCAGCGACCGTCCGCCTGCGCCTCGGCCGTCAGCCGTCGCCGGGGGTCGCCGCCCCCCGCGTCCAGTGCAGCTTTCCCGTCATGCCGCCGCTCAGCTGCATCGGATCGGTCTCGACCTCACCGGGGGTGAAGGTCACTTCGGCCCCAATGGCGGCGGCGCCATAATGAATCCAGCGATCGAAAAGATGATGCGCAGCGCTGGCAAGGAACGGATCATTGGCGTCGCGCACCATCATACGCCCGTGGAGCGGATGCTGCCCGCTTTTGACAAGATCCATTGCGATGCAAAGGATCACGTCGAGCGCGCTGAACCGGCCGACTTTCCACTTGGCGCGCGCATGGCGCTCGGCGATCCGGAACATCAGATCGACCGGGAGATTGAAATCGCCTGTATTGAGCAGCACCGCGACACCGACCGTGGGATGGGCCCGTCCCGGCAACAGCGCTGACGTAGCCTTCACCTGCCGCGCGGCCTTATCGAGCGCGCCGGGGATTTGCGGCCTGAACCGTCGATAGAAACGCTCCCAGTCGTCGTTGGCGAGTGATTCCGTATCGAGATGGAGGCGCTCGGGCCCGATGAAGCGCGGATTGCGGATCCGATTGCGGCGCAGGAGATCGCTGAAATATTCGTCGACGCTGTTCGAGGCTTGATATTTACTGACTTGCTTCAGCTCGATGATCAGCCGCGCGTCGACTGCCTCCAAGACATAGTCCGCATTTAGCGCTCCCTGAGGGATTTTGGCGTTAGCATCTACTCGCTCTCCGCCAGCAAAGGCGATAAAGTCGTCGAATACATTCTCATAATCCTGCACAGCGCGGGTAACCGGGTTCGTTTGCAGGAAGCGGGCGAAGGCGTTTGTCATATAGCTTGGCTATGCCTTACCCGCTGCCCGAGCAATTAATCAGATACAATCGTGATTGAACTGATGGGGTTGGTGCCCCCTTCGAACGGCCTCTTATGGTGCCGTTCGAAGGGGGCACCAACCCCATCAGTTCATACCGCGATGTGCAACGACTGCGAGACGGAAGCCCTGCGAGAGTAACCGTCGCTCACTTCGAGTTTCTGGTCGCCCGGCACGCACAAGCTGTTATAGGCAAGTTGCTATGAACAAGGGGCTTCTTATGGGTGATCTCCCAGCAGATATTAAACTAGAGAATTCCGTGCTTGCGCGGATGCTCGGATATCTGGAGTGCGATCCGAGCAATCTCCGGCTCCTGGCGGATTGTATCGAACTTGCCGCGAAGTCTGGAGAGACAGACATCGTCATAGGCCTCCTTGATCAATATACCACAATTGCTCCTTTGCCTCCGAGCCTACTCCATCATCGTGTCCAGACGGCTATGTCAAAAGGACAATGGCAAGACGCTGCAGATGATTTGGTCGAACTTTTGAAAGAGGTAGGACCGGCACCGGCACTGCGCTTCAACCTCGCCTGGGCTAAGGCGATGTTATTAGATTATGCTGGCGCGCTCGAGTTACTCGACGACCCAACTCTGGAAGCCTCACCGCGGGCGCCAGCTCTCAAAGCTCGCATGATGCATCATCTCGATCAGTATGAAGAGGCGCTCTCCGGCGCAGAGCAACTGCTCGAACGCTTTCCAAACAACCATGAACTTGCAGGCGCATTGGCGACGATTGCAATCGATGCGGACGACCTCGAACTGGCGCTCAAATTCGCTAAACAAGCTGCCGAATATTCGAATGAGGCAGCTGCCGCACTCGGTACGATCAAGATGGGTGAATTTGATTTGGAAGAAGCGTCACGTTTGTTTGATCATGCCCTAAAGCTGTCGCCGTTTGACGCTCGAGCGCGAATCGGTAAAGGCCTTGCATTGTTGATAAGCGGACAAGCGGACGCGGCGGCCGAGCTCGATCAGGGGGCAGAACTATTCAAGGATCATATTGGTTCGTGGATTGCAGCTGGCTGGGCATATTTCACAAACGGCAAATATGACGAAGCCCGCGAACGCTTCGAACGCGCTCTGGCAATCGACGATAATTTTGCCGAATCCCATGGTGCTCTCGCGGTATTGGATATCATTGCCGGTCGTCCCAACGACGCGCAGCGCCGGGTGGGCATGGCCCTGCGACTTGATCGTGAATGTTTTTCTGCCATTCTGGCAAAGAGTCTATTACTTGAAAGCAGCGGACGTGAAGCTGCAGCGCAAACGCTCAGAGAGCGCGCGATGACTATTCCGATCGGCGAACAGGGCATGACGATCGCAGTGGCGGCCGCTACTCTCGGTTTAAAGCGGCAACGGAAAGGAAGCCCACAGAGATAAGTGGTTTGCCACGTGGGACTGTCAGGAATTTTGTGCGGGAGGCCGGTTACCGTCATCAGATGACGAAGCGCTCACCGAAGATTACGGCGAACTGACTTTTGGCCTCACCCCATTCGCGCGGTGGGCGCTTCCATTCGTCCGCCGCGTGATTGAGCACGAGATATAACAGCTTCATCGCGGCATCGTCACCGGGGAAATGGCCGCGGGTACGGACGGCACGGCGAACCTTCGAATTTAGGGCCTCGATGGCGTTCGTAGTGTAGATGATCCGGCGGACGCCCTCGGGAAAGGCGAAGAACGGGATCACCTGGTCCCAGTGCCGCCGCCAGCTCATGGCGATGGCCGGGTGTTTCTGGCCCCAGGGGCCTGCCTCGAACGCCTCCAGCGCAGCCATGCCGGCCTCGGGCGTCTCGGCACGGTAGACGCCGCGCAACGCCTGGGCGATGAACTTGCGCTCCTTCCAGGACGCAAAGCTCATGCTGTTGCGGATCAGATGGACGATGCAGGTCTGGACGATGGCCTCGGGGAAGACAGCGTTGATCGCCTCCGGGAACCCCTTCAGGCCGTCGACGACGGCGATCAGGATGTCGGCGACGCCGCGGTTCTTGAGCTCGTTCATGACGCGCAGCCAGAATTTGGCCCCCTCGGTCTGCTCGATCCAGATGCCGAGCACCTCCTTGGTCCCGTCCGGCTGAATGCCCAGCGCGATGTAGACTGCCTTGTTGCGGACGAACCCTTCGTCGCGGATCTTCACCCGGATCGCGTCGAAAAACACCAGCGGATAGCAGGCGTCGAGCGGCCGACCCTGCCATTCGGCAACCGCCTCCAGCACCGCATCGGTGACGGTCGAGATCAGGTCCGGCGAGACGTCGATTCCGTACAGCTCCTGACGTGCACCCCTGAAATGTGACCGATTTTGAGTAGAGTCCGACACGAAGGAGTCGGACGAAGATGAAGCGCAG
>JAIYAJ010000214.1 GCA_027489105.1 Zymomonas sp. | reverse complement strand
CGTCACCAGCACGCGGCCGGCCGAAGGCAAGTCGACCTCCTCCTATGCGCTTGCGCGGATCATCGGCCGGACCGGCAAGCGTGTGCTGCTGGTCGACGGCGATATGCGCTCGCCCGATGTCCACCATCTGGTCGGCATCGACAATGTCGCGGGTCTGTCCAACCTGCTCGCCGGCGAGGACAATGTCGCCTCGCTGATCCGCGAGACCAAGCATAAGGGCGTTTCGGTCCTCACCTCGGGGCCGAAGCCGCCCAGCGCCGCCGAACTGTTGAGCAGCGACCGGATCCGGCAGCTCGTGCTCGAACTCCAGTCGATGTACGATCATGTCGTGATCGACGCGCCGCCGATCCTCGGCCTCAGCGATGCGCCGCTGCTCGGACGTGCGGTCGAAGGTGCGGTGCTGGTCATCCAGGCGGAAGGGGCTGCGGTGCGCGGCATCCGCGCGGCGATCAGCCGCCTGCGCATGGTCAACACCCATATCTTCGGCACCGTGCTGACGAAGCTCAAGGCGAGCGAACTCGCTTATGGTTACGGCTATGGTTACGGTTACGGCTATGGTTATGGCTATGGCGACGATGTCGCCAACAAGGCGGCGTGACCGGATCCATCGATAGCCGGTCCCGGCGTCCGGGACCCGGGAACATCGCGGCTATCGTTTTGAGCCTCGCGTTGGGGCTTGCCGCTGGAGCCGACTCGCTCGCCAATTTCTGGCGGATATCCGATCCCGATCGGGCCCTGAGTCTGCGCCCGGACGATGCCGTCGCGCTGACGCTGAAGGAAGACCGGCTTCGCGCTTATGAAGACGCGACAGTCGCCGACGTGCCCGTCATGGCGGCGATCGCGCGGACTGCGCTGCGGAGCGATCCACTCAATCCCGTCGCCTTGCGGCAACTGGCGGTGGCGGAGTCTATGGCGGGGAGAGAGCCGGCGTCCGATCGGCTGATCGATCTCGCGCACCGCGTCTCGCGGCGCGACATCGGCACGACGTGGTTGCTGATCAACCGGAGTCTCGACCGCGGCGACGCAGCGGGGGTCGTGCGGAGCTTCGACGAAGCCCTGACCACCAGCGCGGGTGCGGCCGAACTGCTGTCCCCGGCCTTGGCGGACGGCCTGTTCGATGAAGGGGTTCGCAATGCACTGCTGCCCTATATCCGGGCTAATCGGCCGTGGATGCCGGCCTTCCTGCGCTACGCCGCAGCGGGCCCCGAGACGGCCTCCGATACCGCGCGCATGGTCCTGGCGGCGGGTGGCCTGCCGGCTACGCCCAGCTATGCGGACACCGATGGCTATGTGCTGACCGGTCTCGCAGCGCGGCGGGATTTTCTCCTCGCAGCGCGCTACCTGCGCGAGGCCGTCAGGTTTCCCGCCGGCTTTGCGGCGGATATGACGGTCGGCCCGGCAAGCCTCGACAGCCGTGCTGGTCCCTTTGGATGGCGCTTCAACAATGGAGCGGAAGGCAGCGCGCTGGCCGGTGATGGCAATGCCATCATCGTACGGGCCGAAGCGGATCGTCGCGTGCCTGTATCGGACCGGATAGTCATACTAGCGCCGGGACGCTACAGCCTCAGCCTGCGGGGCACCGTTCCGGACGGACGCGCGCCGGCCACGGCCGAGGTGGCACTGCGCTGCATCGGTTCTCCGACGACGGATCTGATCGTGAACCCAGTGGCCGTGAGTACCACGGCCGCGCCCGTCAGTCTTGCCTTCGTGGTCCCCGCCGATTGCCCCGCCCAGCGGATCGAAATCGTGGCGATCAGCAGGGCGATCGATGGCGAGGGGGAATTGACCTTGTCGGACTGGCGGCTCGACCGCCTCTGAGCCTCAGCGCTTGCGCACCAGCGTGGTGAGCAGCGTGAGCATGTCGAGCGCCAGCGCACGCCGGCTGTAACGCGCGGCGGCGGGCGGACCCGCGAGCGACAGGCGGGTCCGCAACTCCGTATCGCCGGCTATGGCCTGGAGCGCATCGGCCAGCGCCTTGGCGTTCTCCGGTTCGAAGGCTACGCCGACGCCTTCCTGCGCCACGATCCCGGCGGACTCCCCCTCGACGCCGTGCAGGATGGGGATGCCCATGCCCATGCACTCGAAAATCTTGGACGGAATAACCGTCTTGAACAGATCCTCGCGCTTCAGGTGCACGATCGAGGTGTCGAGCAGCGACCAGTAGCGGACGACCTCGTCCTTGGGGACGCTCTCGAGGAACAGGATATTGGTCAGCCCGCGCCTCTCGGCATCGGCCTTGAGTCGGGCGCGTTCTGCGCCATCGCCGAGCATCAGGATGCGGATGCGGCGAGTCTCGTCGCGGCCGGCGAGCAGCGCGGCGGCATCGACGAGCGTGTCGAGTCCATGGGCAAGGCCATGGGTGCCGATATAGCCGGCGACGAAGCAGCCCTTGAGCCCGAGGCTCTCGACCAGCTGCGCGTCCTTGGGGAGGGGACGGAATCGATCGGTGTCGACGCCGTTGGTGACGACATGAATCTTTGCGCCGTCGATCCCGCGCCGGACCAGATTGTCCTTGAAGGCATGGGTTACGGAGACGACTGCCGCGGCCTTGCGATAGAGATGCAGTTCGAGCTTCTCGAGCAGGTCGAGCAGCCGATCCTGCCGGATCGCGGTCACCGCGCGGATCGACTCCGGCCAGATGTCGCGCAGTTCGAAGACCCAGGGCCGCCGTTTGACGAGACCTGCCATGCGGGCCGCGCAGGCGGTGAAGAATTGCGGGGAGGTGCCGACGATCAGGTCCACCTTGCGCACGAACAGCGAGGCGATGAAAGCGCTGACCATGAAGCTCAGATAGTCGACGATGCGCAGAGCGAAGCCCTCGTTCGCGCTGATGAAGGTCCAGACGCGGATCACCTCGATCCCATCCATCGTCTCGCGCTGCCACAGCCGGTTGCGATAGCCGTCGAACAGCCTGCCCTTTGGGAAATTGGGCGCGCAGGTGATCACCACCACCGAATGCCCTTCGCGGACCCATTCGCGGCAATGCTCGAAGGTGCGGCTCGCCGGGGCGTTCACCTCGGGCGGGAAATTGTCGGTAAGGAAGAGCAGCCGCATCGATCCTATCTCCCTTGTCGTTTCAGGCCCAGGCGATCCGGCTGACGACACCCGCCGCAAATCGATCGCATGACGCGCGAACGACCAGTCGCTGCGTCGGCTGCTCCACGCCCAGATCGGGCCACCAACAGGCCGTTTCCGCGACGACCGGCAGATCGCAGGTCAGGATCGCCTCGGCAGTCGAGCCTCGCAGCCGCCACCGTGTCTGCGACAGCGGTTCGGCGGACACGGATGGATGGAGCAGGAAGCCGATGCTGGCGTCGCGCGATGCCCGACCCGTGATCCTGTCCTCTATGTCCAGGCCGTCAGCCGTCATGGCGAAGCGGCGGCTATGCCGCGGCCGTCCCGGCAGATGGGTGAAGCCGTCATGCTCCCCTTCGAGCAGGAAGCTGTCCTGTCCGGCCTGCCACGCCTTGACGCGAACCCCAGGTCTGCGCCCCACGCGGAAGCGGCCGAAGAAATCGGCCTGATCTGCACCCTCGATCGCCAGCGTATTGTGGTGTGCGCAGGAGCGGCTCGCCTGCCGGCGATCACCCGCCGTATATTCGAACACGCCTTGGTCGACGATCAAGCGCTCGCCGCCCAGCGACAGTTCGAAGCTCAGCACGTCGCCATGGCTATGGGCCGGCAGTTCGTCCGGGCCGATCGGGCCGCAATCGGCGACGAGATAGGCACTGTCGTTGCGCGCGCCGAAATAGCCGGCCTCGGGACAGGCGAAAACGGCGCGCGGGGCGGGCTGGGTGCCGCCGATCCGCGCATAGCCGTCGAGGCAGGCTTGCGGCGCATAGGCCATGGTCAGGCCGGAATCGTTGAAATGGGCGGGCAGGCCATCGGGGTGGGCGAGGTCCGCCAGGATCTGGGCCATGGCGGGCAGGCGCGCATCGAGATCTGCCGCAAGGCCGGCGTCGATCGGCAGGCTGCGGATCTCGATCAGATCGGCGAAGACCTGGGCATGATAGGAGGCCGAGCGTTCATAATGGACCCCATCGGAGAGAATCTGGGCGGCAAGTTCGCTGCGCAACAATTTCGCGCCGATCCGTCCCCAGTTCTCCGCTTCGTCTCCCTTGAAATAGGCCGATGCCCACAACAGCGCCTTGGCGTTCTTGATCAGGTGATTGCCGCCGATGTCGGTTTCGACATAGTCGACCAGATAGCGCAGCTGCTCTGCGAGGCTGTCGGCGATCCGGGCCTCGGCTGCGCGCGGCACCGCCTCCCCATGCCGCGCGACGAACTGCATCCAAACCACCACCCGCAGCGAGATGGTGTAGGGGAACCAGATATCGCGCCAGAAGCCCTTCCGGGCGGGCCGGTTGTCCTCAATCCAGTGGAGGATCCAGTCGAGCCCCTCGCCGAACGTCGCCTCCTCTAGAAACTCCATATAATGGAGATGCATGCGCCAGAGCTGCGCGGCGACGCCCGTGTCCCGCGCGGACCAGTCGATCGGCGTTCCCACCGGCTCCTCATGATCCAGGAAGCGCAGCTTCAGCACCGCGTCGTCGCGATCGATCATGCCCGTGCGCGGGGCCAGCACCGGCTGCGGCAGGCGTGCGGCGCGTGCCGGGGCGGGGCCGTCAAAGCGCGGCGGCCGCACGTCGCTCCAGCGCCGCTTGGCGGTCAGGACGAGCCTGCGCAGAATCCGGCCGGGCGGCACATGGCGCGCGAAGGTGAGTTCCTGTGTAAGGCGCTGGTAAAAGTGAATCATGCCTCGGTCTTTATGCGTCTCGATTGGAGCTGTTCTCGTTCTGATGCCAATAGATCAAGCTCCAGATCCCCAATGTGATGCGCTCGACAATTTATTGCGTGATTGTGCTGGGCCTGAGACCGCTTAGCAGCTCCACCGTTCTTCTATGGAAAGATTTCTGCCTGACGCTCGCCGCTTCCCTTCAGCGCCACACCTGGATCGCCGCCCGCTCATTCCCGTAGCAGTGCAGCCGCTTCGATACTGGCGCGGCTCACCTCGATGATCTCGTCCACCGCGATCGGTGCAGCGCTCCCGGCCCTGATCGAATCGAGGAAGGCCGCCGCGCAGGCCTGCTGGCCCTTGTCCTGCTTCCAGCTGCGCTTGCGACGGAAGGCGCCGAAGCCCCAGCCCTCGAGCAGCCGGAAATTGTCGAGCCGCAATATCCTGCCCCCCGCGAACAGCTCCAGCCGTTCCTTGGGAAAGCCGCGATCGCCATTGGCGAGATAATGGATCGTGCCCGTCGATCCGTCGGCAAAAGCCAGCTGGATCGTCGCGCTGTCTGGGCATGCCGCGCGCTGGTCCGGGCGGCCGAGCGGCATCGCTCGAACTGTCTCGATCGGCGCATCGGCAAAGAAGCGTAGGAGATCGATGAAATGGCAGGCTTCACCGACGATCCTTCCGCCACCGATCGCGGGATCCTGCGTCCAGTGATCGGCGGGAATGGCGCCGGCGTTGACCGTCATGATCATCGCCTTGGGGCCCGAGACCGGCCGCAGCAACGCCTCAGCCTGGACGATCAGCGGCGCGAAGCGGCGGTTGAAGCCGACCATCAGCTTCTGGCCGGGGCGCGCTTCGGCTTCGCGCTCGATCTCTGCCAGTTCGTCGAGCGTCAGGCAGAGCGGCTTTTCGCAGAAGACATGCTTGCCGGCGCGCAGGGCCGCCAGGACCTGCGCGGCATGGGCGTCGTGGCGGGTCGCGATCACGACGGCATCCACCGCCGCATCGGTCAGCGCGGCATCCTGATCGGTGCTCGCCTGACCGAAGCCATGTTTGCGCGCGAAGTGGACCGCGCTGAAACCACCTCCGCTCACTGCCGTCCGCAGGTCCGCCCCGCCAGCCTTGAACGCCGGCATGAGGACGCGACCCGCATAATTGCCGGCACCGAGAAAGGCGACTCCGGGCATGTCGCTCGTGCGGGTCGACCGAGGGGTGCCGACGGTCACTGTGCGCAGGCCGAGACGGGCGTCGGCCTTCGTATCGGCGGCATAGCGCAGCATGATGCCGAGCGAAGGCTCGTCGGAGGTCAGAAGAGCGAAGGCAGCTTCGGTTTCATCGAGATCGAAACGGTGCGAGATCAGCGGCGCGACGTCGATCGCGCCCGATGCCATCAGGTCGAGCACCGCCTCGAAATTGCGCTGCTCGGTCCAGCGGACATAGCCGATCGGATAATCCTGACCGCCAACCTCATAGCTGGGGTCATAACGGCCGGGGCCATAGGAGCAGCTGACCTGAAAGCTCAGCTCCTTCTCGTAGAAATCCGCGCGGGAGAGGTTGAGACCGACGACGCCGATCAGGACGATGCGCCCGCGCTTGCGCGACATCTGCGCGGCCTGCGCGACGATATCGTTGCTCTTGCTGGCGGCGGTGATCAGCACCGCGTCGACGCCCGCACCGCGCGAGAAGGCGGTGGCGCGCGCCAACACATCCTCGCCCGCCGCCGGGTTGATCACCTCGGCCCCGAAGCTCTGCGCCATCGCGAGGCGTGCCGGATCGATGTCGATGCCCAGCACGCGACAGCCCTGCGCGCGCAGCATCTGCACGGTCAGCAGCCCGATCAGCCCCAGCCCGAATACCGCGACGCATTCGCCCAGCTTCGGATCGGCGAGCCGGATTCCCTGGAGGCCGATTGCCCCGATCACGGTGAACGCCGCCGCCTCGTCGCTGACCGCGTCAGGAATGCGTGCGCACAGATTCCGTGGGACCGCCACGATCTCGGCATGGTTGCCGTTGCTCGCGACCCGATCGCCTACGGCGAAACCGTCGACCCCCGCGCCGAGGTCGAGTATCCGACCGACGTTGCAATAGCCGAGCGCGATCGGCTGATCGAGTTTGCTGCGCACCGCGTCGACCGTCGCGACCACGCCGTCGGTGCGCATCTTCTCGAGCACCTGGCGGACTTTGTCGGGCTGCTGGCGCGCCTTGTCGATCCATCCCGCCTTGCCGAAGTCGACCAGCATCCGCTCGGTCCCGGCCGAGATCAGCGAGTGGCTGGTACGGATCAGCAGCTTGCCCCGGCCGGCGCGGGGCGCGGGCACGTCGGTCAGGCTGGTCGCGCCATTACCGAGATTCTGGAGGATTTGCTTCACCCGCCGAACCCCGCCCGCGACAGCAGCGCGTCCTTCTCTTCCCGATTGGGATAGTTGATCAGCACGGCGCGATACTTCCCCTTGAAAACGAACAGACTGCCCGCTGCCGCCCCGATAATCCCTTCCTGCCGGATCAGCGCAGCGATGTCGTCGAGCGAACCCGCGCCTCCCAGCAGCGTCACGGGTATCGTCACCGCCTCGCGCATCCGGGCGACGAAGTCCAGATCATAGCCGCCCATCTCGCCGTCGCGATCGACCATGTTGATCACGATTTCACCAGCGCCGCGCGCCTGCATCTCGATCGCTACATCGAGCGGTTTCCGGCCGGTTTTGCGCGTCCCGTTGTGCGTGACCACCGTCTGTCCGCCAAGTAGCCCGGTCTTGCGCACGTCGAGGGTGACGACGATG
>JAIYAJ010000406.1 GCA_027489105.1 Zymomonas sp. | reverse complement strand
TTGACCGCCTGATCGACCAGGTTGCGGTGGAGCGCGATCTGCTCGTCGGTCGCGCGCAGTTCGGCGGCGCTGTCCGCAGCGATGTTCAGCCGGACCTTCGGGCTCAGCGCGATCTGCTGGAAGTTGATGCCCGCGAGCATCGGACTGTCGACGAGGGTTTCGAAATCGACGGGTTTGAAGCGGACGGTGCCGTCGGTGTCGCTGGCATCGGTCGACAAGGCGGTGCCATAGCCCCAGTTCGCCGGCAGCTTTGCCGAGGCTGCGACTGTTATGCCACGCGTGAAATAGCCGGCCGGATAGAAGGCGACGAGATTCCACTGCAGGCTCAGCATCTCGCGAGTCATCACGACGCGCCCCTGGCTGCTGCTGACCGGCGAGACATAGTCGAAGCTAAGCTCGATGCTCGAGGCGCCGGCCGGCACGTCGACCGCGATGGCATAGACGTCGACAGGATCGCGTTTCCAGCTGAGCGGCTTGCCCCCGGCGCTGATCCGCAGATCGGCGACATCGTCGATCGGCCCGCGCGGCGCATGATTGCCGGGCAGCCATTGCGGATAGAGCAGATAGAGCGTGCCGGACTGCGCGACCGGAATGCTCTGTCGCACCGTGAAGACGCCGCGCGCGACATCGGTTGCGTCGACCTCCAGGCGGAGCGTACCGGGATAGGGGACGTCGCGTGCGGCAGGCAGGTGCCGCTCGATCGGCAGGGGTTGTGGACGGCTGTTCTCGATGGCGGGGGCGGCGGTTGCGGCGAGGCAGCCAAGACCGAACAGGGCAATCGGGCGGTAGAAACGCATCGCGGCAGAGGTCCATCTTCTCGTTGTCGACCGCATGATGGCGTCGGCGCCTTGCCGCGTCACCCCCCGTAAGGGGACGGACACATAAAATAATCCGGTGGTAGGCGAGCGCCTGCGACGCCGCGAAGGCAGGCGCAGGCGGCAAGCCTCTTTCCCCGCCTGCCCCTTAGCCGCTACAGCATTGGCATGACCGATATCGCCGAGCTTCCCGACGACAACATCCGCAACACGCCGTTCGACAGCGCGCTGTCCGACCGCTACCTCGTCTACGCGCTCTCGACCATCACGGCCCGATCGCTTCCGGACGTTCGCGATGGTCTGAAGCCGGTCCATCGGCGGCTCCTCTGGGCGATGCGGTTGCTGCGGCTCGACCCCACTGCGGGCTACAAAAAATGCGCGCGCGTCGTCGGCGATGTCATCGGCAAATATCACCCGCATGGCGACGCCTCGGTCTATGACGCGATGGTCCGCCTCGCGCAGACCTTCTCGCTCCGCTACCCGCTGGTCGACGGGCAGGGCAATTTCGGCAATGTCGACGGCGATAATGCCGCGGCTATGCGCTACACCGAAGCGCGGCTGACGGCGGCGGCCGGCGAACTGATGGCCGGTCTCGACGAGGGGACGGTCGAGTTGCGCCCGACTTATAATGGTGAGGAGGAAGAACCCGAAATCTTCCCCGGCCTGTTTCCCAACCTGCTCGCGAACGGCGCGAGCGGCATTGCGGTCGGCATGGCGACTTCCATTCCCCCGCACAATGTGGCCGAGCTGGTCGATGCCTGCGTGCACCTGATCGACCGGCCCGAAGCGGAGACGCCAGAGCTCATGCAGTTCGTGCAGGGGCCGGACTTCCCGACCGGGGGCGTACTGGTCGACAGCGCGGCCTCGATCACCGAGGCCTATTCGACCGGACGCGGGGCTTTCCGGGTGCGCGCCCGGATCGACCGGATCGACGAGAAGGGCGGCGGCTGGCACCTTGTCGTCAGTGAAATTCCCTATCAGGTTCAGAAGTCGAAGCTGATCGAGCAGATCGCCGAACTGATCAACGAGAAGAAGCTTCCGATCCTCGCCGACGTCCGTGACGAGAGCGATGAGGACATCCGCATCGTCCTCGAACCGCGCAGCCGCACGGTCGACGCGGACATGCTGATGGAAAGCCTGTTCCGGCTGACCGAGCTGGAGGTCCGCGTCTCGCTCAATCTCAACGTGCTCGACGAACATCGCACGCCGATGGTGATGAGCCTGAAGCAGGCCCTGTCGGCCTGGCTCAAGCACCAGTTCGAAGTGCTCGTGCGGCGGTCGCAGCACCGCCTCGCCAAGATCGCCGACCGGATCGAACTGCTCGACGGCTATCTGATCGTCTATCTCAACCTCGACCGGGTCATCCAGATCATCCGCGAGGAGGATGAGCCCAAGGCGGTGATGATGGAGGAATTCGGCCTCAACGACCGCCAGGCCGAGGCGATCCTCAACATGCGGCTGCGCAGCCTGCGCAAGCTGGAGGAGATGGAGATACGGCGCGAGCGCAACACGCTCGATGCCGAGGGCAAGGATCTGGAAGCGCTGATCGCCAGCCCCGCGCGCCAGCGCACGCGCATGAAGCGCGACCTGGCCGCATTGCGGGATCGCTACGGCCCTGAGACCAAGCTGGGCGCGCGGCGGACATCGGTGTCCGAAGCGGCGCCGGCGCGCGAAATTCCGCTGGAGGCGATGATCGAGCGCGAGCCGGTCACCGTGATCCTGTCGCAGCGCGGCTGGATCCGCGCGATGAAGGGCCATCTCGACGACGCGGCGGTGGCGGCGGTCAAGTTCAAGGAGGGCGACGGCCCCGACCATGCCATCCGTGCGCAGACGACCGACCGTATATTGCTGGCGACCGACCAGGGACGCTTTCACACGCTTCCGGCCGACAAGCTCCCCGGCGGTCGCGGTTTCGGCGAGCCGGTGCGGCTGTTTGCCGACATCGACGCCGATGCGCGGATCATCGCGCTGCTCGCAGCCCGCCCGGGCGCCGAACTGTTGCTGGCATCGGCGGACGGCAAAGGCTTCGTGGTCGACATGGCCGACGTCACCGCCGAGACCCGCAAGGGGAAACAGGTCGTCAACCTGCGCGAGGGCGGGCGGCTCAAGGTGATCCACCCGATCGCACCGACCGACGACTATGTCGCGGCGATCGGCGACAACCGGAAGATGGTCGTCTTCCCGCTGTCCGAACTGCCGCGCATGGGGCGTGGGCAGGGGGTTGCGATCCAGCGCTACAAGGATGGTGGGTTGTCCGACGCGATCAGCTTCCGCCTGGACGAGGGGCTCAGCTGGGCGATGGGCGGTGACACCGGCCGGACCCGGACCGAGAGCGACCTGACGCCTTGGCGCGCGGCGCGTGGTGCCGCCGGCCGCATGCCGCCGGTCGGCTTCCCGCGCGACAATCGCTTCCGCCCCTAAGGGTAGACAAAGGTTTAAGGGCTCGGAAACAGAGCATTAACCCTGCGCTGCTAATTCCGATCCATCATGCGGGCGGCAAAAACCCATAGCGAACAGGCGGCGAAGGCCGCCGAGGGCGACGCCGCTCCTTCCGGAGCGATGTTTCCGGCTGCGCTGCAGGAACTGCTGGATACGCCGCGCACGGCAGCGCAGCAGGAGTTCATCGACACGCTTCCGATTGCGATAGCGTTGCTGTGCCTCACCGAAGGCAAGCCGAGCATTCTTGCGCGAAACCGTGCATTTCTCGAACTTGCCGGGCGTCGAGCCAGTCCGCCGCCGACGGACGGCGCCAGAGAGATCTGCCCCGGCATCGGCCTGGCGCTCGTCCCCGAGATCCGGGACTTCCTGGCGTCCGACGATCATGAGCGCGCGTTCGACATGCAGGAAGGCGACGGCATCAGCGGGCGTCATTTCGCCGTCCGTCTGGTCCGCCTGAACGGCGGCGAGTCGCCTGTGCCGCGCTGTATCCTTTCGCTGATCGACCGCACCCAGCAGGTTGAAGGCGAGCGTTCGCTGCGCACGCAGATGCTGCGCGACAGCCTGACCGGCTTGCCGAACCGCGCGGCATTCGTCGAGCAGGTCGAGAATGCGATGCTGAACTTCGAGACCGAAGGGCGTCAGTTCGCGGTCCTGCTGATAGACCTGACGCGCTTCAGCCGGGTCAATGAAGGGGTCGGCTCGCTTGCCGGCGACGAACTGATCATCACTGTGGCACGCCGTCTGGTCTCGACCTTGCGGGCCGGCGACGTGCTGGCTCGGCTTGTCGGAGACGAGTTCGCCGTATTGCTGAGCGTCGCGGATGATCCGTCCGAGGCAATGCGTGCCGCGCGCCGTATCCAGGCTTCGCTCGCGACCCCGATCCGGCTCGGCGAACTTGAGATCAAGATCGATTGTGCCGTGGGCGTCGCGATGATGGCGCCCGCTGTCGACGATGCCGAGGACCTGATCCGCAACGCGCAATTCGCGATGAAGCGCGCCAAGGGATCGGGCCATGCCGAACTCTACCAGGCCTGCGACAGCACAGCCGCGCGCCAGCGTTTCAGCCTCGAGACCGAGCTGCGGCGCGCGATCGAACGCGACCAGCTGACGCTGGCCTTCCAGCCGCTGATCGATCTCGCGACGGGGAAGGTCGTAGGGTACGAGGCGCTGGCCCGCTGGGATCACCCTGAAAAGGGTCCGATTTCTCCCGCCGAGTTCATTCCCGTCGCCGAAGAGTCCGGCCTGATCGTTCAGCTCGGCCGCTGGGCCCTGCGCGCTGCGACGCGCACGCTGGCCGAATGGGACCGGATGGCAGGCTCGCCGCTGCCCGTTCACATGGCGGTCAACGTCTCGGCGGTTCAGTTCCAGCGGGACGATGTGGTGTCAGCGGTGCAGGCGGCACTCGCCGAGAGCGGGATTTCGGGCAGCCGGCTCAAGATCGAACTGACCGAAAGCTGCATCGTCAGCGATCCTTCGGGCATGGCCAAGGTGCTGCGCGCGATCCACGACCTCGACGTCATGATCGCGATGGATGATTTCGGCACAGGCTATTCGAGCCTGGCCTATCTGCAGAAGCTGCCGATCGATGTGCTCAAGATCGATCGCAGCTTCATCGCGCCGATGCTGGTCGACCGGGATTCGGTCGCCATCGTCCGGGCGATTCTGGGCCTGGCGTCTGCGCTCGGCATGACCACGACGGCCGAGGGCGTCGAATCCGAGCCATTGGTCGAAACGCTGATCGGTCTCGGTTGCGATGTCGCGCAGGGCTTCTACTTTGCACGACCGCTTCCGTCGGACCAGGCCTATGCCTATTGGCGCGAGCGCAGGGCCTGATCGACCGCCTCACGTGCCAGCACCGACACGCGTGCGCTGTCGGGAAAACCCTCTTCGACCCACTGACGCTCGACCTGCTGGAGTGTTGCGGCAACTATGGGGCCGGGCCGCAACCCCATGGCGATGAGTTCGCCTCCACCCAGCGACAGGCGGGGACGCTGCCAGACAGCCAGCGCCTCCAGATCGAGGCCTTCGATATCGCCGTCTCCGCGAAGCAGCAGGTCGGTCGCGACCTCATTCCCGAAACGATAGGCGAGCGCATGGGCGGGGCCGCTGTCTCCGCCCGCCGAGAGTTCGAGCCGGCGCGTCGCCGCCTTCGACAACTTCAGCCGCCGGGCGATGGAGACCGCCGTTTCGGCTGACTCGGGCAGCAGCGCGCCGAGGCGGCGCAGACCATCGGGCCGCACAGCGCCAAGACCTTCACGCACGACAAGTCGGGTGAGGCGATCGACTCCGCTGGAATCAATTTCCGGAATGATCGGGCGGAAGATGCCGTTGTCGAACATCAGCCGAATGGTCGGGGCTGGATTGGCGCCACCGAGCAGCTTGAGCAGTTCGTCGGCGATCCGCTCGCGGGACAGCGCCATCAGGTCGTTGGCCCGTGCCACGCAGGCAGCCAGGGCGTCTGGGTCCGGGTCTCCGCGTCCGAACCGTTCATGGAAGCGGAAGAAGCGCATGATCCGCAAATGATCCTCGGCGATCCGCTGCAGCGCGTCGCCGATGAAGCGGACGCGGCCGGCGTGCAGATCGTCGAGGCCGTCGAAATAGTCGAACAGGTCGCCGGTGAGCGGATCGGCGGACAGCGCATTGATGGTGAAGTCGCGCCGGGCGGCGTCCTCGCGCCATTCGTCGGTGAAGGCGACGGTGGCGTGGCGGCCGTCTGTCGACAGGTCGCGGCGCAGCGTCGTAACCTCGACCGGGCCGCTCGGGAGCAGCGCGGTGACCGTGCCATGGGCAATGCCGGTGGGGATGGCCTTGAAGCCGGCCGCCACGATGTGCTCGCTGCTTTGCTCCGGGCGCCAGCGGGTGGCACAGTCGACATCCTTCACCGGCAGGCCGAGCAGGCTGTCGCGCACCGCGCCGCCGACGAAGCGGATCATGCCCTTGTCGGCGCCAAGTGCCGCCATCAGACGGTCCATGCCTTCGGCCCGCCGCCAGCTGCTGTCGGGCAGGCAGGTCATGCGGGCAATTCCAGGGCAGCGCGGAGGCGGGGGGCGATCGTCACGATCAGCCCGGCGGTGACACCCCAGATACGCTCGCTCGGCCAGTCGATTTCGAAATAATGCCGTTCGATCCCGCGCAGCGTGCCGGTCTTCCGCAGATGATGCGCGTCGGACAAAAGATGGTCGAGCGGGACCTCGAACAGACCCGCCACTTCGGCTTCGTGCGGACGCAGGTCCAGGCCGTCGGGGATCACCCCGATGACCGGCGTGATCAGATAGCCCGACCCGGTCGCATAGGGTCGCGCCGTGCCGACGACATCGACCTGTTCGGGCGGCAGCGACACCTCCTCCCAGGCTTCGCGCAGCGCGCCGCCCACCGGGCCGTCATCATCGGGATCGAGCCGTCCGCCCGGAAAGGCGACCTGCCCGGCATGGGCGCGCAATCCGGCATGACGCACGGTGAACAGGACGCGAGGGCGGGGCGCCTCGATGATCGGCATCAGCACCGCCGCAGGCACCAGCTTTCGCACGTCGCCGACGAGACCTTCCTGCTCGATGATCGGCGTGTCCTGACTGTCGGGTGCGTCGGCGAGGCTCTGTCGAAGCCGTTGCGCCAGCGCGCTCATTCGTCCCCCAGGGGAAAGAAGAGACCTTCGCTCCACAGGCCGACGGGCGAATTCTCCTCGGCCAGCGCGAGTTCGACCAGCTCATAATAGACCGGCCGACTGACCAGCGCCTTCAGCCCGCGTCGCACCTCGAGATAGGGGTGGGGACCATCGGCGTCGTTGCGGATCTCCAGCGCATGCTCCGGGCCGGCGACGATGACGTCGTCGGTGTTGAGGCGAAAGGCCAGGCGTCTGTCTCGACCTTCGCCTTCGCTCTTCAGTTCGACGGCGAAGAATGGGGCGTCGTCGACCGCGATGGTCAGCTTCTCGGCCGGCGTCACCAGTACATAGCTGCCATCATCTTCGCGGCGCAGGATCGTCGAGAAGAGGCGCACCATCGCCGGGCGGCCGATCGGCGAGCCTTCATGATACCAGGTGCCGTCGCGTGCGATACGCATCATGCTGTCGCCGCAATGCGGCGGGTTCCAGGCCTCGACGGGGGGGCGGCGGTTCTCGGCCGCGTAGCGGGCAATGTCCTGAAGCGAAGTCGCGGCGAAGTCCGGGGCTGGGTTGCTTTCGGGCATGGCGGCGATGTGCCCCTTAAGCCGCCGCCATACAAGGGGCGGCTTCCACCTGACCGGGATTCAGGCCGGGCGCAACTGCCGATCGTCGGTCTGGGAAGCAAGGGTGCGCGGACGAAGGAGGCCCTCGACCATCACCCGCTGGCCGGGGCGCAGGCGAACGAGCAGGCGATCGCGGTCGACCGGGCCAGGCAGTTGCCAGCCGCCGGTCGCGTCGGCCGTGAAGCCGAAGAAACGGCCATAATAATCTGCGTCGCCGATCAGCATCATCGGCTCCGCGCGTGAGTCGTCTGCCACCGCCAGGGCGGCTTCGACCAGCTTGCGGCCCAGACCATCGCGCTGCCGATCAGGAAGGACCGCGACCGGCCCGACGAGAATCAGGGGGGCGACCTCGCCTGACGAGGCCGCGATCTCGATCGGCCAGCACTGAATGCTGCCCAGCAGATGCCCTTCCTCGTCCACTGCCGCGAAGCTCAACGTCGGGATCGCGCCCATGCCTGCACGGAGCCGATAGGCGGTGCGGCCATGCCGGTCGGCACCGAAGGCCAGATCGAGCAATTGCTCGACGGACGAGGCTGGGACCGAGGCGATGGGCACGAGGCTGATCAATGCGGTTGGGAATCCTTGTTCGGATGGAGCGGCGCCTTTACCGTCTTGCGACCGAATGTGAAGCAGAATCGGATGATGATTTCATGAAGCTGTTCGACTCGGATTGGGCACCAAGCCCCCGGCGCGTTCGCATTTTCCTCGCGGAGAAGGCAATCCAGGTCGAGCGGGTTCAGGTCGACCTCAAGACGGGCGATCAGCTTGCACCCGCCTATCTGGCGGTCAATCCGCAGCGGCAGACGCCCGCGCTGCTGCTCGACGACGGGACGCTGATCGACGACTCGCTCGGAATCTGTCGCTATTTCGAGGCCCTGCACCCGGAACCATGCCTATTCGGGGTAACCCCGGTCGAGATCGGGCTGATCGAAGCCTGGCTGCGTCGGGTCGAGCATGACTGTTTTCAGGCTGTGGCGATCGCCTTTCGCAATCGGGTTTCGGTATTCGACGGCCGCGCGGTCGGCGGGGAATGGCCACGGATCGAGCAGATTGAAGCGCTGGTCGAGCGAGGCAGGCTCATGTGGTCGGCCTTTGCCGATGTGCTGGAGCGCCGACTGGCCGGACGCTCCTATATCGCCGTCGACGCTTTCAGCATGGCCGACATCGCGCTGCTGGTCGCGATCGACTTCGGCCTTGCCACGCGCCTGCCCGACCCATTCGATGGCCGGCCCGCACTGAAACGCTGGCATGACGATGTATCGAGCCGCCCCTCGGCCAAGGCGTGAGCCGTGGATGACCTTGTGGACAAGTTGGGGAAAGGCTGTGAATCGGCCATAGGGGCCGCCACGCTGCCCCGACCGGGCACAGGGGACCAATGATGAATGCCGAATTCGGAAGCAGCAGAACCGCGATTGTAACCGGCGGCGCCAAGCGTATCGGGGCCGAATTGGTCAAGGCACTCTCGGCGGACGGGTGGACGTGCCTGATTCATTATCGCCACAGCGCGGACGAGGCTCTCGCGCTGGCGGCAGGCTGCCCAGGTGCGCGGATCGTGCAGGCCGATCTGGCCGATCCGGGCGGGCCAGAACAGGTGATCGCCGCGCTCGACGGCATGCCGCCAGCGGGGCTGCTGGTGAACAGTGCATCGGCGTTCGTCTATGACGGTTTCGACGATTTCTCGATCGAGGCCTGGGACATGCATATGGCCGCCAACGCACGCGGCCCTGCCTTGCTGTCGCGCGCCTTCGCCCAGGCGGTGCCGAAAGGGGCCGGCGCAATGGTGGTGAATATCCTCGACGCCAAGCTGTCGCAGCTGAACCCCGACTTCTTCACCTATACGATATCGAAGATCGCCTTTGCCGGCGTTCACGAACTGCTCGCCCGCTTGCTGGCGGGGCGCGGGATCAGGGTCAACGCGATCGCGCCTTCGGTAACGCTCGTCTCCGGGCCGCAGAGCCGCGAGAATTTCGAGAAGGTCCATGCGCTCAACGCGCTGGGGAGGGGGGTTGAGGTCGGCCAGATCGTCGAGGCGCTGCGCTTTCTGATCGCCGTCCCCACGATTACCGGGCAGACGATCACGCTCGATGGCGGCCAACGCTTTCTGGGCCTGTCGCGCGACGTCCAATATCTCGACCAGGAGGTTTGATGGATTTTTCCCAGCTCGACGGTCTCGTGCCCGAGGCTCTCGCGCCGCGCACGCGGCGGATCGTCCTGCGCGATTTCGCGGTGCCGATCGACATCGGTTTCCACGATTTCGAGGTCGGCAATCCGCAACGCGTATTCGTCACGGTCGAGGTCTGGCTCGACGAAGCCAGTTTCGCCTCGCGCGACGATGTCGACTGCGCCTGGGACTACGACTTCCTGCGCACCGAGATTCTGTCGCTCGCCAAAGCCCGCCGCTATAATCTGCAGGAGACGCTGGCCCGGGGCATATATGCGCTCGTTGCCGCGCGCGCGGGCGTGAAGGGGCTCCGCATCTCGACCAGCAAGCCGGATGTCTATCCGGACTGCGCGTCGGTCGGCGTCGAGCTTTCGTCCTTCTGACGCCGCCTCAGCGGGCGATGGTTCGTCCGCAGGGGCCGAGTTGCTTCAGTACGAAGGCATAATCGTCGCGAACCGCCTGTGCGTCGGACGCGCCGAGCGAAGCGGTGCTCTTCTCGGGCATCGTCGCCGGCAGGAAGCAGGCAAGGCGATACCAGAGCAGCGTGTCGCGGGCGGGAGCCGAGGCGCTGTCGTCGACCATCTCGCCGAGGGCGACCGCCCATTGCGGCTGCTCGCCGGGCCGGCGCAGGATCGTGAGGGAGATTGGCCGATTATTCGGGGTGGTCAGGAAGATCTGGGATTCGCTTTCGCCGGGAATCGCGCCCGGTACGTGGAAGGCGTTGCCGACGCCGGTCACGACCGGTGGGGCCGTCGCGGCGGTCGCTTCGGTGAGAATCGCACGCAGCAGTGATTCGGTGTTCTGCGCCCAGCCGACCTGTGAGTACGGCGAAGTGAGGCGCAATTCCTGGGGCTTTTGCGGAACCCTATTTCCGAAAATGATCAGGCGATTTTTTTTCAGCGAGGGTGCCTTGCCGCGTGCATCGAGCGGGACGTCGACGATGTAAGTAACCGAACCCGGCAATCCTTCCGCGCCGCGCAACAACATGGCCGTCTGCGCTTCGATCAAAAATCGGGCATTCCCTGCCTGCAATCCGGGCGCGAGCTCGCCTTTGAGCCGTTCCGCCTTGGTGACCGTTACGCCGGCGACCACCTGGGCGGAGAGGGCGAGATCGGCAAGATCGGCATAGGAAAGTTGCGGGATTCCGGGGCCCGGAGAGGCCATCGACGCGGGAGAGGCGGGCTGCGCATCGAGCGATGCGGGCAAAGATGTCATTGCCAAGAAAGCAAGCATCATGCCAGTATGAAAAGTGTTGGCGTTCATCCGGTCCATACGCATGGCTCGCTCCAGGGTTCCAGCGGGTGTTCGCGCTGTGGATAGCGTCGTCATAGGGGTCGCGTCACGCCCGAAACGGGCATCCAATGCGCCGTTTCGCTTATTGCTTCCGTCGAACTGTCGCGATAAGGACACACCTCCGCTAAATATTATAACTATGTCTGGCGGGTGAAGGGCCGGGCGCTAATGGCACTCCCATTGGTGCGTGCCGGTACAAATGCTGGCTTTGGATTGGAGGGAGTGTCGTTCCTTAATGGCTTATGGCGATCAAACCCTTAGCACCCGCAAGGTGGTGTCGATTGGGCTGGTGGTCCTGCTCCATGCAGTGATCGGATATGCCTTCGTCACCGGGCTTGCGTATAACGTCGTCAAGAAGGTCGCTCGCGACCTCAAGACGTTCGACGTCGTAGAAGAGGCGCCTCCGCCTCCGGATCAGCCGCCGCCTCCGCCGCCGGAGACGAATATCGAGCCGCCGCCCGTTGTGGCGCCGCCTCCGATCGTTCAGGTGGCTCCGAGTGTCGCTCCGCCGATCGTGTCGGTTCCGGTGGCTCCGCCGCCGCAGATCACGCCGGCCGCTCCGCCCGCGCCTCCGCCTCCGGCGGTTTCGCGTCGGGGTGAACCGCGTGGCACTCCGGGCGAGTGGGTTACTCCGGAGGATTATCCTTCTGCCGATCTCCGCGCCGAAAATCAGGGCACGACCGGCTTCGAGCTGGCTGTGGGCCCTGATGGCAAAGCGACCAATTGCTCGGTTACGAGTTCGAGCGGCTTCCCGTCGCTCGATCAGAAGGCTTGTCAGATGTTGTTGCGCCGGGCGCGTTTCAAGCCCCAGCTCGATGGCAACAGTCAGCCCATGCCGTTCACTTATCGCAATCGCGTTCGCTGGCAGATCCCGAAGGACTGAGCTTGTGTCGGGCTGACCCGGCGGTCCGCCCGGCTTCTATGACCGGATACAACAGACAGTTTCAGAGAAGGAAATTCAGTTTATGGCTAGTCCCGCAGCCGAAGGTTCGAACCCGTATGGCCTGATGGCCGCTCTGGAGCAGGGTGGCACGATTGCTTGGGCGACGTTCCTCATCCTCGTCGTCATGTCGGCGGCGTCCTGGTACATCATGTTCACCAAGCTGCTCGAGCAGCAGAAGATCCTCAACCAGGGCAAGAAGGCACGTGCTTCTTTCTGGTCGGCTCCGAGCCTGAAGGACGGCCAGGCGAAGCTCGAGAAGAACTCGGCCTATCGTCAGATCGTCGACGACGGCCTCCTCGCCCAGGAGCAGCACACCAAGCTGACCGACCCGGTCGACCAGCATGAGTGGCTCACCGGTTCGCTGATGCGCAGCCAGGGCCTGATCAACTCGAAGCTCGGCAACGGTCTCGCGGTGCTCGCCACCGTCGGTTCGACCGCTCCGTTCGTCGGTCTGTTCGGTACCGTTATCGGCATCTATCGCGCGCTCATCAAGATCGGCGCTGCCGGTCAGGCCTCGATCGACGCCGTCGCCGGCCCGGTCGGTGAAGCTCTGATCATGACCGCGCTGGGTCTGGCCGTGGCCGTTCCCGCCGTGCTCGGTTACAACTGGCTGATCCGTCGCAACAAGGTCGTTGCCGAGCAGCTGTCGGCGTTCTCGACCGATCTGCACGGCTACATGGTTTCGGCCGGCGCCGTTAAGCCGGCGACCACGGTCAAGGCCGCTCCGGCCCCGGCCGTCAAGAAGTAATCGACCGACGTACAGGGCGGGGGCCTTGTGCTCCCGCCCGCGTCTCGAAGGACGTCTGGCCCAGGGAACGGCGAAAGAGCCGGACCTTCATCGGGTCGAGCAAGTAGATAGGATTAGTGCCGATGGCCATGAGTGCCGGCCCCGCCGAAGACGGCGCCCCTATGTCGGACATCAACACGACGCCGCTCGTCGACGTCATGCTGGTGCTTCTGATCATCTTCCTCATCACGGTTCCGGTCGTCATTCAAACGGTGCCCGTCAAGCTTCCGAGCGTCGTGTTCGAACCCACCACGACCAAGCCCGAGAACGTCGCGCTCTCGGTGCGTGCGGCGGCTGATGGCTCCTGCGAAGTCTATTGGGGTCTCACCAAGGTGAACTCCTCGGAACTGATCGACCGTGCCGTGGTCAAGCTGCGCAAGGAAATCGACAAGCAGGGTGGCCCCAACGCTCCCGGCCTCGAGCTTCCGGAAGTGCATATCCGCGGTGACGTGAACACGCCCTATCGCTGTATCGGCGGTACGGTGTTCGCGATGCAGCGCGCCGGGTTCACCCGCGTGGGCTTCATCTCGGAACCGCCGGCTGGCTTCGCCAGTCCGCGCCTCTAAGCCCGCTTACAAGGAGTAGTCATCATGGCAATGTCAGCGGGAACTGCCGAAGGCGAACCGATGATGGACATCAACACCACGCCGTTGATCGACGTGATGCTGGTGCTCCTGATTATGTTCATCATCACCATTCCGATCCAGACCCATGCGGTGAAGCTCGACCTTCCGGTCGACAGCGGGCCGAACACCCCGCCGCCGGTCGATCCGATCAAGAACAAGGTCGTGATCACCCCGACGGGCGAGGTTCTCTGGAATGGTTCGCCGATCGATCTGGTGCGCCTGCGCCAGTATCTCGACATCACCCAGACGATGAACCCGGTCCCCGAGCTCCACCTGGAGCCGGACGCCCAGGCTCGCTACGATCTGGTTGATCGCGTCCTCGCGGTCACCAAGCGGGCTCAGGTCGAGAAGATGGGCTTCGTCGGCAATGAGAAGTACGGCAACGCCTTCTAAGCGTAGCTTCCTCTCTCGATACGAATAAGGGCGGCCTCGCGGCCGCCCTTTTTTGTTGCCTTCCGTCGGTGACCGAAGCCGGGCTCAATCGAGCCCGGCATATTCGCGCAGCGGCGTTTCCGGTCGTGCTCCGAAGTGCGAGATCACCTCGGCGGCTGCGAGCCCGGCGATGCGCCCGCATTCGGCCAGCGGAAGATCCTGGGTCAGCCCATAAAGGAATCCTGCTGCGTAGAGGTCGCCTGCGCCGGTCGTGTCGACGACCCGCTCGACATGCGCGGCCGGGCTCTCGACCCGCTCATCGCCACGGACCGCGACCGACCCCTGGGCGCTGCGCGTGATCGCGGCAATCTCGACCATCGGTTTGAGCCGTTCCACAGCCGCATCGAAATCCTCGGTCTGGAACAGAGCGAGCAACTCGCTTTCATTGGCGAAGAGGATGTCGATCCGGTTGGCGATCAGATCGAGGAAGTCGGCCCGGTGGCGTTCGACGCAGAAGGCGTCTGACAGCGACAGGGCGACCTTGCGGCCCGCGCCATGGGCGATGTCGGACGCCCGGTGAAAGGCCTCCTTCGCGTGGGGCTCGTCATAGAGATAGCCCTCAAGATAGGTGATCTTGGCAGCCGCGACCATATCGGCGTCGATGTCATCGGCCTTCAGGTTCACGCAGGCGCCCAGATAGGTGTTCATCGTACGCTCGGCGTCCGACGTCACGAAGATCATGCAGCGCGCGGTCGACGGACCGTCGCTGGCCATCGGGGTGCTGAATCGGACGCCGGCAGCGAGCAGGTCATGCCGGTAGGCTGCACCCAGTTCGTCCTGCTTGAGCTTGCCGATATAGCCGCACTTCGCGCCCAGCGAACCTAGGCCCGCGATGGTGTTGCCGGCCGATCCGCCCGAGGCGCGGGTGACCGGGCCCATGGCGGCATAGAGCCGCTCGGCGGTGTCTTCATCGACCAGGGTCATCGCGCCCTTGGCGAGCTTCTGTTCGCTGAGGAAGCTGTCGTCGGCATGGGCCAACAGGTCGATAATGGCATTGCCGATGCCGACGACATCGAGGGTGGCGTCCGTCATTCAATATCCTTGCTTTGGGCAGGGGCCTGCGTGATGAGAGGGGGTTTCCATGCCCCGCAGCCCCGCTGCGAGCAACCCCCCGATGGACCCATGCTAGACGAACTTGATGAACTTTTGACCAAGGCGCTCGACTGGCGCGATCAGGGCCATGGCGTGGCGATCGCGACCGTCGTCCAGACCTGGGGTTCGGCGCCCCGCCGCCGGGGATCGCACGCCGTGATCCGTGACGATGGGCTGTTCGAAGGTTCGGTGAGCGGCGGCTGCGTCGAGGGCGACGTCCTCGTGACCGCGCAAGGGCTGCTCGACGCAGGCGGCGGTTTCGCGCGCCGGGATTATGGGGTTCAGGACGAAAATGCCTGGACCTTCGGCCTGGCCTGCGGGGGCAGCATAGAGATTGCGATCCAGACGGTCGATGACGTCCATTTCCCGCCTGCGCTCCTGTCGACCTTGCGCGAAGAGCGCCGGGCCGGCCGTGCGGTGGCGGTCGCGACCGATCTGTCTTCCGGCGCTTCGATGATCGTGGATCCTGCACCCGAGCCGCGCGAGGACGAGTTCATCAACGCCTATGCGCCGCCACTGCGCATGCTGATCGTCGGCGCCGTGCATGTCAGCCAGCAGCTCGTGCCGCTGGCGCGCCAGCTCGGCTACCGGGTGCATGTTGTCGATCCGCGCGACAGCTTCGCCGCCGCCGATCGCTTCGTCGGGATCGATGTCGATAGACGCTGGCCCGACGAGGCGTTCGAGGAGTGGAAGCCCGACAGCGCGACGGCGATCGTGACGCTTAGCCATGATTCCAAGATCGACGATCCCGCGCTCGAGGCTGCGCTGCGCAGCGAGGCCTTCTACGTGGCCGCGCTCGGCTCGCGCCGGACCCACGCCAAGCGGATCGAGCGACTGACAGCCAAGGGCTGGAGCGCCGAAGCGCTGGCGCGGATCGACGGGCCCGCCGGCATCGCCATCGGCGCGGCGACACCGGCCGAGATCGCGCTGTCGATCCTCGCGGGCGCGACGGCGGCCCTGCGCAAGACGTGATCGTCGGCGCGATCCTGCTGGCAGCCGGCAGCGCCCGCCGGATGGGCGACGACAAGCTGGGTATGGATCTTGGAGGAATGCCGCTCGTGGTGCATGCCCTGCAAAGCCTGCGCGGTGCGGCACTCGACGGCGTTCTGGCGGCGGTCCCGCCCGGATCGCCACTGACGCAGCATCTCGCGGCACATGCCGTGCTCGTCGAAGTCGCCGATCATGAGGAAGGCATGGGTCGCTCGCTGGCCACCGCAGCGGCTTGCATCCCGGCGCATTGGGATGCGGTGGTCGTGGCGCTCGGCGACATGCCGTTTGTACGGATCGAAACCATCGACCGCCTGATCGGGCTCGCCACCCGCGATGCTATCGTCCGTCCACGCCATGCGGGGCGGCCCGGCAATCCCGTGCTTTGGGGCCGGTCCTACTTCGCGGCCTTGGCCGGTCTGCGCGGCGACGAAGGGGGACGCTCGCTTTTACGCGACCGTGAACCGACCTTCGTCGATTGCGACGATCCGGGCGTCCTGTTCGACGTCGATACGCCAGAAGCGCTCGCCGAGGCCCGCGCCCGGCTGCAGCCCTGAGGCGAACGTCCGGCCGGTCAGAGCGAGCGCAGCGCCTGTGCCGGGCGGGCGTTGAGAATCGGCAGCGATCCCGCCAGCCCGATGCCCAAAGTCCCGACCGCGCCGACGAGCAGCGTCACCGCAACGAGGCCCCAGTCGGGCGCCCAGGCCAGCTCGAAGATCTGCGTCACGACATACCAGCCGGCTGCACTGCCGGCAGCCAGCGCGAGCAGAGCGATGACCGAGGCGAGCAGCGCATATTCGATCGCCTGCGCCAGCAAGATCTGCGCGCGGCTGCCGCCGAGCAGCTTGAGCAGCACGGCGTCGTAGAGCCGCGCCCGTCGCGAGGCAGCGATCGCGCCGATCAGCACCGCGATCCCCGCTGCGAGCGTCACTGCGGCAGCGGCGCGGATAGCGGTCGCCAGCTGGCCGAATATCTCGCCGATCTGGCCAGCGACATCCTTCACGCGGATCAGCGATACGGCGGGAAAGTTCTTTACGATCGCCCGGTTGACGGCGGTTTCGCGCGTGTCGGGCAGGGCGATCGTGGCCATATAGCTGTGCGGCGCGCCCTCCAGTGCGCCCGGCGCGAAGACGATTCCGAAGTTGAAGCCCATCCGCTCCCAGTTGATCCGGCGAATCGAGGCGATCTCGGCTTCCATCTCGACGCCGAGGATCGAGAAGCCGAGCCTGTCGCCGGGCTTCAGGTCGAGCGCCTTGGCGGCCTGTTCGTCGATCGAAACCAGCGGTGGGCCGGCATAGTCCGCAGGCCACCAGCGACCGGCGACGATCTCGTTGCCCTCGGGCAGGGTGGCCGCATAGGTCAGGCCCCGATCGCCGTTCAATATCCACGCGCCTTTCGGCAGCGGCTTCAACGCGGTAACGGGTGTACCGCGCACCGTCGTGACGGTGCCGCGCAGCGAAGGCACCGATACGACGGCTGCTCCGGGGGCCTGCCGGTCGACCGTCGAACGGAAGCGATCCAGTTCGTCGGTGCCTATATCGAGCGCGAAGAAATTGGGTGCGGTCTGCGGGACGGTCTTTTCGATCTGGTGCGTCAGGTTCGACTGGATGATCGCCATCATCGCGAAGAGCGTCAGGCCAAGGCCGAGTGCCACGACGAGGCGATCGGTCTGCGCTGCCGGTCGGTGCAGATTGCCGATCGCGAGGCGCACCAGCGTGTTGCGCGAGCGGGGCAGGGCGCGCGCGATCAGGCGGACCAGACGTCCGACGGCCCACAGCGCCCCGAACAGCCCAAATGCACCGGCAAGGAAACCGGCGCTCAACGCCGGCTGCCGCGCGGTCGCGATGGCGATGGTGGCGATCGCGGCACCCGCCCCGGTCATCAGCGCGAGCACGCGCCAGCCCGGCAGGCCGAAAGGCTCGATTCGTGCACGGAAGATCTCAGCGGGGCTGACGCGGCCAGCCCGGCTCAGCGGGGCGAGGCTGAACAGCAGCGCGGCGAGCAGGCCATAGGCGGCGCTGATCGCGAGCGGTACAGGGTAGAGCGCGATCTTTGGAGCGACGGGCAGCGCATCGCCAGCCAGCCAGCCGACGATCACTGGCACGGCGGCGCCCACCGCGAGGCCGGCGATCACCGCCCCGATCGATACGACAGCGACCTGCAGCAGGTAGAGGCGGACGATCAGCCCAGAGGAGGCGCCGACGATCTTGAGCGTCGCGATCGAGCTTCGCCGCTGGTCGAGCCAGGAGGCGACGCCATTGCCGACCCCGATCCCGGCGACGATCAGTGCGGTCAGGCCCACCAGCGTCAGGAACTGGCCGAGCTGGTCGACGAATCGCCGCAGGCCGCGCGCCGCGTTGGTCCGGTCGCTCACTTCCCAGTTGGTCTGGCGGTAGCGGCTGTCCAGTTGCTCCGACAGGGCGCGCACGTCCCGATCGCCGTCGAGGCGGATGCGATAGCGGGCGGTGAACAGGCTGCCGGGCTGGAGCAGGCGGGAGGCGTCGAGCGCCTCGCGTGAAAGCAGGATCGTCGGACCGAAGGCGAAGCCTTCGCCGACCCTGTCGGGTTCCTCGTCGATCAGGCCGGCCACGCGCAGGCTGGTCTCGCCGACGCGGATCCGATCGCCGATGCGCAACGACAGCCGCTCGGCGAGCGCCGGAGCCACGATCGCGTTCAGTCCGGTCGGGCGCGGCGCTAGCGCACCGGCCTGCGTCGTGAAGCGGCCATAGAGCGGCCAGAGCGCGTCGACGCTCTTGAGTTCGGCCAGAACCGAGGCAGTCGCATCCTGACGCGAGGCCATCGCGCGCAGGCGGATCGATTCCGACGTGCGGCCATAGCCTTCAAAGGCAGCGCGTTCCTGCGCATCGGCTTCGCGTTGGGCAACGCGCATCTCGATGTCGCCGCCCAATATCTCGCGGCCGCGCCCGTCAAGCTCGGCTGTGATCGCCGATGCAAGGCTGCCGACGCCGGCAAGACCGGCTACGCCCAGAAACAGGCAGACGATGAGGAGGCGCAGCCCCTTGAGGCCGCCGCGCATGTCGCGCAGCGCCAGCCGCCATGCGGTCCTCATGCGGCGCGACGGTCGGTGACGATCGCGCCGTCGCGCATCTCGATCACCCGCGCGCAGCGGGCGGCAAGCGCGGGATCATGCGTGATGACGAGCAATGTGGTGCCGGTATCGCGCTGCCGGGCGAAGAGAAGGTCCATGATCGCCTCTCCGGTCGCGGCGTCGAGATTGCCGGTCGGTTCGTCGGCGAAGAGAAGGGCAGGGCGGGGCGCGATCGCACGCGCGATGGCGACGCGCTGCTGCTCGCCGCCCGACAGCTGCGCCGGATAATGGTCGAGCCGATGGCCGAGGCCGACCGCCGTCAGTTCGTCTCGCGCCCGCTCGATCGCGTCGGGGGCTCCGGCCAGCTCGAGCGGAACCGCCACATTCTCGATCGCGGTCATCGTCGGCAACAGATGAAAGGCCTGGAGGATGATGCCGATCCGTCCGCGCCGGGCGGCTGCGAGCGCGTCCTCGTCGAGCATGCCGAAATCGAGGCCGTCGACCAGCACTCGGCCCGAGTCCGCCCGTTCGAGGCCGGACAGCACCGACATGAGCGAGGATTTGCCCGATCCCGACGGCCCGAGCAGGGCCACGGTGTCGCCCCGGTCGATGCTGATGTCGATCTGCCGCAATATCTCGACGCGTGCCGGAGGCTTGCCCAGCGCGAGAGTGACGGCGCTGGCGTCGATGATGGCGGATGTCATGCGGCTGTAGGTTCCTCGGACACTGTCCGACGCAACATGTGGCCCGCCCCGCCGCAGATCAATGGCGCTGACAAAAAATGCCCTTAAGTGTGTCCGCCGTTCAGGCTGCGCGGGGCCCCTGGACGGCTATCCGCTGCAGCTCGGGCAGGGCGCGTTCGAGGGCGCTCTGCATATGGTCGTCGCAGCGCGGCATCCGGTTCCAGGCGTCGAGCGCGGCGATCTTGTAGGCCTCGGCGAGGGTCGGATAGTTGAAGGTGTTCTCGACGAAATAGTCGATCGTGCCGCCAAGGTTGAGCACGGCCTGACCGATGTGGATCAACTCGGTCGCGCTTTCGCCGATGATATGAACGCCGAGCAGCTTTCGGCTTTCCAGCGCGAAGATCATCTTCATCATGCCCGACTGGCTGCCCATGATGTGGCCGCGCGATGTTTCCCGAAAGCGCGCAACGCCGCATTCATAGGGGATACCGCGGTCGCGAACCTCCTGCTCGGTCAGGCCGACGGTGGAGATTTCGGGGACGGCGTAGATGCCATAGGGGAAGTAAGCGGGGGCCGGGGGCATAGGTGCGCCGAAGGCATGGCAGGCCGCGATGCGGCCCTGCTCCATCGATGTCGACGCCAGGCTGGGAAAGCCGATCACGTCGCCCGCGGCGTAGATGTGCGGGACGCTGGTCTGCAGCGATACCGGGTCGACTTTAAGCCGGCCGCGATCGTCCGCTTCCAGCCCACAGCGATCGAGTTGCAGCGCCGCGGTGGCGCCGATGCGACCGGCTGCGTAGAGGAGCATTTCCGACCGGATGCGGCGGCCATCTTCCAGAACCGATACGGCCCAGCCCTTGGCATCGACCTCGACATGGTCGAGTTTCGCCCCCAGCCGGATCGCCATGCCGCGGTCGCGGAGCTGGTGGACGAAGTCGTCGATGATCTCCCGGTCGACAAAGTCGAGGAAGCTGTCGCGTGGTTCGATCAGGGTTACGGGTACGTCCAGGGCCGAGAAGATCGTGGCATATTCGATGCCGATCACGCCTGCCCCGATCACCGTCAGGCTGCGCGGGATGGCCGGCTCGGTGATCAGGTCGTCGCTGTCGAGGATATTGGTGGCATTGAACGGTATCGAGGCCGGGCGGAAGGGCATCGTGCCGACCGCGATCAGGATCTTCTCGCCTTCGATCGGGTGGATCTCGCCCTTGGGACCGGTGACCTCGATCTGGTGCGACCCGGTGAAGCGGGCGGTGCCCTCCAGGGTGCGCACACCGTTGCGGGTGAACTGATGCTCCAGCACGTCGATCTCATGGTCGAGCGTCATCTGCAGCCGGGCGTTGAGATCCTTGCCCTCGATGTCCTTCTTGACGCGGTAGGCTCGGCCATAGAAGCCGCGCTCGCGCCAGCCAGTCAGGTTCAGCACAGTCTCGCGCAGCGTCTTGGAGGGGATCGTCCCGGTGTGCACCGACACGCCGCCGACCCGGTACCGGTTCTCGACGACAAGCACCGACTTGCCCAGCTTGGCGGCCTGGATTGCGGCCCGGCGTCCGGCCGGCCCGCTGCCGATAACGATCAGTTCGTAGCGCATGTCATCGCCCCCTCGGCACGTCGCAGGACGGCCAAACAGCGATCCTGCATCCAAAGGTCGCAAGATAAGGTTAATCGCGATTTTCCGGCCGCTAGAGAACGTCGGCAACAGAAAAGGCCCGCCTCTTGCGAGACGGGCCTTGTCCTGTTTCAGTCGTTCAAAAGTTCAGGCTTTGACCTTGGCCTTGGCGCCGCCGCCCTTTTTCGAGCGCTTCGGCGCGGCCGGCACGATTTCGAACGAGAGGGTCTCGTCCTTCATCTTCACCTTGACCTCGCCGCCATGGACCAGCTTGCCGAACAGCAGTTCCTCGGCCAGCGGCTGCTTGATCTTTTCCTGGATCAGGCGGCCCATCGGGCGGGCGCCATAGAGCTTGTCGTAGCCCTTGGCGGTCAGCCACTGCTTGGCCTCGTCGTCGAGGCTGATGTGCACCTCGCGGTCGGCCAGCTGGAGTTCGAGCTGCAGGATGAACTTTTCGACCACGCGCGAGACGACCTCGGCCGGCAGATAGCCGAACGGCACGATCGCATCGAGGCGGTTGCGGAACTCGGGCGTGAAGAGCTTCTTCACCGCTTCCTCGTCCTCGCCCTCGCGGGACAGCGACCCGAAGCCCAGCGTCTCGCGCGCCATGTCGGACGCGCCGGCGTTGGTCGTCATGATCAGGATGGTGTTGCGGAAGTCGACCGTCTTGCCGTGGTGATCGGTCAGCTTGCCGTTGTCCATCACCTGCAGCAGGATGTTGAACAGGTCCGGATGCGCTTTCTCGATCTCGTCGAGCAGCAGCACGCTGTGCGGATGCTGGTCGACCGCGTCGGTCAGCAGGCCGCCCTGATCATAGCCGACATAGCCGGGAGGCGCGCCGATCAGCCGGCTGACCGAGTGCCGCTCCATATATTCGGACATGTAGAAACGCTGGAGCGGTATGCCCAGGATCGATGCCAGCTGGCGCGCAACCTCGGTCTTGCCGACGCCGGTCGGGCCGGAGAAGAGATAGTTGCCTATCGGCTTGTCCGGATCGCGCAGGCCAGCGCGGCTGAGCTTGATCGCCGAACTCAGCACTTCGATGGCCTTGTCCTGTCCGAAGACGACGCGCTTCAGATCGGTTTCGAGCGTGCCGAGTGCCTTCTTGTCGTCGGTCGACACCGTCTTCGGAGGGACGCGCGCCATCGTCGCGATGACGGCCTCGATCTCCTTGGGCGTGATCACCTTCTTGCGCTTGGCCGGGGGCACCAGCATCTGCGAGGCGCCGACCTCGTCGATCACGTCGATCGCCTTGTCGGGCTGCTTGCGGTCGCTGATGTAGCGCGACGACAGTTCCACCGCCGCCTTGATCGCGTCGGGCGTATATTTGACGTTGTGATGTTCTTCGAAGGCCGACCGCAGACCGGAGACGATCTTGATCGTGTCCTCGGTCGTGGGCT
>JAIYAJ010000220.1 GCA_027489105.1 Zymomonas sp. | reverse complement strand
CTTCCGACAGCTCCTTGGCTTCGGATTCGACCATCATGACGGCGTCATGGGTAGCTGCGACGACCAGGTCGAGTTCGCCCTCGGCGACCTGCGTGTCGGTCGGGTTCAGCAGATATTCGCCATCCTTGTAGCCGACGCGGGCGGCGCCGATCGGGCCCATGAAGGGAACACCCGAGATGGTGAGGGCGGCCGAGGCGGCGATCATCGCGAGGATGTCGGGCTCGTTCTCGCCGTCATAGCTCAGCACCTGAGCGATGACGTTGATCTCGTTGTAGAAGCCTTCCGGGAAGAGCGGACGGATCGGGCGGTCGATGAGGCGGGAGACCAGCGTCTCCTTCTCGGTCGCGCCACGCTCGCGCTTGAAGAAGCCGCCGGGAATGCGACCCGACGAGAAATACTTCTCCTGATAATGAACGGTCAGCGGGAAGAAGTCCTGCCCTTCCTTGACGCTGCGCGCCGCGGTCACGGCGCAGAGGACGACGGTCTCGCCGAGGGTCGCGAGCACCGCGCCGTCGGCCTGGCGGGCAACGCGGCCCGTTTCCAGCGTGAGGGTCTGGCCGCCCCACTGGATTTCAACTTTCTTCGTATCGAACATGTGGCTTCCTTGTCTCCGAACGCCCTATGCGCCCGGGGCCTATGAGGGCGACCGGAGCCCCGCTCCGCATCACCCGAGGGGCAGGCCGACTTCGACCTGCCATGGCGGGATCGTCTGCCCGCCGTCCTGCCCGGAACCGAATTGCTCCTGGCCGGAAAGAGAACGGCCCCGGAAACCGGGGCCGTTCCGAAACTTGCTTACTTGCGCAGGTTCAGCTTGCCGATGAGGGCAGTGTACCGGTCGACGTCCTTCCGCTTGAGATAGTCGAGAAGGCTGCGGCGCTTGTTGACCAGCATCAGCAGACCGCGGCGCGAGTGATTGTCCTTCGCGTGGGTCTTGAAATGCTCGGTCAGATTGGTGATGCGCTCGGTCAGGATCGCGACCTGGACCTCGGGGCTGCCGGTGTCGCCATCGGCACGGGCGTTGTCGGCAATGATCGCGGTCTTGCGCTCGGCGGAAACGGTCATATTTCTTCCTTCGACATCAGATTGAAACCCCGCACGACGCGGACCTCGCGGTCCTCGACCTCCACCAGCGCAACCGGCATGTCGCCGTCCATCGCAAGATTGAGGCCGGAAGGTGCGGCGATCCCGACCAACTTGCGCCCCTCGCGGAGCGCCCTTGCCTGATCGGGGGTGACGGGAAGAGCCGGGATGTCGTCCAGCCCCGCCGTCAGCGGCAAGAGTATCTGTTCAAGGTGCCGGGCCTTAGCAAGTTCCTCCAGCTTGTCCAGCGGAATCGCCGGATCGAGCGTGAACGGACCGGCCTTGGTGCGGCGGAGCATGGTGACATGGCCGACCGTTCCCGCCGCCCGCGCGATGTCTCGCGCCAGGCTGCGAACATAGGTTCCCTTCGACACCACGCAGGAGAAGGTAGCCTCGGCGAGACCATCGCCCTCGCCGATCGGCGCGGCCGAAACCAGCTCCAGCCGGTGGATCGTAACCGCGCGGGTCTTCATCTCGACGGTCTCGCCGGCGCGGGCACGATCATAGGCACGCTCGCCATCGATCTTGAGCGCGGAATAGACCGGCGGCACCTGGTCGATCGGCCCACGAAAGCGGTCGAGGACCGCCTCGATGTCGGCGCGGGTCGATCGGACGTCGGACGTCTCCGCCGTCACACCTTCGGCATCGAGCGTGTCGGTCTGGATCCCGAAACCGATGGTGAAGTCATAGGCCTTGTCGGCGTCGAGCATCCGCCCCGACAATTTGGTCGCCTCGCCCAGCGCGACCGGCAGCACCCCGGACGCCAGCGGGTCTAGCGTACCCCCATGGCCGACCTTGTACTTGCCATAACCACCGACGCGCAGCGCGCGCTTTACCGCCGAGACGATCTGGGTCGATCCGGGGCCGACCGGCTTGTCGATAATGATCCAGCCATGCATCGCGCGGCTCTATCCGCGCGGTCCCCGGCTGTCGAGCGCGGGTCGCGCGAAATCGAAGTGCCTGAAATCAGACCTGCAGTTCGAGCCCGTCATAGGAGCAGACGACTTCGAGCGGCTGCCGGTCCTTGCGGCTCAGCGCCTCATATTGGATCGTCTCCTCCAGCAGCGCATCGATATCGCGGTCGCTGCTGGTCGGCTCATGGTGGAACAGCGCCAGCTTGCGCGCACCGGCGCCGTGGCAGAGATTGACCGCCATCACGTTGGACGAATGGCCCCAGTCCGCCTTCAGCGTGATGCTCTCCGCCAGCGAATACATGGTGTCGCAGACGACCAGATCGGCGTCGCGGAAGAAGCCCTCGAAGGCGCGCTGGTCGTCCAGATCGTCCATGCGGTGCTCGGCATCGGTCGAGAAGACGAAGGTCTTGCCGCCGCGGTGGAATTTCCAGGCATAGGACACATGGCTGTGATCCTGCGGCATGAGTTCGACGTCGACGCCGTCGACCGTGTACCGCTCGCCCGGCGTCAGGACGCGGAATTCGATCTTCGCACGCAGCCAGTCGAAGGCGACCGGAAAGCTGATCTCCTCCTGCTGCCGGCGCAGCGCTTCCTCGCAATCGGCATGCCCCGAATGGATGACGATATGGGTGTTCGGATCGAAGGCCGGTCCGAAGAAGGGAAAGCCCATGATGTGGTCCCAGTGGAGGTGGGACATGAAGAAGTTGAACTTGCGGGCGCGCCCCTGTCCGAAGCGGCGGAAGGCGTCGTTGCCCAGCTCACGCAACCCCGAACCCATGTCGAGCACGAAGAAGCTCTCGTCGGCCACTTCGATTTCGAGGCAGGTCGTGGCGCCGCCATAGGTACGCCCTTCCCCGAAGCTGAGTTCCTCGGTCACGAAACGCCGCGCCTCGGCCTCGTCGGCAAAGGCCCGGCCCTGCGCCCGCATCAGCGCATGGGCGATCTT
>JAIYAJ010000511.1 GCA_027489105.1 Zymomonas sp. | reverse complement strand
CCCTTTGCTCTGGGCGATGCGGCGTTGCAGGCCGCGGTGGCTGCCTTGCCTGTCTGATCCGCAAAGGATCGAACCGCGCTGCGCTTGCCGGATACCGTCTTGGGATGGATCAGGCAGCCAGCGCGGGCGCCTCCTGTCCGGATAGGTGCGCCTCCGTCCTCGGCGACTGGCGTGTTACCGATTGGTTCGAAGAGGCTGCGGATCACCTTGATCTCGAACGGTCGATGACTGCTGTACGCAGCATACCCGGCCATTCATCAGCGTTGTCGTGGCTACTGACCACAACTCCGATTTCTGCTTCGGGTGGGTGCGACGATTGAGCCAGTTGGACGCACTGCGTTCGACACCGCCAGCATCCGTTCGCGCGAACCGGACAGTCAGATCCCCCTCGCGTCGTGACTTCATCCCGCATGGACCATGGTCAGGGGGGTGCGTTACTAACGTCCTACCCCCCCCCCCTCGGGGGCGAGCGCAGCCACAATCCTGTCCAAAGCGATCTCGGAGGGTGACTGTACCCCACCTCTGACAGCCCCGGCTCTGCTCGGTCGGGGTGCCGAGATTGCGCTATGCGACACACTCGTGCCACACTATGACGTATGCCTGACTTAAGCCAATTTTAATAAAATTCGGCATGCTGATATCCTGAAAGGCTTCCTGCCCTACAGGCCGAGACCGGATCCTGCTAAATACACTCGCAACGCGCAAGGCCGTTTTTGATGATGTTGGATGCAAACCCGACAATGTCTGCCAGTCCTGATCGCCCGGTATTCATCGTCCGTCGAGGCGATCGGCTCGCAGCGCGGCTGCGTTCATTGTTGTTGTCGTGGAGATTTAGCAACGAAGTTGGCGGCCAGTTGATTTTTTGCTGGTTCCCCCGAGATCGAAGCCTGTACGGGGCACTTCCGCCCGAGCCATATTCCGCCGGCCTGGTCTGGAATTTGCCGCTGTTTTATCATCAGCGCGGTTTCTCTGAGCTGATCTTCCTGGACGACGACTATCGCCGCGACGATCCGTATCCAAGCCTCAACGACGAGACTTATGCGGAATTCCACAAGACGGGCTTCAAGCGCGAAGACTTCATCGGCCGTTCATTGACGTTCCTTGAGAACGATCATCTGAATTTCAGATTCGAAGGGGAGACTGACGACGTGATGTTGGCGCAGATGCGCGAACTGAACGATCGCCTGCCTCTGAATCCCGCCATCGAATCTGCCATGGTGCGTGTAAAGGAAGAACTGGGGGACGAGCCCTATGTCGCCTTGCATGTACGACGCGGCGACGTTCTCAATCTCTTCAAAATGGCCATGCCGGAACTGCAGGCAGGCGTGACGAGCGAAGTTGTCCTGAAATATGTGCGCGCTGCCGCCGGCTACACCGCGCCTCTTGAATGGTACGACCCGTATGTTGATGAGGCTCTCAAAGCCGGAGAGCGCGTCGTATTTTTCAGTGATACCCCAGAAACTTTCTCCCATTTCGAAGCAAGGCATGGGCGACGCAAGCTGATTCGAGCAAGTACACTGACCAGGAGTTTGCGCCTGCCAATCCAGCAGGCGATGGCTGAATTTTTGCTTATCAAGAATTCCAAGCGTATTATCGGAACGAAGTCGTCTTTTGCCGGCTTTGCCGGTCGCCTTGGTGATTCGCCGGTCATCAATGTGACCACGAAAGGCAATCCGCAGGAATTCGAAAAATATTTCCTTGATGAAGTGCTGCAAGGCGCGGATCTTCCTGCCGAGGTGACAAGCCGCCTTCTGGACAAGCTACGAAACAGGTGACGATGGGCGGTCATCCGCTCATTCGCAGAAAATTCATGCTTTGAGCAGAACGGCAAGTTTTGGTCGGCTACAGCTTTGGTGAAACATCCCATGGCAGAGCTTGGCAATCTTGCCGGATCTGGACTTCCAGCAAAACTGGACGCCAACCCTGCGGTGTTTCCTGGCGATGCTGAATTCCAGCACCTCAGGCTGCGCCAGTATATGCGAAGTCCTGATGGTGCCTATCAGCACCTCGATATCAGCATCATAGGCCTGGTTGCGGCGGCCGGGGTTTGGCGTGAGGCGCGCGTCAAGATATTCGACCGCGGCGGCATTTCCGGCCTGGAGTTCCGGAAGATCAAGGGCTGGCCATCGATGTTTGATATCTGGCCAGCTGATAGCGCTGATCGGTTCGGTCCGTTCTGGAGGCTAGAGGCGCCCGGGATGCGAGAAGGCCTGTCCAGGATCGGGTCCCGGCATAACTATGCGCTGGTAAAGGCTATCATCCAGGTATTGCCTGCGATGATGCACACTGCGGCAGAACTGGCGAATTTGTCCAAAACGGACATGGAGGCCTGGGCGGGACGCATCCAGGTCCTCGTGAAGAACTTCAACGACGCGGCTGATAGGTTGGATCGTTAGGAAACAACCCTGGCCACATGCGAACTTTAATTGGTTCAGTGACAGTCCAGGAAAGATGCCAGCCTTGCTGGAGTGCCGCCAGCCCATGGCAACACTCCAGATTTGCCTATTTAGGGTTACTCCCGAAGGCAGCCGAGAGCCGTCAGGTTCGCACCGTTTCCTGAGCCAGAAACCACTGGTAGGCGGCTTTCAGGCCGTCAGGAAAATTCGTCTTCGCGGACCAGCCCATCGCAGCCAGGCGTGAAACATCCAT
>JAIYAJ010000256.1 GCA_027489105.1 Zymomonas sp. | reverse complement strand
CGCGTCCATCCGGTCCCAGTTGCGATACACCATCGACAGGCGCTGGTTCGACCGCAGCTTGTCTTCATTGCGCGCCAGGAAGTCCCAGTAGAGCGCGTTGAACGGGCAGGCCTTCGGGCCGATGCGCTGCTTCACGTCATAATGGCAGCCGCCGCAATAGTCCGACATGCGGTCGATATAGGCGCCGCGGGCCGCATAAGGCTTGGACGCCAGCAGCCCACCATCGGCGAACTGGCTCATGCCCACCGTGTTGGGCAGTTCGACCCATTCATAGGCATCGGCGTAGACGGCGAGATACCATATGTGGAGCTCGTGCGGATCGATGCCTGCGAGCAGGGCGAAATTGCCCGTCACCATCAGTCGCTGGATATGGTGGGCATAGGCCTCTTCCTTGGTCTGGCGGACGCAGTGGCTAATACAGGCCATCGGCGTGTCGGCATCCCAGTAGAAGCCCGGCAGCGGCCGGTGCGCGTCGAAATGGTTGACCCGGTCATAGCCGGGCATCTGCCACCAGTAGATGCAGCGGACATATTCCCGCCAGCCAATGATCTGGCGGATAAAGCCCTCCACACTGTTGAGCGGCGCCCGCCCGGCCCGCCATTCGGCCTCCACCCGCCGACACATGTCCAGCGGATCGAGCAGGCCGGCGTTGAGATAGGGCGAGACAACGGCGTGGAAGAGGAATTTCTGCCCACGCAGCATCGCATCCTGATAGCTGCCGAAATCGGGCAGCGCGCTGCGCAGGAAATGCACGAAGGCCTGCTCCGCCTGCTCGCGCGTCACCGCATAGCCGAAGGGGCGAAGATCGCCGAAATGGTGTGGGAAGCGGCGCTCGACCAGATCAAGCACCTCTGCGGTGATCGCGTCGGGTGCGAAGCTCAGCGGCTGCGGCAGGAACAGGTCGTCGGCCGCAGGCTTGCGATTTTCGGCATCAAAGTTCCAGCGGTCGCCGACCGGCTTGGCGCCGTCCATCAGCAGCCCGGTCTTCTTGCGCATCAGCCGGTAGAAATGCTCCATGCGCAGCATCGACCGGCTTTCGGCCCAGACGACGAAGTCGTGGCGGTCCGCGAGGAAGCGATCGTCAGGCAGAACCGTGGCTTCGGCCCAGCCCTGCATCTCCGCGAGCAGGCGCCACTCACCGGGTTCGGTGACAACAATCCGAGACGCACCGTGCCGGGCCATCGCCCGCTCGGCCTCGCCCCGCAGCGAGCCGCTATTGTCCGCATCGTCAAGCCGCACATAATCGACCGTCCAGCCCGCCGCGCGCAGTTCCTCGGCGAAATGGCGCATCGCCGAGAAGAGGAAGGCGATCTTCTTCTTGTGATGGCGGACATAGGTCGCCTCTTCCATCACCTCCGCCATCAGCACGACATCCGAAGCAGGGTCGGCCGCCTTCAGAGAGGACAGATCAGGGCTGAGCTGATCGCCCAGAAGCAGGATGACAGTACAGGCCATCGACCAGACCTAGGCGCGCGGGTGCCGCTGTGCAGCCTGTCCCTCGGGGTATCGCGGCAGCGCCCACCCTCGTCGAGGAGGATGGGCACCGCCGGTCACAGCTTCACGCGGAGGGTGATCCGGCCGTTGATCGGGGCACCGGTCGAGATGTTGTTGTTGTTGTGTGCGTCCGAGAAATAGGTCTCGTCGAACAGATTTTCGATGTTGAGCTGGACGTCGATGCGGTCGCTGGCCTTGAGGAACAGCGCCGCGTCGACCCGGGTAAAGCCGGGCAGGCGCGTGGTGGTCGGGACCGTCCGGATGGCGGCATATTGCGACGACTGCCGGATCACGCCGAGACCGACGCCGAAGCGAGGGTTGACGTCGTAACGGTTCCACAATGACGCCTGATGGCGCGGCACCTGCCCCAGCCGGACGAATCCGTTCCCGCGCAGCTTGGCGTCCTGATAGCTGTAAGCGGCACTGGTCTGCCAGCCCGGCGCGATCCGGCCGGTGATCGCCGCTTCCACGCCCTTGGTCCGCGTACCGCCGATGTTTATAGTGGCCGCGACATTGTCGGGATCGGGCGTCGTCGCATTGGTCCGGTCGAGCTGGAACAGCGCGAGCGTCGCGCTCAAATCGGGCTGGATGTCCCACTTCGCGCCGATTTCGTAATTGGTGAAGCGTTCCGGAGCGAGGTTCGACTGGGTGGCGGTCAGGCTCAGGAACTGATCGCCCGACCGGGGAAGGAAGGACCGGCTGAAGCTCCCGTAAAAGGACATGTTTTCGCGCGGTTTGAGGATCAGGCCCAGGCGCGGGCTGATCTTCTCGTCGGTGCGGGCGAAGGGGCGCGGGGCGGCTCCGATCAAATCGGTGCCCTCGATCCGGAAGCGATCGTAGCGCAAGCCGATCACCACATCGACATGGTCGCCGAAGGCGATCTGGTCCTGCACATAGGCGGACAATGTGGTGACGTCGGACCTGGTGTCGCGGGCGAGCGCACCGAACCGGACCGTCGGATAGACGGGGTTCGACAGATCGAAGTCGGCGTTCGACAAGGTGCCGTTGCGGCGCTGGTTGGTGGAACGCTGGTCGCCATATTCGACGCCGGCTAGCAACGTGTTGCCGATCTCGCCGAGCGCGAATTTCCAGACGAGGTTGGACTGGGCGATGAAATTCCGTCGCGTGGTCGCGTCGGCATAGCTCGACAAGGGAACGGTGCCGCTGTCCGACTTTGCAGCGCCGTTGGCGAAGACATTGTCGTAATATTTGTCGTAATCGCCATAAAGGATGGTCGTCGACCAATCGAGGCTGTCGGTCAGTGCCCCGTCGAGCCGGGCCTTGGCAATATGCGCCTCCAGCCCAGCGCGATTGGCGTCTGGCACACCCACGAACGTGTCGCGCTGGCCGCGCACGGGCCGGTTGGGGCGCCCAGCCCCTGTCTCCACCGACGGGATGCCCCGATCGGTCACCCGGTCGTCGTTCACATATTCATAGGACAGGCCGAGCTTCCAGGCGCCCAGATCGACCGCCACATAGGGATTGACGGCATAACGCTCGCCATCGAACCGGTCGCGGTGATTGTTCAGTTCTTCGTAGAAGCCGTTGATCCGGATCGCCGCATTGTCGGCAACGGGCGCGTTGACGTCGGCGGCGATGTCCCAGGCGCCGAAGCTGTTGACGCTGCCTTCTGCCGTCGCGCGAAGAAGATCGGCCGTGGGGGTCTTCTGGACCCGGTTGACCACGCCGCCGCTGCCGCCGCGCCCGAAGGTCAGCGCGGACGGTCCCTTCAATATCTCGACACGCTCGATATTGTAGAGGCTGCGATAATATTGAACGTCGTCGCGGACGCCATCGAGGAAGAAATCGGCGGTCGTGTTCTGCCCGCGCAGCGTGATCTGGTCGCGATTGCCTTCGCCCTGCCCCACGGTCGTGCCGGGGACGTAGCGCAGCACGTCGGCCATGCTGCGTAGCGCCTGATCGTCGATCCGCGCGCGGGTGACCACCGAGACGGTCTGCGGCACGTCGATCAGCGGGGTGTCGGTCTTGGTCGCGGTGGCGGTGTCGTCGGCCTTGTAGCCGACCGCCTTGCCGGTGACGATGATCGTCCGGCCGTCGCCCCGGTCCACATCATCCGCCTCCGCTGCCATTGCGGGAACGGACAAAGCAGCACAGCACACCAGAAACGCGCGACTCATTTCGCCTCCCCAACGCCAAGTCGGAGCGGCCCATAGCGATCATTCCCCGCTATTGCCAGTCATTATCATGTGCAGTGCGCAGTTGGGCTGACATCGAGGCAGCGCTATCTGTCTGCCAAATTCAAGAGCGCGATAAACGCGACCAGACCCAATATCCACCAGAGCATATATCTGCCCAACTCCCACAGGACATTATTGGAGGAAGACTTCGGCGGCTCGGGGTAACTCCGGTGCTCCGCCAGAGTGAGCGACCTGTGCCAGGTCGAACCCTTGCGCGGACGCAGCGACCGGAACTGCGTTTCGCTCTTGAACGGGTTGAACCCGCAGAGCGCCTCGCCCAGCTCGATCGGAATATCCCAGAGATAGGCTGTGTCGGGATCGGCGTCATCGAGCGCTTTCAGCCGATCACGGATGGGGCCGAACTCGGGCGGAAGCGCCCCTTCTGTTTCCAGCACGTCTCCCACGACATCGATCTTCCAGAGCGTCTCGCCGTCGCGCACGGCGATCATCAGCCCGCTGAGCGTATCGACCTGATCCTGATAGTCGCAGGCCATGACCGTGCCGTGGCCCGACAGCTCGCGCAGATTGTCGGGATGGGCGAGGCCATTGAAATTGGCATAGAGCACCGTCCAGCCCGCCTCGGTCCGGCCCCAGGCATAGGGGTCCGCCGCACAAGCAGCGACATCCTCCTTACCCGTCTCCTCCAGCCCGAGCATGTCGAGCAGGGCCTCTCCGGGAAGGTCGCGGACCGCGATCCAGCTATCATGCACGCTCATGACTATTTCCCCTTCTTGGCAGGCTTCCCCGATTGATCCCTCAACGGAACCCGATAAAGGATCGAGCCAGCGGGGACGGACGCGCCGGCGAGAATATCGCGCGGCAGAAAATGGTCGACGCGGTATAGATCTCCATATTCCTCTCTGGCTGTCGATTGTCGACGGCTGAGCCCCTTCTTGGCGTGGCTTGCTCCGAACTTGGCTTCGACTATTCCGGCCGCGGCGCCTGTCCCGGTCCGATGATCGACTACGGTGTACCCGCCGTTCTGGAGATATTGCCGTCGCGGCCCTGGGGTGATGCTTTCGCCTCGCAACCGCGTCCGCTGTCGAGCGAGCTTTTCGCCCAACTCGCCCTTCTTCTTGGGCGTGACCTTCTCGACCCTCCGCATAAGCCCGAAGGCTGGAAGCACTGCAAGATTGCCGTCTGCCGCACCTCCACTTATCTTGTCGGCCAAACGGAGCAGATCCTGGCGCGATCCCATCCCGTGATCCAAAAGATCCTCAACGCCGGCTGCGACGCCCCCGGTTACCGCGCCGACATATTGCGGCCTGCCCGCAAGAGCGGCCGCCACCCCTGCGGCACCGCCGACTGCGCTTCCCGCATATTCGCCAAGAGACCCACGCTTCCCCCGCACGACATCCACCACGCCCTGTGTGCCCACGCCGGCGCCCGCCCCGATCCCGGCGAGCTTACCTGCTTCGCTTGCCAGCAATCGCGTCGCAACCGCCATTCGCTTTGCCCTCGCGGCATTGGCGAGTGCAAAGCCGGGCAAGGCGATCTGAGCGATCGCCCCGCCTGCCTTGCCCAGCACCCGCGCCTGAGGATGGACTGCCTCATCATAGCGGTTTTGCGCCCGCTCAGCCTTCAATCGCCGATCAAAAGCAGAGAGGAACGACTTTCCGCTGATCGCATCGATGACCGCATTGGCCGCGGCAGGCGTGTAGTCTCCCAAGTCGAACGGTGCCGAGTCCACGACCCCACGCAATCCCGCCTTCGCGCTTTCCCAGTTCGACGATCCTGAATTTCCTCCTGCTCTGCCCATTCCCGCTCCCCCGTAAGGTCTCATCAGCGGCCTTGCCGCGATCCGGAGGAGAAGCAGCCACAAACCTCCCAACAACGCAAGAACATTTAGAGAACAACTGTGCTCAAACCTCCTGGGGCTATGGAGAAGATTATCGCCACGATAGCCGAGAGACAGTTTCAGGGCGCCATAACATATTGTATTCACAAATCATTCTTGCGCTCGTTGGGCAGATTTCACGACCCTTACGCCTGTGAACATCGACTGCGACGTGCCGCGGCACCGAAGCGCGATATGCGATCCAAGTCGACGTCGCAGTTCTATCGAATAATGATCTTCTCCCGCTCTACCGCCTTGCGAGGCAAAGGCCTGGCATCAAGTTCAAGCAATTGGAGGACACCGGCAGTTCGCTCCCCTGCACGCAAAGAGCGATGGACATTTTGATTTCGCCGGTAGAGAATATGTGCGGGGAGCATGCTGCTAAGAGGAACGAAATGATGCGATCTGAATCGATGGTTCGTTTTGGTCGACTAACTTTTTTTGCTGCGGTTTCCGCCTTGGCGCTGACCGCCTGTTCCAGCAAGACCGAAGAGAAAGCTGCCGATACGACGACGGCGAGCGCGACCGATGCGGCCGCTCCGGCTGCCACGACGGCCGCACCGGCGGCTGCGCCGGCAGCTGCAGCTGCACCTGCGGCAGACAATACGGATACCACCGACGGCACCAAGCTCGCTAGCTTTACCGGCGACGCAACGAAGGGCGAAGCGGCCTTCGTTGCCTGCAAGACCTGCCATGACCCGGTCCAGAACAAGATCGGCCCGCATCTCGGCGGCGTCGTTGGCCGCAAGGCCGGCAGCGTTGCAGACTACAGCTATTCGCCGGCCAACAAGAACAGCGGCATCACATGGACGCCCGAGAAGCTGTTCCAGTATCTGCAGGGCCCGCAGCGTGTCGTGCCGGGCACGAAGATGGCGTTCAGCGGGATCCCCGATGCGCAGAAGCGTGCCGACGTGATCGCCTATCTCGCAACACTCAAATGACCTTCGATCCACCTCGCCGGCTCAGGTCGGCGAGGTGGATTGGAAATGACGCCGCCAGGGTCAGCGCGATCAGCGGCCAAGGCGCATCGACCAGCGACAATCGCAGCGCCACCATCATCAATGCTCCGGGCAAGAGTCGCAATGCTGCGTCAGCCAGGAGCCAGCTCCGCGCCCTGACCAGCCAGACAAACTCGACTGCGATGACCAGCAGGACGAGATCGGCGGCATGACCGCTGGAGAAGGCCCAGGCCAGCCAGCCGCTCAGCTAAATGGTCCGTTCAGTCGCACGATCGTCATGTTGAGATATCCGGCGAAGGTGACCCACATCAGATAGGGCAACAACAAAACGGCACCCATGATCGACCGGCGCCAGATGAAGACGATCAGCCCCAGGATCGAAACCCAGAGCAAGATCACTTCGATCATCGCCCAGTCAGGGCGGTGCAGCTTGAAGAAGAGCAGGCTCCAGAGGATGTTGAGGAAGCCGTTGAGCGCAAAAAGTCCGATCAGCCACTCGCGTTCGCTCCAGCGCATTGCCAACCAGCCGCTGACGGCAGACAGAGCCGCGAACGCAAAGATCACCGTCCAGCCGACACCATAAGCCGCGTCCGGGGGCGCCCAACTCGGTTGGACAAGGCTGCGATACCAAGGCCCGATGTCGGTAATGGTCGCCCCCATCACCGCCACGACCGTTGCCACGACACCGGCGATCAGAGTGGGGAAAAGCCAGGCGCGGTTCATCTGGACAGACCCGCCGTCTGCAGCAGGTGCCGCATATCTTTCAGGAAAATGCGGAAATAGGCTGCCGGTTGCGCGTAGACCAACCGCTTGTCCATATAGGCTGGCCATATCAGTTGTTGCACGTCACGGTCCTCGCACATCGTCACGAAACGCTCTCGGCGCCGGTCATTCCGATACCAGAAATATTGCATGATCCGAAGAACCCAGAACACAAGTCCGTGCGCCCGCATGAAAGCGCGGCGCGCTCTGCGCAGAGCCTTGGGATTGCCCGAGAGCAGGAAGGCCCCCACCGCAGAGGCCGCCTCCCGCCCGGCAACCATCGCATAATAGATGCCCTCGCCCGAAGCCGGGGCGACGGCTCCGGCAGCGTCGCCTGTAACCAGCACGTCGCGCCCGTTATCCCACCGCTTCAGCGTTTTGAGCGGGATCGGCGCTCCTTCCCGCCGGATGGTAGCGCAGCTGTCGAGACCGGCATTCGCGCGCAGCCGCATAATCGAATCGCGCAAACCGAATCCCTTGATCGCGCTGCCGACGCCGACGCTGGTCGTGTTTCCATGGGGAAATACCCAGGCATAGAAATCCGGCGACAAAGCGCCATTGTAGAAGACGTCGCAGCGGCTGCGGTCGAACAGCGGGTCGCCTGCCGGCGGCGATTCAATCACTTCATGATAGGCAAAAACACAGGGCATTTCGGCGGCATCGGGCAAGGTGGCCCGTGCCACCCGCGAGCGGGCTCCGTCAGCGCCGATCACACAGCGCGTCGACACGCGCTGTTCGGGCCCGCCACGCCTGTCAGTGTAGACTACGATCGCGCCGCCATCGGCATCGCGCTCGATCCGCTGGAAGGTGCCGGTCCTGCGCTCGGCGCCCGATGTTTCGGCGCGCGCGCGAAGCCATTCGTCGAAGCTGTCGCGATCGACCATCCCGACAAAGCCCGTCCGGCGGCGCTCGTCGACCAGCATGTCGACCATCTGGTCGCGCGGGTCGATCATCCGTGCAGCAACGGCGCGACCGACGAGAAGCTGCTCCGGGATAGCGAAGTCGCGGATCAGTCGCGGCGGGATAGCACCCCCACACGGCTTGATCCGGCCGCCGCGGTCGAGCAACAGGACATGGCGACCATCCTTTGCGAGGTCGTTTGCAGCGGTGGCTCCGGCCGGACCGCCCCCTACGACGACGCAGTCGTAGGTCATGCCGCCCTGGCCAATCTCGGCATCGCGCCGCTCCGCAGGGGGCGAACGGCGAGGCCTGCAGCAACGAGGAACAACAGTGCTTCGGCCGCGAACACGGTCGTGAACGCATCGGGAATCGACCCGGTCAGTGCCCGGCCCACATCGACACCCACCGCGCCGAGCAAGCCGCCGAGACCGAATGCTATCGCCTGCGATGCGCCCCACACACCCATGCGGATGCCCTCGCGCCCTTTGTTGCTGCTGGCCAGTCCCATCATCGCGCCGATGGCGGCGACGGCGAACACGCCATTGGCGAATCCCAGCAAGGCGATGTTGGCCGTTAACGGCCAGCCCGATCCGGACCGCGCGCCGATCGCCAGCCCGATGAGAGCCACAGCCGATGCGATACAGCCACCGGCCGTCCAAATCCGCAGCCCTTCGGGCCTCCGCCCACCGAATGCGCCACCGCCCACGCCGACGAGGATCATGCCCGCAAGGACCGCCGCATGCTGCACGCCAGACAATTTGGTCGACTGCCCCGGCGTGAAATCGAACAGCAAGCCGGCGAAGGGCTCCAGAATGAGATCCTGCATCGAATAGGCCAGCATCGACAAAAAGACGAAGACGGTGAAGCGCCGCGCCGCACTGTCGCTCCACATCTCGCGCAGCGCCGGGCCGAATGCCGAATCGGGCGCTCGCTCCACGGGTTCGGACGTTACCCGAGCCGGCTGACCTTCGACGCCCCATACTGCCGCCACCGCGATCAGGACTGCGACCGTGACGACCCCGCCGGCCACCATCGCCAGCCGCGACAGCGAAAAGGGATCGATCAGTCCGCCGGCTATGCCTGCCGTGACGACGATGCCGGCGATCATCATGGTCCAGGTCATGGATGCCGCCGCCGCCCGCCGCTCCGGCGCGACGCGCGTAGCAAGCAGCGCCAGCAGCGACGTTCCAGCCGCCCCCACGCCCGCGCCGATCAGCGAGAAAGCCAATAGCGCCAGCGCATATCCCCAAGGAGAGCGAACCGCGAGCAGGCCGAGCGCATTGACCGCCAGCAGCGTACCCGCCGCCAAGGTCACCATTCCGAAGATGATCCAGGGGGTGCGCCGCCGTCCGCGATCCGAGCCATGCCCCCATGCAGGACGCGAGAGCTGAACCGCATAGTGCCACGCGACAAGCCCGGCCGGCAGGGCTGCCGGCAGCATATATTCGACCACCATCACGCGATTCAGCAGCGATGTCGCCAGCATGACTATCGCCCCGATCGCACTCTGCACCAGCCCGAGGCGGACGATCCCGAGCCAGCCGAGCGGTTTCACAGCCCGATCACCCCACCGAGACCCAGCGCGGCGGCCAGCATGCCGAGCACATAAAGGGTTGTCCCCGTGGCATTATACCATGGCGCATGACGGCGGGGATCGGACAGAAGACGCCGCATCAGCACCAACTGCCCGCCGAGCAAAGCTGCGACGATGCCCGCAGACAGCATGTGGCCCCAGCTTGCCAGCAGCGCGACCACGGCCGCCTGCGGTATGGCCATCACCACGCACGCCAGCTGTGCCGCGCGGCCGACCCCGAGCACGACAGGGAGCGAGCGCAGGCCAGTGGCGCGGTCGCCCTCAATCGCCTTGAAATCGTTGAGCGTCATGATTCCATGCGCGCCGACGCTATAGAGCGCCAGGATGATCAGCACATGCGTCGGTGGCAAGGCGCCCGCCATGACACTCGCGCCGGTGAACCAGGTCAGGCCTTCGTAGGTCAGTGCGACGACCGCCGGGCCCCATATGCCGCTGGTCTTGAATCGAAACGGCGGCGCGCTATAGCCCCAGGCACAAGCCAGACCGAGGCAGGTCGCAGCGAATATCCACGCGCCGGTTGCCCATGCCACGAACAACGACAGGATCGTGCCTGTGCACGCGATCCACAGCCCCCAACTGCCGCCAATCCGCCCCGAAGGAATCGGCCGCTCCGGCTGATTGATCGCATCGACATGGCGATCGAACCAGTCGTTCACCGCCTGACTCGTGCCGCAGACCAGCGGCCCGGCCAGCAGGACGCCGGCCAGCAGGAACGGCCAGCGATCGACGAGGGGCACCCCGGACGACACGACACCGCACAGAAAGGCCCACATCGGCGGGAACCAGGTCACCGGCTTGAGCAATTCCAGCACATCGCGCGGATCGGGGACCGGCGTCGCGATACGAGGAATCTTCGTGCGCTCCATATTTGGAACGCTAGAACTGACATCTGCAGGCGTCAAACCAAATTGACGGTCAGCAGGTCAGTCATGTCCTCCGACGAGATTGCCCAGCCGGTGGCGATGCAGCTTCGAGTAGAGACTCTGACGGCTGACACCCAATATTTCGGCGGCCGAAGCGCGATTGTCGGACGTGTAGACAAGCGCCGCTTCGATACACAGCCGTTCGATCATGTCGGTGGATTCGCGCACGATGTCTTTCAGCGGCATGCGACCGACCAGTTCCGTCAGTTGTTCCACCGAACGCGGCGCGTCGCGCGGTGCGGACGCGACCACATCCAGCCGGCGTGCGACCGCGCGGATCGTGAAGCCATAGCACTCGCTGTCGCCCATCGGCGCGACCACGCCCGATAGTTCGACATCCTCTTCGCCACCGGTCATGCCACGCAGGATCGTCGAGACATTGCGAACCCAGCCATGCTCTCGCAGCTGGGTCAGAATAAGATCGAGGTCGATTCCCGGACGGCCGAGCCAGTTTCCCAGGCCTTGACCGGTCACACGCTCCAGCGACGGCATCTCGGCGAGTTCGATGAAGGCGGTGTTGGCCGCCAGCACGGTCAATTCCCGATCGACCAGGACGAAGGCGTCCGGCATCCGCTCCACCACCGCGCCGAGTGCAGCGTCATAGGGATGGTCGGAGACCGCACGATCGGCCATGGAGATGCGGACGAGCATGAGAGGCGAGCGCGCCTGACGGAAAAGCCGCGCCGAAATCCGCGCTTCGCCGCGCGCCTTGCCGAGCCGGAGCGAGGCAGGCACGAGATCGTCGGTCGCTTCGGAAGCCCCCAAATACGCAATGAAATCGTCGCGGTCACGCGGATCGACGATCGTCGCCAGCGACTTGCCGACCAGCGATCCCTCGGATGCGTCGAGCAGACGATGCGCTGCGGGATTCGCCTCGCGGATGCGTCTTGTCGCTGCATCGGCGATGAGCACCGGCTCCGACGACATGTCGAACAACAGACGGTAGCGTGTCTCGACCTGGCGCAGTCGGATATAGTCGCGTTCAAGCGATTGCTGGGTCTGAAGCAGCCGCTGCTGCATCGCCGCCGCTCCACGCATGTCGCGCCCGACCGCGATCAGACGGTCTCCGTCGCCCACCGCCATAGTCATGTAGCTGATGGGCACGTCTGCACCAGCGGTTGGATGATTGACTTGACGCCAGCGCGGCGCCGATCCGGCGACAGCGGCCTCCGACAACATTTCCTGGATCTTCGGGCGGCTCTCGATCGTCACCGTGTCGATCCACGCCTCACCGATAAACTCGGCGAAACCCTGACTTGCAAGGCCGGTCTGCGACACCGCGACATCCAGAATCCGCCCGACTCCGGACAGAATGAAGGTCACGTCTCCGACCGCCGACATGAGCGAAGCAGCGTCGTCTGCCGACAGGGGCCCCGGCATCATGTCAGGCCGCGCAAAGGCGATTTTCTGGGACGGGGCGACAGGCATGGTCATCGACGAGCGTCGCTTTCCAGAAAATAATATCAGCTACAAGCGGAAATATTCCCTTCGCGGACGCGGACAAGATCCGCAGCCACTTTGAGGGCAAGCTTAGCGTCGCCGGCAGTGCCATCAGCACCAACCTGCGTCGCGAGATCGGGATCGGTGGCGAACACCCTCCCGCCTACCATGATGCTAAGGCCCGGATTTCGGGAAACGTTCCGCAGTGCAGATATGATCGATGGGAGGGTGGCGATGTGGCAGTCGCAACTGACAGTCAATCCGACAAGGTCGAACCATTCAGTGCTCGCGCGTCGCAGAAGCTGGGATGTTTCGCAGTCCACCATCAGGTCGGTCAGCCAGCCGTTGTGGCGAAACACTTCGTCGATCATGACCGTGCCAAATGTATGCTGATCCCCAGGTACCGCCGCGAACAGGACCCGACGCCCCCCAGTGGTCATCCGCCGATCGGCGGGGACACGCGCGGCAATCTCGCGAACGACCTCCTGCAAGCGCCAGAGCCCCATCGTCACATCGACGAAATTGTACCGGTCTTCTTCCCAATAGGTGCCGAGCAGGCGCGCCGCAGGGGCGATCAGATCGACCATGATCGTGTCGACCCCGACACGCCGGGCGAGGATCGACTCGACATGGCTCAGGAGCGCATCGGCATCGACCTGCAGAGCCAGACGCGCGAGCGCCTCGATATCTTCCGGGGCGGCTCTGCCCTCGGCTACGTCGTGCGCGCGAACAGCATGCGCGACCATCAGCCGAGGAATGATTTCATTTTCGATCAGCGTGGACAACGACCGATCACATGTCGCCTCTGCAGCTTCCCTGTGGAAATCAGCCAGTTGGAGGCGATCAGGCGCAAGTCGCGCCAATCCCCGCGTGCGCTCAGTCGGAACGGTCTGAGGATCTCGAGGCGCTAACGACGCCATTGCCCGTCCCTCTCGCTGGTTGATGCCCCGCAGGCAGTTGATGGAGCTGCGATCTGGCATCCCCACGACTCGTGACACTATGCCTGTTGTCGATGCGTAGCAACCTCGCATTGGGGGTTTGACGAAAATATGTCCAAACAATTGGACGTCATTTCTGTTTGACACATTCGTCAACTTGGTCGTAGCTTGGCATCTCACTGGAGAAGGGCACGACGGGGCGATGCGGTCGAACGACGCATATTCCGCAAAGGGACGGGGAGCCGCTCCGCTTTACACGATCGAGCAGCGCCAACGGCGTGACTCGACGCGCTGGACCCTGGTGCAGGGCATCCTCGCCCCCCTTCAGTTTTTCGTCTTCCTCGCCAGCGTCATTCTGATCGTCCGCTACCTTGCCACCGGCGAAGGGGCCTTTGCGGCGACCGTGTCGATCGTCGCCAAGACGATGCTTCTCTACGCGATCATGATCACCGGCTCGATCTGGGAGAAGGTCGTGTTCGGCAAATGGCTGTTCGTGCCCGCCTTCTTCTGGGAGGATGTGTTCAGCATGCTCGTCCTGGCGCTGCACACCGGCTATCTGGTGATGCTGATCGCCGGATTTGGCAGCGAACGGGGGCTGATGCTTCTCGCGCTGGCCGCCTATGCGAGCTACGTCATCAACGCCGCACAATTCCTGTTGAAGCTGCGCGCCGCTCGCCTGACCGCGCCATCGCAAATGGCGCTCGAAGCGTGACGCCCCCTCCGTCCTCCACCGCGACCCTGGGCTGCGACGCCGCCCCGGTGCTGCGCGAGCGCGGGCAGCGGGAAGTTTTCTGTGGACTGACGGGAATCATCTGGCTGCATCGCAAGGTGCAAGACGCTTTCTTCCTCGTCGTCGGCTCTCGCACCTGTGCCCATCTGCTGCAATCGGCGGCGGGCGTGATGGTCTTCGCCGAGCCGCGCTTCGGCACCGCGATCATCGAGGAGCGCGACCTCGCGGGCCTCGCCGATTGCAACGAAGAGCTCGACCGCGTGGTCGACCGCCTCCTCGCTCGCCGGCCCGACATCAAGCTGCTGTTCCTCGTCGGCTCGTGCCCGTCGGAGGTCATCAAACTCGACCTGTCGCGCGCGGCCGCACGGCTTTCGACCAAGCATGCGGGCGCCACGAAGATTCTGAACTACTCCGGAAGCGGCATCGAGACGACCTTCACCGAGGGAGAGGATGCCTGCCTCGCCGCGCTGGTGGCCGATCTGCCCGCCGACACGACGGGGGTACCGAGCCTGATGATCGTCGGCGCTCTGCCCGACGTGGTCGAGGATCAGTTCCTCCGCCTGTTCGCCGAGCTCGGCATCGCGGATGTCCACATGCTCCCCGCCCGCCGTGCCGCAGCAATGCCGCCGGTCGGTCCCGATACGCGCTTCCTGCTGGCGCAGCCCTTTCTGGGCGAAACCGCTCGGGCGCTGGAGGATCGCGGTGCAACACGGCTCGACGCGCTCTTCCCGTTCGGCGCGGAAGGCACGACCAACTGGCTGCATGCCGCCGCGACAGCGTTCGGCGTGGACGAGATGCACTTCCGCCGCGTGATCGCGCCGGGACGCGAGCGCGCCAAGCGGGCCATCGAACACAGCCGTGCGAAGCTGGCGGGCAAGCGCATCACCTTCCTCCCCGACTCGCAATTGGAAGTGCCCCTGGCGCGCTTCCTGGCGACCGAATTGGGCATGGAGCCGGTCGAGGTGGGCACGCCTTATCTCCACCGCCGCCACCTCGCGCAGGAACTGGCACTGCTGCCCGCCGGAACGCTCATCAGCGAAGGCCAGGATGTCGACCGTCAGCTTGACCGCGTCCGTGCCGCCCGGCCCGACCTGACGGTGTGCGGCCTCGGCCTCGCCAATCCGCTGGAGGCCGAGGGGCTGACCACAAAATGGGCGATCGAGCTGGTCTTTTCGCCGATTCACGGCTTCGACCAGGCCGGCGACCTGGCCGAGCTTTTCGCGCGCCCGTTGCGGCGGCGAGATGTGTTGCGGCTATGAACGACACACAGCCTCCGTTCGCTTCGCGCGCCGTTAAGAAGCGGCCCTCAGCGGTTGATCGGCGCTGCTCGGCGGCGCTCGAAGCGAACGGGTTGGAGGGCGGCCGATGCAACTGACCGTATGGACCTATGAGGGCCCGCCCCATGTCGGCGCGATGCGGATTGCGACCGCGATGCAGGGCGTCCATTACGTCCTCCACGCACCGCAGGGCGACACCTATGCCGACCTGCTGTTCACGATGATCGAACGGCGCGGCAAGCGCCCGCCGGTCACCTACACCACCTTCCAGGCACGCGACCTTGGCAAGGACACCGCCGAGCTGTTCCAGCAGGCGGCGCGCGATGCCTATGCGCGGTTCCAGCCGCAGGCGATGCTGGTCGGCGCATCCTGCACCGCCGAGCTCATCCAGGACGATCCTTCGGGACTCGCCGAGGCGATGCG
>JAIYAJ010000487.1 GCA_027489105.1 Zymomonas sp. | reverse complement strand
CGGATCACGTCGATGATCATCTGATCCGCCGCGATATAGCCACCCATCACGCCGAACGCCTTGCCCAGCGTGCCTTCGATGACGGTGATGCGGCTGGCGGCTTCGTCGCGGTCGGAAATGCCACCGCCGCGTGGGCCGTACATGCCGACGGCGTGGACTTCGTCCAGATAGGTCAGCGCGTTATATTTGTCGGCGAGGTCGCAGATCGCGTGGAGCGGGGCGACGTCGCCGTCCATCGAGTAGACGCTTTCGAAAGCGACCAGCTTGGGCGCATCGGGATCCTCGGCGGCCAGCAGTTCTTCGAGATGGGCGAGGTCGTTATGGCGGAAGACCCGCTTCTCGCAGCCCGAATTGCGGATGCCCGCAATCATCGAGGCATGGTTGAGTTCATCCGAGAAGATGATGCAGCCCGGCAGGACCTTCGCCAGGGTCGACAGCGTCGCTTCGTTCGAGACATAGCCCGAGGTGAAGAGCAGCGCGCCTTCCTTGCCGTGCAGGTCGGCCAGCTCGGCTTCGAGATCGACGTGATAATGGGTATTGCCGCCGATGTTGCGGGTGCCGCCCGATCCGGCACCGACATCATGCAACGCCTCTTCCATCGCGGCGATCACTGAGGGATGCTGTCCCATGGCGAGATAGTCGTTCGAGCACCAGACGGTGACCGGCTTCGGTCCGTTATGGCCTGCGAAGCAGCGCGCATTGGGGAACATGCCCTTGTTGCGCAGGATATCGATGAATACGCGGTAGCGGCCTTCCGCATGCAGACGGTCGATCGCCTGGGTGAATACGCGCTGATAATCCAAGAGCCCTGCTCCCCAGCGCCCCGGCCTTCGCCAAAGGGCTAATCACGCTGCCTTTTACGGTGATGGGCGAGCAAATACCAGTGCGAACAATTCCTAATATTCCCGATCACAGAGGCGCGCATTCTCGATCACAGGATCGAGATGCGGTCGAGCCCCCGATCGGCCAGCGCCGAGCGCAACGCCGCCGATGGCTCGATCGGTGCGGTGAACACCGCCTCGCCCGAGGGTGTATCGGGCCAGGCCTGCCCCTCCGTCAGATGCGCAACCCGCCGGGCGATGCCGGGTCCGCCGTCGACGAAGCGCAGCGGGCGCGGCGCGGCGGCCGCGAGTTCCTCGGCCACCAGCGGGAAATGGGTGCAGGCCAGCACGATGGTGTCGATCCGGTCGCCGCCGGGCTGGTCGAGCAGTCCCGCCAGCACCGCCCGATAGTCGGCGGGATCGGTTGGCTCGCCGCGCAGCTTGGCTTCGGCCAGTTGCACCAGCTTCGCGGATCCGTGGCGCAGGACCAGACAGTCCGAAGCGAAGCGGGCCGACAGGTCGTCGACATAGGGCTGGCGCACGGTTGCATCGGTGCCGAGCACGCCGAAGGCCCGGCTCAGCGACTGCTCCGCCGCGGGCTTGATCGCGGGCACCGTGCCAACGACCGGAAGGTCGAGCGCCGATCGGACCGCCGCAAGCGCGATGGTGGAGGCAGTATTGCAGGCGATCGTGACGAGGCGCGGACGATAGCGTTCGACCAGTCGGCCGAGCAGTGCGGGAACGCGCGCCGCGATCTCTGCCTCGCTTCTTATGCCATAGGGAAAGCCGCCATTGTCGGCGACATAGACATAGGAAGCCTGCGGGAGGAGCGCGCGGGTCGGGGCGAGCACGGACAGTCCGCCCACCCCGGAATCGAACATGAGGATCGGGCGTTCATCGGCCATCGCGCTCCACTTAAGGGGCGCAGCCGGCCATCGCAACGGGGTAAGCCCGCCGCATCGGTTGCGCCGTCACCCTCATCGACTATGCTGCGGACAAACCATGTGGGGGAACAGGTTCCTAGATGCTTTCGACGACGACCTTGTTGCTGCTGTTGGGCGGCTATCTTCTCGGCTCCATCCCGTTCGGCGTCGTGCTCACGCGGCTGGGCGGAGCCGGGGATCTCCGCCAGATCGGTTCGGGCAACATCGGCGCCACCAACGTGCTGCGCACCGGCCGCAAGGGACTGGCGGCTGCGACCCTCCTGCTCGACGGCGGCAAGGGCGCGGTTGCGGTGCTGATCGCTGCTGCGATCCAGCCGGAGGCCGCTCTATGGGCTGGCGGGGCAGCTTTTCTGGGGCATCTCTATCCGGTCTGGCTGAAATTCGCCGGCGGCAAGGGCGTCGCGACGATGCTCGGCGTTTCGCTCGCCATCTGGTGGCCGGCGGGTCTGGCTTTCGCGCTGGTGTGGCTCGCCATGCTCGCGGTCAGCCGGCGGTCCTCGGTCGGTGGCCTGTCGGGCGCGGTCGCAGCGCCGATCGCAGCTGCGGTAGGCGGTCAGTCGGACGCGGTGCTGGTGATGCTCGCCATGACGCTGCTGGTGGTGTGGAAGCATCGCGGCAATATCGCCCGTCTGCTCGACGGCACCGAGCCCAAGGTCGGGAGCAGCTGATCTGTCCGGCGGGTATGATCATGACGAGCGGCTGGCCCGGCTCCGCCTGATCCGGACACCGCGCGTCGGCCCGGTCGCGCATGCCCAGTTGATTGCCCGTTTCGGCAACGCTCTCGCCGCGATCGAGGCGCTGCCCGATCTCGTCCGGCGCAATGGCGGTGCGATGCCGCCGATCGCCGATGCGGCTTCTGCCCTGCGCGAGATGGAGCAGGTCGAGCGGATCGGGGCCCGGCAGCTGTTTCGCGGCGAGCCGCTCTATCCGGCCTGGCTCGATCGCTGCGATGGTGCGCCCGCCATGCTGGTCCTTCGCGGCGATCCGGCCCTGCTCCAGCGCCGCGCGGTGGCGATGGTGGGCGCACGCAATGCCAGCGGGGCCGCGATGCGCTTCGCCCGGATGCTGGCGCATGAACTTTCGTCCAGGGGATGGCTGGTCGTCTCGGGGCTTGCGCGGGGAATCGACACGGCGGCGCATGTCGGGTCGCTCGAGCAGGGTACCGCCGCCGTGATCGCCGGTGGCAGCGACATCGTCTGTCCGCCCGAGAATGACCGTCTCCAGGCGGAGATCGCCGAGCGCGGCCTGCTGATCGCCGAACAGCCGCCCGGCGTCGAGCCGCGTGCGCGGCACTTTCCGCACCGCAACCGGATCATCGCGGGCCTCGCCGTGGGGACCGTAGTGGTGGAGGCCGCCCCCAAGTCGGGATCGCTGATCACCGCGCGCCTCGCCGGAGAGTTCGGCCGTGAGGTGATGGCGGTGCCGGGTTCGCCGCTCGATCCGCGCGCGCAGGGCTGTAATCTGCTGATCCGCGAGGGCGCGACGCTGGTGCAGTCGGCCGACGACATCATCGAGTCGCTGTCGCCGATCGGTGGCGTGTCGGTGCCGCCTTTGCCATTGTTCGCGTCGAGCCCCCCACGGGAGATCGCCGACGGGGATCGCGACGCGGTGCTGGGACTGCTCGGCCCGGTCCCGCTGCCGGTCGATGAGCTCATCCGCCTGTGCGGCGCCCCGGCGCCTGCGGTTCAGGTGGTGCTGCTCGATCTGGAACTGGCCGGTCGGCTCGAACGCCATGCCGGGGGCAAGGTCAGCCTGACCGCGTGACAGTTCCGGGATGCCCACCCTTGACGAGGGACGAAGCGTCTAGCCACCTTCGTACGTGTACGCGTGCGTAGGCCGCCAGTCTATGCGCTCCGAAAAGGAATGCCTGTAACCGCCATGAAGCTCGTCGTCGTAGAATCGCCCGCCAAGGCCAAGACCATCGAAAAATATCTCGGTCCGGGTCACCGCGTCCTCGCCTCCTACGGACATGTCCGCGATCTTCCGGCCAAGGATGGCTCTGTCGATCCAGACAATGGCTTCGAGATGGAATGGGAGGCCTATGCCGACAAGACGCGGCAGCTGAAGGCGATCGCCGACGAGGCGAAGAACGCCGATGTCCTGATCCTCGCGACCGACCCCGATCGCGAGGGCGAGGCGATCAGCTGGCATGTGAAGGAGGTGCTCGGCAAGCGCCGCGCCCTGCCGAAGACCGTCCAGCGCGTGACGTTCAACGCGATCACCAAGCCTGCCGTCACCGAGGCGATGGCCAATCCCCGCGAACTCGACGAGGATCTGATCGATGCCTATCGGGCGCGCCGCGCGCTCGATTATCTGGTCGGGTTCACGCTGTCGCCGGTGCTGTGGCGCAAATTGCCCGGCGCCAAGTCCGCCGGACGCGTGCAGTCGGTGGCGCTGCGTCTTGTCGTCGACCGCGAGCGCGAGATCGAGCTTTTCCGCCCGCAGGAATATTGGTCGATCACCGCCGACATGGAGCATGACGGCATCCCCTTCATCGCGCGCCTCGTGCGCTGGAAGGGGCAGAAGATCGACCGGCTGACGATCGGCAACGGCAAGGACGCCGGCGCAGCCAAGGCCGATGTCGAGGCGGGGCGCTTCTCGGTCGCAACGGTCGAGACCAAGCCGCTGACGCGCAACCCGCCGCCGCCTTTCACGACCTCGACCCTCCAGCAGGAGGCCGCGCGAAAGCTCGGCTTCTCGGCCAGCCACACGATGCGGCTGGCGCAGGCGCTGTACGAGGATGGCGCCATCACCTATATGCGGACCGACGGCGTCCAGATGGACGGCAGCGCCATCACCGCTGCGCGCGGCGCGATCGCCAATCGCTATGATGCGTCCTACGTGCCCGACAAGCCGCGCCAGTACACCGCCAAGGCGAAGAATGCGCAGGAAGCGCATGAAGCGATCCGCCCGACCGACTTCTCGCGCGATCGTGCCGGCAGCGGCGACCATGGCCGGCTCTACGATCTGATCTTCAAGCGCGCGCTCGCCAGCCAGATGGCGTCGGCGCGGCTGGAGCGGACCACGGTCGACATGACCGACGGCACCGGCCAGCACGCGATCCGCGCGACCGGCCAGGTCGTCCTCTTTCCCGGCTATCTGGCGCTTTACGAGGAAGGTCGCGACGACGAGGCCGATGACGAGAGCCGCCGCCTGCCCCGCATGAAGGAGGGCGATGCGCCGGCCAAGAAGAAGGTCAATTCGGAGCAGCATTTCACCCAGCCGCCGCCGCGCTATTCGGAAGCGAGCCTGGTCAAGAAGATGGAGGAGCTCGGCATCGGGCGCCCCTCCACCTATGCCTCGATCCTGCAGACGCTCAAGGACCGCGAATATGTGACGGTCGAGAAGAACCGCTTTCAGCCGAGCGAGAGCGGGCGGCTGGTGACCAGCTTTCTCGAGCGCTTCTTCGAGCGCTATGTCAGCTACGACTATACCGCCCATCTCGAGGAGAGCCTCGACGACGTCTCGGGCGGTCGCGCCGGCTGGCAGGCGGTGCTGGAGGCCTTCTGGAAGGACTTCAAGCCGAAGACCGTCGAGGTGATGGACCAGAAGCCGTCCGAGGTGACGGCCGCGCTGGACGAGTTCCTGGCGCCCTATCTGTTCCCGGAAAAGGAAGATGGCGGCGATCCCCGCCAATGTCCGGCGTGCGATGCGGGCCGGCTGTCGCTGCGCGGCGGGCGCTTCGGAGCATTCATCGCCTGCTCCAACTATCCGGAGTGCAAATATACGCGTCGCTTCGCCCAGGCCGGTGCCGAGGATGCGGGCGCCGATAGCGGCCCGGTCGTGCTCGGGACCGATCCCGAGAGCGGGCTCGAGGTCTCACGCCGCGCGGGCCGTTTCGGTCCCTATATCCAGCTCGGCGACGGCAAGGATGCCAAACGGTCCTCTATCCCGAAGGATGTGGGCACCGATGCGCTCGACATGGAGTGGGCGCTCAAGCTGCTCTCGCTGCCGCGCCTGATCGGGCCGCATCCCGAAACCAGCGAACCGATCACCGCCTCGATCGGTCGCTTCGGTCCCTATCTGGCGCACAACGGCAAATATGCGCGCCTCGCCTCGACGGCGGAGGTGTTCGAGACCGGCATGAACGCTGCGGTCGTCAAGCTGGCCGAGGCCGCAGCCGGCGGCGGTCGTCAGCGCGGCAAGGCCGAGCCGCTCAAACAGTTCGGTACCAGCCCGGTGACCAATGCCGAGGTCAAGCTGATGGCGGGCCGCTTCGGTCCCTATGTGACCGACGGCGAGACCAATGCGACGCTGCCGAAAACCGCGAATCCCGACGAGATGACGCTGGAGGCGGCACTGGAACTGCTGGCTGCGCGCGCCGCCAAGGGGCCGCCGGCCAAGGGCAAGAAGAAGGCCGCGCCGAAGAAGGCTGCTGCTCCCAAGAAGGCGGCTACGGAAAAGAAGCCGGCCGCCAAAAAGGCTCCGGCGAAGACAGCGGCCGCAAAGGCCTGACGTGCGGAGGGCGCTGGTAGGGCGCCCTCCCGCTGATCGTTAAAGGCCCATTGCCCGATAAGCGCTGGCGAGCGTCGGCGAAGCCAGGGTGCGGGCCTTCTCCGCCCCCTTGGCGAGAATCGCGTCGACCTCTGCCGGATTAGCCTTCAGCGCGCGCAGCCGCTCGGCGATCGGTCCCAGCTTCTCGACGAGCATTTCGCCCAGTGCCGGCTTGAACGCGCCGAAACCCTGGCCGCCGAACTGTGCCAGCACTTCCGCCGGGGTCATGTCGGTCATGGCGGCGTAGATGCCGACGAGGTTGCGCGCCTCGGGCCGGCCTTCCAGCCCTTCGACCGTGTCGGGCAGCGGCTCGGGATCGGTCTTCGCCTTGCGAACCTTGGACATGATCGTCTCGGCATCGTCGGTCAGGTTGATGCGGCTCATGTCCGACGGATCGGACTTCGACATCTTCGACGATCCGTCGCGCAGGCTCATCACGCGCGCGGCCGGGCCGCCGATGACGGGCTCGGGCAGGGTAAACAGTTCGACCCCGAAGTCGGTGTTGAACTTGGTGGCGATGTCGCGCGCCAGTTCGAGATGCTGCTTCTGGTCTTCGCCGACCGGAACATGGGTCGCCTGATAGAGCAGCACGTCGGCCGCCTGCAGCACCGGATAGGCGTAGAGACCGATCGAGGCGCCCTCGCGGTTCTTGCCCGACTTCTCCTTGAACTGGGTCATGCGATTCAGCCAGCCGATGCGGGCGGTGCCGTTGAGCAGCCAGCACAGCTCGGCATGGGCAGGCACGTCACGCTGGCGGAACAGGATCGCCTTGTCGGGATCGATGCCGCACGCGACCAGCGCCGCCGCCATCTCGCGGATGTTGGAGGCGAGTGTCGCCGGGTCGTTGTGCACGGTGATCGCATGCAGGTCCGCCAGGAAGAACAGGCATTCGCCCTCGTCCTGCATCTGCACCCAGCGCTTGATCGCGCCGAGATAATTGCCGAGGTGAAGGTTGCCGGTGGGCTGGATGCCCGAGACTGTGCGCTTGTGGGTCATGATAGCCGGGCTATTGGGGCGACGCCCGACCGAGTCAAGCGTGCCGTCCCGCCGACCTTATCGACGGCGGCGCAACTGCCCCTTCAGCGTGGCGACGGAATAGGCGCCCAGACCGAAGACCAGACCGAAATAGACGATGGCTGCCGCGGCGATCATCACGGCCAGCGCCACGCTGCGTTCGAGCAGGCTGCGACCGGTCCAGGGATCGATCCAGGGGTTCAGAAAGAACAGCAGGGCGGCCATGGCGAGCGTCGCGGCGATCAGCCGGATGCCCGTGCGGCGCAGGCGATCGTCCACCGCGAAATGGTCGCGCCGGCGCAGCGTCACATAGAGCAGCCCGGCGTTCACCCACGCCGAGATCGCGGTGGACACGGCCAGCCCGACATGCGCGAGCGGCCAGATCAGTACGAGGTTGAGGACGAGGTTCACGAGCATCGCGACCAGCGCGATGCGCACCGGCGTCCTGGTGTCGGCCCGCGCG
>JAIYAJ010000168.1 GCA_027489105.1 Zymomonas sp. | reverse complement strand
ATGCCCTCGACCGCCGCATCGATGACATCCGGGTCCCGGTCGATGAGCGCGACCTTCGCGCCCTCATTGCAAAAGATCCGGCCGGCGGCGGAGCCTATGCCGCCGGCGCCACCCGTTATGATGGCAACCTTGTTCTCAAGTCTCGTGCCTGACACAGGCGTCTCCATACTATTGAGCTTCGGATCGCTGCACCGCGTGATGACGGCGTCCGTTGGGGGAGCCCGGCGACTACGCCTTGGCGCCGGGCGTGTCCCGAACCCATCCGCCGTGCAGCCGGCGTCGTTCGAGACGGTTTTCGTGCCGCGCCCGCGGTTCCGGATGTCGTGCATCCCCAGGCGCGTGCACCACGGCCTTCCGAAACGCGCGGACCTACTGCGTTTCCAGACCGAGTTCCCGGAGCTTGTCGCGAACGGCGGTGAACCCGTTTCTCGCGAACTCATCCGCCGCTTCCGGCGCCCTGGGCGCGGCCGTCAACATGCCAATCTCGGCCAGTTTCGAGATGACCTGGGGGTCGCTGATGGCGCGGTTCAAGGCATCATTGATCCGATTCACCATCGCGTCCGGCGTGGCGCGCAGCACCGCCACCCCCTGCCAATACGGCAGGTCGAGCGCCATGCCCGCCTCACGAAGCGTGGGAACGGTGGGTTGTGCTGCCAGCCGATCCGGCATGGCCACGGCAATCATCTTGAGTTGCCCGGTCTGCATGAAGGGGAACGGGGTGTTTGCATCGGTGAATCCGGCAGCGATGCGACCCGCGGCCAGGTCGGTCACGGTGAACGTCGTGCCTCGGTACGGCACGTGCTCCATGCTGACGCCAGCCTCGCGAAGGAAGGCGGCCATGGTGACGTGTGTGATGCTGCCCGCCCCGGAACTACCGAACTGGAAGTGGTTCGGGCCGTGAGCCTTGAGCAGGTTTACGAACTCGCTGACCGTGGACACGTTCAGCGACGTCGGCACCATCAGGACCATGGGTATGACGACGAGGGTGCTCACCATCCGGAAGTCCCGGACCGAATCATAGCCGAGCGACGGCAGGAAATGCGGGGCCAGGGAATATGCCCCCATCTCCATGCTGTAGATTGTGTTGCCATCGGCAGGAAAGCTGCGCAACGCCGCAGCGGCGAGCGTGCCCGAAGCACCGGGACGGTTCTCGACGACAAAGGTCTGGCCGAGGATCCTGCCGGCAACTTCCGCGATGATGCGGACGCTGACGTCTGTACCGCTGCCCGCCGGGAAACCGACCAGCCAGCGGATAGGCCTTGCGGAGGTCTGGCCGGAAGCGGCCTTAGGCAAGAGCAGAGTAGCCGGCAGCGCCGGTGCCGCCTGCATGAAGCTGCGTCGCGTGAGTTTCATGATATCGTTTCCTCTGGTTGAGGGTGACATGTGGTCCCGGTGCTCAGGCCGGGCATTCCGAAGCTCATCGATAGCGCTTTCCTCCCAAAGCACGCTCGTCGGTGCTTCGCGTGCCCGGCGGTCGGTTCACCATGGCCGCGGAACCTGAATGGCGGCGCCGCTGTCCAGCAGCGCTGCGATCTCGTCTGCGTCGATGCCTATCCCCTCCAGGATCGCCCTGGTCTCCCAACCCCGCGGTTGCGCGAAGGCGCCAGGATCGGGATAGGCGCCCTCCTGGCGAATGGTGGAGCGAATGGCCGTGACCGCGCCCTCTGTTGGATGGCGCTCGGGTGACATGAGACCGACGGCGGCCAGGTGGGGGTCATCGCTCAGGCTCTCCAGCGTATGGCAGGGCATCGCCGCGATGTCGGCGGCCCCGAAGATCGCGAGCCATTCCCGCGTGGTCTTGCCGGACAGCCCGGCACCGCGGACCTCGAACCATTCCTGTACGTTCCGTGCACGCGCGGCGACGGTCGCGAAGCGCTCGTCCTCCAGGAGATCCTCCCTCGCCACCGCGCGCAGGAAGGCCCGTACCTGTGGATCGGTGTTGATGGTGACCGAGATCCAGCCATCAGCCGTGCGCAGGGGCTTGTTGCGAGGGTTCAGGAGACGTTGGTCGCCGGCAGGCCCGACCGGGGGATCGAAGCTCTGCTGGGCCAGGTGCTCCTGCAGCACGAAGGCGGCCATGGTCTCGAACATCGGGACTTCGATGCTGCTGCCGCCCGCGCCGGCATTGCGCCTGATCACCGCGGCGAGGATGGGGCCTGCCGCGATTTCGCCGACCACGTGGTCGCAAACCACCATGGGAACGTAGGACGGCTCGCCATCGCGTGCGCCGAACAGGCCAGCAACACCGCTCGCGCCCTGCACCACGCTGTCGTAGGTGGGGCGGCCGGCATAGGGCCCATCCGTACCATAGCCCGTGATGAGGCAGTGGATGGTGTTCGGATGGCGCGCGCGCACGGAGGCTGCATCCAGCCCCAGGCGTTCCAGCGCATGCGGGCGCATGTTGGCCACTACCACATCGGCCCATTCCAGCAGGCGGGCCATGACATCGCGCGCGCCAGGCTTCTTCAGATCCAGGCTGATGTTCCGCTTGCCTCGGTTGAGGTGGAGGTAAGTCCCCGAGTGCTGGCCGGTCCGCGATGCGCCGCCGAGCCCGCGCATAAGGTCACCCTCGGGCGCCTCGACCTT
>JAIYAJ010000527.1 GCA_027489105.1 Zymomonas sp. | reverse complement strand
CTGATGGTGACAGGCAATTTCGCTCTGGTTGCGGGTCTCGATCCCGCCAGCGTCGAGGAGTGGTATCTGATCGTCTATGCCGATGCCTATGAATGGGTCGAACTGCCCAACACGGTGGGCATGAGCCAGTTCGCCGATGGTGGGCTGCTGGCGTCCAAGCCTTATGCGGCCAGCGGCGCCTATATCGACCGCATGTCGGACTATTGCGGCGGCTGCCATTATGACGTGAAGGCGAAGACCGGGCCGAAGGCCTGCCCTTTCAATCTGCTCTACTGGCGCTTCATCGGTACGCACCGGGACAGACTGCGCGGCAATCCTCGGATGCGGCGGATGGTCGATCTGTGGGATGGGTTCGACGCCGGACGGCGTGAGACGATCATGCGTGAGGCGGAGTCATTTCTTGCCGGGCTTGGCTGAGCGGCAGCGGTCGGAGCAATAGAGCACCGACTCCCAGTCGCGCTCCCATTTCTTCCGCCAGGCAAAGGGTCGACCGCAACTCGTGCAGATCTTGGTGGGCAGGTCACCCTTGCGAACCATCTTCGGCATGGCTGCAGTCTAGCGGAACACGGCCGAAGATCGATCTGAACCTTCGGCCGTCCGCTGCCTGACCGGGCTCAGTTGTACCAGTCGACGTCGCCCGAGTCCGAAGGCTCGTCCTGAGCCAGCGAACCGCTGGCGTGGTGAAGCCGGGCGGTGATGCTCTCGAGCGTCGCCGCATAGCTGGCCGCGCGGATGTCCTGCGAGCGGAGGATCGTCGCGACCGAGGCACAGCGCTGGCTGACATGGTCGAGCGACTGCAGTTCGCGGATGTGCTGCGTCGCGGTCTTGGGATCCGCGATCAGGACCATGCCGAGCTTTTCGAGCTGCACCTGAGCGGCATCGAGTTCGCTGGCCAGCATGGCCAGTACGTCATTCTGTCCGATTATCGTCATGGCATGACCTCTCTCGTCATGCTGCGTCCCGTACCAGACGGCAGCTGTTCAATATGGCGGCCGCGATGTCACCAAGGGGGAGGCTGACATCGACGGCTCCCGCCGCGCGGGCCGCCGAAGGAGCCTGATCGACCACGCAAGTCGATGCGTCTTCGGCGATGGCATAGCCACCCGCCGCGCGCAGCGCCTTGAGGCCAGCCGCGCCGTCGGTACCCAGGCCCGTGAGGATGCAGCCGACCGCGTTGGCCCCGGCGGTCTTGGCGACCGTCGCGAACAACAGGCTGGCCGAGGGGCGCGAACCGCCGACCGGATCCGAGCGCAGCAGGCGCAGCGAAGGATCGGGCCAGCGATCGATGACCGCGTGCGAGCCCAGGTCGGTGGCGAGGTAGATATGGCCCTGCTTCAGCGGCTGGCCATCCTCGGCGAGCATGATCTGTGCCTGGCAGGCGGCCTTGAGGCGCTTGACCAGCGGGTCGATGAAGCCCGGATCGATCGGCAGGCAGATGACGGTCGGGGGGCAATTGGCCGGGAAAGTCGGCAGCAGATTGATCAGCGCATCGACACCGCCCGTCGATGTGCTCATCGCCACCATCTTGCCGTTCCAGTCGAACGCGTCATGCGCCGCCGGCTTGGTCGCCGGCTTGGCCTTCTTCACGCCGCCGCTCGACGCGGCGATCACCAGCGCGGCGAGCTTCGGCGCCAGGGCGTTGAACTCCTCCGGCGTCGCGCTCTTCGGCTTGGGAAAGCAGTCCACCGCGCCCAGTTCGAGAGCCTTGAACGAAATCTCGGCGCCCTTCTGGGTCAGTGTGGAGAGCATCACGACCGGTGTCGGCCGCTCGCGCATGATCTCCTCGAGAAACTCGATACCGCTCATCCCCGGCATTTCGACGTCCAGGGTGATCACGCTCGGTTTGAGCCGGATCATCATCTCGCGGGCTTCGTCGGCATTGGCTGCCATGCCCACGACTTCGATCCCCCGCGCGCGCTCCAGCACCCCGCTGAACAGCGCCCGCATCGTCAGCGAGTCGTCAACAATCAGAACACGGGCGGTTTCCATCATCAATTCCTGGGTATTCGAAGTTGTCAGGCAGCCTCGGCGATCTGGCCGACGGGCACATCGATCGACAGGCGATCGAGCGCGAGGATCATCACCATACGGTCTTCGACCGAGGCGATGCCGTCGAGGCATTCCGAAGCTTCGTTGTCGCTCAGGCTCGGCGGCGGCTGCAGCGCCGACTCGTCGATCGTGACAATGTCGTTCACCGCGTCGACGATCAGGCCCTGGAGCTGGTCGTTGATGCGCACCACGATGATCACGTGGCGGGCAGTGGGGTCGGTCAGGCCCCAGCCGAGGCGGGCGGCGAGGTCGATCACGGGGAGCACGGTGCCGCGCAGGTTGACGACGCCGCGCACGTGCGACGGGACATGCGGCAGCATGGTCGTGGGCGTCCAGGCGCGAATCTCGCGAATCGCCATGATATCGACGCCGAGATACTGCTCGCCGATCTGGAAGGTGATGAATTGACGGCTCATCTGGATTTCCTTTCTCGCTGAGGAGGGAGACCGATCAGACGGTCACGCGGCGAATCGCCGAGGCGAGCTTCACCGGGTTGAAGGGCTTGACGATCCAGGCGGTGGCACCCGCCGCACGGGCGCGGGCCTTCTTCTCGTCCGAGCTCTCGGTCGTGAGGACCAGGATCGGCATATCGCGGTGGACCGACTTGGCGCGCACCGCCTCGACGAGACCGAAACCATCCATGCGCGGCATGTTGATATCGGTGATCATCAGATCAGGCTTCTCGTTCGTGGACAACCACTCGAGCGCGGCGATGCCGTCTTCTGCCTCGTGCACGTCATGCCCCTGCTCGACGAGCGTGCTGCGCAGGAGCATGCGCATGCTGGGCGAGTCATCAACCGTCAAAATCGTTTTGGACATCGCTTCATCCTTTCCCGTTCCGCCGGGCCCACTGAGTGGCGTATCCCGGACGTTATGGACCATATCCGGTTAAAAAAGTTCAACCTCACCTTGATCTTGTACGACTGCGGGCCGCCGCACTTCGACCGGCACCTCGGCCTCGACCAGACGACAGCGCGCCTGCCCCATCGCGGCGCGGAATTCGACCCGCCGCGCCTGCGTTCCGCCGAGGTCCCTATGGGCCAGCGGTATGCGGTCGCGTGCCAGGAATTCCTCGGCGAACCGGGCGTTGCTCGTCCCGATCGCCTGCATGCCGGCATGCATGTTCGCGCCGCCGTACAGGTGGGCGCGCAAGGTGCTGCGGGTGGCGCCGGCCTTGAGCATCTCGTTGACGAGAAGCTCCATCGCGAACAGGCCGTAGCGTTCCGCTTCGGTGTTGTCGCTGCGCATCCCTTCGCGGGGCTGCGCGAGCAAAAAATGGTTCATCCCTCCGACTTTCGCATGAGGGTCGAACAGGCAGCAGGCGACGCAGCTGCCCAGAACCGTCGTCAGCACGATCTTGGGATCGGCGGTGACGAAGTTGGTCCCCTGGATGACGTTGACGCGGTCGCGGATCGATTCGCTCGTCAGATGCTGCATAGATCGAGAACCTTCTTGCCGATGCGCTCGAGGGGCAGCACGGCTTCGCAGCCGCCCATCTCGGCCGCTGCGCGCGGCATGCCGTAAACGACGCAGGTGGCTTCGTCCTGACCGATGGTCCGGGCGCCCGCCTGTCGCATCTCGTGGAGGCCGGCGGCGCCGTCGCGTCCCATGCCGGTCAGGATCACGCCTACCGCGCGGTCGCCGAAGCTCTGTGCCAGCGAGCGGAACATCACGTCGACCGAGGGGCGGTGCCCAGACACGGGATCGGCGGCGACGAGGCGACAGATCGGATGAGTACCGTTGCCCACCATAAGGTGCGAAAGCCCGCCCGGCGCGATATAGACGCGTCCCGGAACCAGCGGCGCGCCGCTCGTCGCCTCGACGACTTCGGCCGCGCAGAGCCGGTCGAGCCGCGCCGCGAAGGAGGCGGTGAAGGTGGCAGGCATATGCTGCACCACGATCGTCGGCGGGCAGTTCTTGGGATATTCGCTGAGCAAAGTGGTCAGCGCCTCGACGCCGCCGGTGGAGGCGCCGATGCCGACGATCCTCTCGTTGCAGCGATAGTCGGTCGGCGGCGCCGCCTGCTGGTGCAACTGCGGCGAACGGCGGCGGCTGCGCGCGGCCTGCTTGACCATATTGGCGAGATTGCCGTCGTCGATCGCCAGCAATTCCTGCAGCGGGCGCTCGGGCTTGGCGTAGCAGTCGACTGCCCCGATTTCGAGCGCACGGAGGGTCGCCTCGGCGCCCTTGGTCGTCAACGTCGAGCACATCACCACCGGCGTCGGGCGCAGGCGCATCAGCTTCTCGAGGAAGTCGAGACCGTTCATGCCGGGCATCTCGATGTCCAGCGTGATGACGTCCGGGTTGAGTTCCTTGATCATTTCGCGCGCCGACTGGGCGTTCGGCGCGGTTCCGATCACTTCGATGCCGGGATCCCGGCCGAGCAGGCCCGTCAGCAGGGCCCGCATCATCGGCGAGTCGTCGACTATGAGACAGCGAACGCTCATCAGCGGATCTTTCGATAGATGGTCTGGCCGATCGAGGCGTAACGGGCGGTGCAATCGCCGATGAGCCTCTCGGAATGACCGATGTAGAGATGGCCACCGGGCGCGAGCTGTTCGGTCAGCCGGGAGAGCAGCGTCTCCTTGGTCGGCTCATCGAAATAGATCATCACGTTCCGGCAGAAGATGACGTCGAACTGCCCCTTGATCGGCCAGGGATTCAGCAGGTTCAGTTTCCTGAACCGGACCAGGTCGCGGACTTCCTTGAGAATGCGGACGTCGTCGCCGACCTTCTCGGTCCAACTGTCGAAATAGCGCCGCGGAATGTCGGTCGTGGCGGAGGTCGGGTAGACGCCTGCCTCACCGATGTTGAGCACATTCTGCGACAGATCGGTTGCCAGCAGCGCGACGTCGGTCTGGAGCAGCTGGCGCCCCTGGCCGCGGTCGCTGCCGAGCAGGACCATCGCCAGCGAGTAGATCTCCTCGCCGCTCGATGAGGCGGAGGACCACATCCTGACGCGCTCGCCCCGCCGCAGCCGGGCAATCATGTCCGGCCGCACCTCCTGCTCGAAATGGTTGAAGTGGTGATCCTCGCGGAAGAACTTCGTGTGGTTGGTGGTCAACGCCTCGATCGCACGGGCGCGCTCCGGGGCGTCATGGGTGATCATCTCGACATAGTCGGCGAAGCTGCGCTGCCCGGTTTCGCGGAGCAGCTTGGACAGCCGCGAGTAGACCAGCATGGCCTTGCCGTCGGGCAGGCAGATGCCGGCATGCGCGTGGACCATCTTCGCGATCGCCTGGAAATCCGCCTTCGTATAGGGAAGTTCGGTTCCGGTCGAAGCGATCTGAGCGTCGAACTGCGTCATGCAGCGAGGCTCCGGGCGGGTTCGGGCTGATGCTTGATCGTCGAGGTGATCGCCTCGACGTCGAGGATCAGCGCGACGCGCCCGTCGCCCAGGATGGTGGCGCCCGCGATGCCGTCGACCCGACCATAGTTCGATTCGAGGCTCTTGATGACCACCTGTCGCTGGTCGAGGATCTCGTCGACCATCAGGACCCGTCGACCGGTTTCCTCGGATTCGACGACGATCAGGACCGCATCGGTAGGTTCCGATCGGGAACCGGGGACCGAAAGTTCACGGCCGACCGACAGCACCGGCAGCCAGTGGCCGCGGACGTTGAGCATCGACTGGCCCGCGCCGATCGACTTCACGATGTCGGCGCGCGGCCGCAGCGTTTCGACGATGTGGTTCAGCGGCAGCACGAAGGTCTGCTGGCCCACCGTGACGATCATGCCGTCGAGAATGGCGAGCGTCAGCGGCAGCGCCATGGTGAAGGTAGAGCCTTCGCCAGGGCGCGAGGAAATGGTGATCCTGCCGCCCAGCGCGCTGATGTTCCGCCGCACCACATCCATGCCGACGCCGCGGCCGGAGATGTTCGACACGGTCTGCGCGGTCGAGAAGCCAGCCGCGAAGATCAGATTGTCGATCTCTTCGTTCGACAGCTTGGCGTCTGGGCTCACGAGCCCGCGCTCGATCGCCTTGGCCAGTACGCGCTCGCGGTCGATGCCCTTGCCGTCGTCGGACACGCTGATCAGGATGCGGCCCGAGCGATGTTCGGCGGAAAGCTTGATCCGGCCCTCGGGCTGCTTGCCGGCGGCAAGGCGCTCCTCGGGTGTTTCCAGGCCGTGGTCGACGGCGTTGCGGATGAGGTGAGTGAGCGGATCGCCGATCCGCTCGACGACGGTCTTGTCGAGTTCGGTCGATTCGCCCTCGAGTTCGAGGACGACGCGCTTTCCGGTGCTTGCCTGCAGTTCGCGCACGATACGCGGTACGCGGCCGAAGACCGAGCGGATCGGCTGCGCGCGGATCGACATCGCGCTGTCCTGCAATTCGCGGGTCAGATGGTCGAGATCGACCAGCTCGCTGATATGCGAAAGGCCGCAGTCGAGCAGGCGCTGGGCGAGCATCGACTGGGTGATGACGAGTTCGCCGACCAGATTGACCAGCCGGTCGAGCTTTTCCAGGTCGACGCGGATCGTCGGCGTGACGCCGACGGCCTGCGCCATCGCGCCGGCCTTGTCGGCATCGGCCGCAGCGTCCGCAGCCGGCTTGACTGCCGGAGCAGGAGCGGGGGCTGCGCTCTTTGGCGCCGGCGCGGGGACTGCGGCGACGGCCGGAGTCGCCTCGACCGGGATGACCTCGACGAACGCCTGGGCGACTGGAGCGCTGTTCTCGTCCGCCGCGTCGGTGACTTCTGCGCTGACGGTCGCCTCGGCGACCGGCTCGTCCTGACTGCCTTCGGCGGCGTCGGGGCCGGTCTTGTCGAACGACAGCTGGCAGCAGTCGGAGACGAATTCGAAGATCTCCTCGATGTCCGACCTCTGGACGCTGGACGGAATTGTCGCATGCCAGCCGATATAGGCCTTGCCGGGGTCGAACTGCTCGATCGTCGGGATCGAAGAGAGGTCAGCCGAGCGCACGGTCGCACCGAGGTCGACCAGTTCGCGGATCAGAAGCAGCGGTTCGCCGCCATTGGCGAGCGCCCCGTCGAGCGGACGGACATAGAGATTCGTAAGCTCTTCCGCCCCCTCGGCGGCAGGCGCCTCTTCGGCGACGGCCGTGGGCGCTTCGTCGGCGGGACCCTTCTCCCAATCCTCGGCGGGCGCCATGCTGTCTTCGATCGCTCCGATCATCGCATCGAGATCGAAGCCGAGCGAGTCGCCCGAATTGTCGGCCGGCGCAGCAGCCTCGACTTCCGCGCCGGAGACGACCGCCTGCAACTGGGCAAGGACCGCGCTGTCTTCCGGCATCGGCTTTTCGCCGCGAATGGCGCCGACATGGTCGGCCAGCGTGTCGAAGGCGGCCAGCAGCAGCGACACGAGATCCGGCGTCAGGGCGCGCTCGCCGCTGCGCACCTGATCGAGCAAGGTCTCGAAATGGTGGGTGAAATTCTGCAGCGCCGAAAAACCGAAGGCACCGGCGCCGCCCTTGATCGAGTGGACCGCACGGAAGATTGTGTTGATGGTTTCGTCGTCACCGCTTCCGGATTGCAGGGCGAGCAGTCCGGTCTCGGCATGGCCGAGCCCTTCGTCGCACTCCTGGAAGAAGATGTCCTGGATTTCCTCGATCTTCATGCGCTGGTCCCCGCGCTATTCGTTTGGTCGATGAACATGTCTGCAAGGCCCGCGAGGCGGATCACCGGTTCGATGCCCCTGCAGTCCTTGAAGCTGATGGCGATGTCGCGTTCGCGGCAGGTCCGCACCGCACTGGCAAGCAGCTGGAGACCCGCCTGACCGATCTGCTGCACCTCGCCGCAGCCGATTTCGATCGGCTGGCCAACCGCGAAGGCTGCCCGCAGCTCGTCAAGGTGCTGCACCACTGCGCTGCGATCTATGACCGGCGCCAAGGCGATCACAGTCGGCCCCGAGCCTTGTGTTTGCGTCATCACTTCCACTCCTGCAGGCTTCTCGCGCTCCGGAACGCCGTCCTGTCGACGACACCCCGATGTCCCCGACCGGCGCGACGGCTGAATTGCATGCGGTGCCCGACCGCCCCTTCGCGCCGCCGTTCACCCACGACCGCCGACGAAGAGCGATGGAGGGAATCGGTTGCGGAAAGAGACTGTTCTTCGGACATCGTTCGGACACGCTGCCCGAACTTGGTAAGATATTGGTTAAGGCTGGCGATCTCGCTGCGTCCTGGGCGGCGGGCGAGATGGTGCATTAGACGAAGGTCGCAGGGGGCCGCGCTGCAAAGGGCGTGCAGACGGGGCAAACCGATCGGTTCCGCCGGGCCAGTCCGCCTCATCCGCTTGAATCCTTCTTCATCGCAAGCCCCGGCGGGACATCCCGCAGAATCCGATCCGGGGATGCGATGAGGTAGCCGATGCGGGTAAAGTCGAAGTTAAGGCGCAGCGAAACAAGCGCACTGTTACTGTCACGTAATTGTACCTGTAATAGGTCATTGAGCGATTGCCGACGCTCTCCCTATGCTGTGTCATGAGCAGAACATGACGCCGGATCGATTCACGATGCCCCGCGAGCGGCTGTTCGAGTCGGGCGACTTTACTCGCCCGCTTGCGGCGACCGCGCTTGTCGTGCTGATTGCGGCGGCTGCCATGATCATGGTGCTTATCGGCCAGGTCGACCGCGACGCTGCCGCCCGTGAACAGGCCATATTGTCGCACGGTGTGGATTCGCGCTTTGCCGAACTGGCCGCGTCGATCCAGCCGCAGCTGGCATGGGATGAGGCGATCGACCGCCTCGACCATCACTTCGATCCGCTATGGGCGCGCGACAATCTCGGTGTCTATCTGACGGACAATGCGGGCTTCGAGACGGTGACGCTCCTCGATCGCGCCGATCGCCCGATTTTCAGCCATGTGGCCACTGGGATATCCTTACGCCCACCGCCGCTATCCCAGGAGGCCGTCGCGGCCGTCATTGCCAAGGCGAGACGAGCCGAACGCGAGCGCCGGACATCGCCGGGTCGCAAGGCCGCCGGGCAAGCCTCGCCACCGCCTTATGCGATCGGCGCGGCCCGGATCGACGGGCAGGTCCATCTGCTGATCGCGATGATCGTATCCCCCGACCTGGGGCATGTCCGGCCGCTGGGTAGAACCGCGCCGCTGGTGCTCGTCACGCGACGCCTCGACCGATCCTTTCTCGATCTCATTGCCGTCCGTTTTCTGATCCGGGGACTGCACTATCGTGAAGGGAAAGAGGAGCTTGGTGGCCATGCCGACGAAGCCCGCATCGATCTGACCGACGCGCTGGGCAAGCCGGTGGCCTCGCTCGGCTGGGAGCCGGTGCGGCCCAGTGCCGCCGTGCTCGGCCGTCTCAAGGGGCCGCTGTTCCTGTTGCTGCTGCTCCTATGCCTTTCGGTGTTCGCGCTCCATCGGCGTACCCGGCGCATGGCGCGTGGCCTGATGGCGAGCGAGGCGCGCGCCACGCATATCGCCTTTCACGACATGCTGACGGGCATGCCCAACCGCACGCTGTTCGTCCGCCGGCTGCGCGAAGTTGCGGGACGCAACCGGCGCGACGGCAAGGTTTCGGCCATATTGTGCCTGAACCTCGATCGCTTCCGCGAGGCGAACGACACCTATGGGCATCTCGTTGGGGACGAACTGATTCGCCAGGTGGGTGCCCGCCTGCTGCAGGCCTGTCGCCAGCATGAGATGCTGGCTCGATTCTCCGCCGACGAGTTCGCCATTTTGCTGGAGGACGCCAGTCCCGATGGTGCGGCGCGGCTCGCCGAGCGGCTTTGCGCTACGGTAGCCGAGCCCTTCGCTCTCGGGATCGGCCGGCTGACGGTCACCTGCACGATCGGCATTGCGATGCTGCCCGACGGCGACATCGACCCGGAAGAGGTGGTCCGCCAGGCCGACATGGCATTGCTCCGGGCCAAAACCGAAGCGCGCGGCCAGTATCGGCTTTTCGATGCGGAGGTCGACGCATCGGTTCGCGCCCGGCGCATCCTCGAACAGGACCTGTCCGACGCATTGCGCGGCGGTGGCTTGCGCGTCGAATATCAGCCGCAGGTCAATGCCAGCGAGCGGACAATCGGGGTCGAGGCGCTGGTGCGCTGGACCCACCCCGACAAGGGCGAAATATCGCCCGCTCTGTTCGTTCCCGTTGCCGAACAGTCGGGCTTGATCGAGCAGCTGGGCTTGTTCGTGCTGCGGCAGGCGTTCGAGGACAGCAAGAAATGGCCATCGCTGCGCGTCGCCGTGAACATCTCGTCCTGCCAGCTCCACGCGGAAGGCTTCGTCGACCGGCTCGGCGAACTGGTGCGCGACGTGAACGTGGACCCCCGCATGTTCGACCTGGAGATCACCGAGGGGGTTTTCCTGCGCGACGACCGGCATTTGCGGGAAAAACTGGCGCGGCTGCGCGACCTCGGCTTCGGCCTGGCACTGGACGATTTCGGTACCGGCTATTCGAGCCTCGGCTATCTGCGCAGCTATCCGATCACCAAGATCAAGATCGACCGCTCCTTCGTCATCGGCATTGGCGCCGGTGAAGCCTCCGATCAGGTGATTGGCGCGATTATCCGGCTCGCTTCTGCGTTGCGTCTGGCTATCGTGGCGGAAGGGGTAGAGACCGAAGCGCAATGGGCGTGGTTGATAGAGGCGGGCTGCCGCGATGCGCAGGGGCATTTGTTCGCCCGTGCCATGCCGGGGGATGCGATTACGGAACGGCTTCGCCATGAAGACGCGCAAGGGGGTTCGCCGGTCATGGCCGCCTGATCCCGACACGATGATACCCGACCGTGAGGCCGGGTATCGATCTTCGCATTGTTTGACGGGTCGAGGATCAGCTGGCCGCGCGGAGCCAGTTCTGGCTGTCGTCCCACGACGCGCTGGCGCTCTGCGCGGGCGAACGGCGGTTCGCATCCATTGAGAAGCGTCCGACCAGCCCGGACAGGCGGGTCGCTTCGGTCGAAAGGCTGTTGGCGGCGGCGGTGGCCTCTTCGACCATGGCTGCATTCTGCTGGGTCGAGCGGTCCATCGAACTTACCGCCGAATTGACTTCGGCGATGCCCTGCGCCTGGGTCGCGGCGGTTTCTGCGATCTCGGCGGCCAACGCATTCATCTGCCCGATCCGGCTGGCGATGCGCGACAAGGCCTCACCGGTTTCGCCCACCAGATGCACGCCCTGCGTAACGCGGGCGGAACTGCCGGCTATAAGGTCCTTGATGTTCTTGGCCGCGTCGGCCGAGCGCTGCGCGAGCGCCCTGACCTCGTTGGCGACGACGGCAAAGCCCATGCCAGCATCGCCAGCGCGCGCAGCTTCCACCCCCGCGTTAAGGGCCAGCAAATTGGTCTGGAAGGCGATCCCGTCGATCATGCTCACGATTTGCGCGATCTCGTTCGAGGAACGTTCGATATCGGCCATGGCACCGACCGCCTTCTGTACCACTTCGGCGCCGATCCCGGCGTCCTGCTGGGCATCCTGGACGGCGGCCCGTACGGCGTTAGCGCGGCTCGCAGTCTGCTTGACGGTGCCGGTGATCTGCTCCATCGCCGCTGCCGTCTCCTCGACATTCGCGGCCTGTTTCTCGGTGCGCTCGGCAAGGTCGGACGACGCATGGGCGATTTCGGACGAGCTCACCCGGATCATCTCCGAGGCGTCCGCGACCTGTGTCAGCGTTTCGTGCATCTGCGCGCGCATCTGCTCGAAATCCTGCTCGATCTGTTGATATTCGCTGCTCATGTCGGTCAGACGGTTTTCGAGGTCACCCTCGGCGAGCGAAGACAATGCCTGCCCGATCCGGCCGATCGCCTCGGCGCGCTTCTCGTCCTCTGCCTTGAAATAGGCAGACAGCGCCAGCTGCATGTCGAACAGCGCGGTCTTGACCAGCGTTCCGATCGCCTGGGTCAGCGCCTTGCCGCTCAGACGGCGGCGCACCGACTGCTTCATCATGCCGGTGATGACCTCGTCGAGGACCATCGCATAGGCGCCGATGTACCAGACCGGATCGAGACCGACCCTGGCGTGGATCAGGCCGATCGTCTCGGATCCCTTCATGAACTGGGCGTTGATGCCCTGCGTGAACAGCGCCGACCAATGTTCGAGCTGCTTCGTTCGCGCATGCTGGATGGCGCCCGGACTGCGGAAGAGTGCGCCGAGTTTCGGGTCGGCGGCGATCTTCGCATAAAGCTTGTCCAGCACGGGGCCGGCATGGTGCTCGACACCCTCGTGGATCAGAGGAAGATCCTCGTTCAGACCGGCAGACAGGCCGAAAAAGCTCAATTGCTCCGACTCGGCAGACGAGGACATCCTTATGTTGGTCATAGCACACTCCTAGTTGGGGGAGTGTCTACATCGACTCCGGTAAATATTTCATAAGCGCATCGAAAGTCTAATCGATCAAGCTGGTTCAAATTGCAAAATGGCTGATTTCCGATGTTTTCCTGAAATCATGAGAGAATCGGCGGTCAGTTTCCTGTCGGTACTTGTCGATATGTACCTAAGGTCAGGGTCGGATCGCGGGGGCGTCCAGCTTTGTGACCCCTGCTGCAACCGCGATTTTCAGCGCTTCGGCAAGCGAGCGCACGCCCAGAGCGCGCATAAGTGCGGCGCGATAGAGTTCGACCGTGCGGATGCTGAGGTCCAACTCATAGGCGATGACCTTGTTCGCTTTTCCCTGGCTCAGTTTGACAAGAACTTCGCGCTCGCGCTGCGTCAGTCCGGCGATCTTGGTCTCGGCATTCTTTTGCTCCGCCGCCGTGATGCCGCTTGTCTCCATCCGGACATGCTCGGCACGACGCTGGAAATTTGCCAGCTTGCTGTCGATGGCCGCGATCAGAAGATCGAAATCGATCGGCTTTACCAGATAATCATCGGCACCGGCCTGACGGCCGTCGATCAAATGACTGTTGTCGCCATAGGCCGACAGGAAAATGAACGGGATCAGCCCGGTTCGCGACTCCTGCGCACGCAGCTCGCGCACCAGCGAAAGCCCATCCAGTTCGGGCATTTGCATATCGCTCACGATCAAGTCGGGCAGGCGGGCTTCCACGCGGGCCAGAGCCTCGATGCCATTGCCGGCGCCCTCGACCGAGAACCCTGCATTGGCGAGTTCTTCGACCAGATCGGCTAGTATTTCTGCCTCATCCTCGACGCATAGGATGTGATATTGCGAGCGTGTACTGGCCGCTGCGGCCGGATGCGTAGCCTTGTCGACGGCGGCGTCGACGGCGGCCCCACCATTGTTTTCTGCCATCGTCATCATACTCCCCAACACATCCGCCTCCGCATGGCTACGCCAAGATGATCCGAAAAGCGATTCCGCACCTGTCCGTAGATTTGTTTATGGAATAAAGACTTCTTCTGCCTTCAGTATTGTTCCGAGGGGTCGCCGCCTCTGGCGGAGAGGATCGGCTCCTCTTCGTCGACCTGCCACGTCACCGGTTTCGGCAGGCTGAGCGCGACGGTCGTCCCCCGGTCTTTCTCCGAATGGATTTCAAGCGCGCCGCCATGCGCGTCGAGTATCTGGTCGGCCAGGTAGAGCCCGATGCCAGCGCCCGGCGTGCCTGCGCTGTTCGTGCCCCGGAAGAAGCGCTGCTTGACCTGCGCCAGTTCTTCCGGCGCGATGCCGGGGCCGCTGTCGCTGACCGTCAATATGGTGCGATCGTCCTGCTCGCGCACCGATATGCGCACATGGCCGTCCTCACCCGCATAGCGCGCGGCATTGTCCACGACCGCCGCGACGGCGACGCGCATCATTTCGGGATCGATCTGGAGCGGAGTCTCCGGCAGATCGTCCACCTCGATCGTCCGACCCGGATATTGGTCGCGCAGTGCCTCCTGCGCCGGAGCGACCAGTTCGGACCAGATCGCGCGCGTAAGCCGGGGCGGCTCGCCGCGTCCGGTCTTTTCGACCCGCAGCAGTTGCAGCGCGCTGGCGAGGACGTCGTTGCAGCGGCGCACCGCGCGCCGCAGGCTCACTGATCTGTGTCGCAGATCGTCCGGTTTCAGCTGATCCGCGCGGCGCGCCAATATCTGGCCGCAGCTGTCGATAACCGTCAGCGGCGTCCTGAACTCGTGCGAGATCATGTCGATGAACCTGCGCTGCGCGGCGTTTATCGTGACTTCGCGCTGGAGTGCGGTACTGACCTGGCGCTCCTGCCCACTGATGGTCTGATAGGCATGGGCAAGCCCCCGCGACATGTGCACGAGGCTGTTCGCCAACGAGTCGATTTCGGTGACGCCGCAATGGGGGGCGGGCTGCTCGTGACGCCCGGCACCAATCTCGAAAATGGTCTCTCCGATCGCGTCGAGCGGGTCCGACAATTTCCTGCTGAGCTTCCGCGTGCGCGCATAGAGGTAGATGAGGAAGATGCAGTAGAAGAGAAACAGGGCCAGCGCCATGAGTTGCCCGATCGTCTGCAACCGCCCACGCAGCGACTCCGCCTCGCTCAGGATCTCGTCTGCGGGAGCGAGTACCAGCAGCTTCCATCCCGGACCCGCGACGGCTCCCCTCGCGGCGATCATGCGTCGTCCGTTGAGCGTTACGTCGGTTGCGACGGTGCGATTGTCGCGAAAGAGTGCCGCGAGCGGGGCCAAGTCCTTCCGGCGCAACAGATTGTAGCTCTCCGGCTTGAACGTGTCCGATGTCACGGCACCGTCATAGGCGTGATGACGCATCTCCTTGACACCCAGATCGCGTTCGCCGGGCCCCGGTATTGCCAGCATGGTGCCGTCGCGACCGACCAGGATGGCATAGCCTTTCCACGGGATGTTCATGGCCAGGACATGCTCGATCAGCGCCCCGATCGTGACATCGATCCCGACCACGCCTTCGAGCCGCTGCCGTAAGTAGACGGGGGCAATCGACGACACCATCCAGCCGGCGCCGGCTGGATCGAGATAGGCATCGGTCCAGGTCTGTCGGCGCGACGGATTATGTTTGGCGTCGGCCTCGTAAAAGAAATTGTAGGTCCGCACATCCATGTCGGCCGGATAGATCACCGCCGCATCCATATAGGGATAGATGCGGTTATAGCTGTCCCAGCTGTTGAAATAGGACTGTGTGACGAGAGGGTTGGTTTCCTTGAGGTCGCGCAGCAGCGGATCGATCCGGGTCAGCCTCCGCACCTTGTCGATCTGCGCAGCCCCGATGCCGCGCCGTCCGCTGTAGAAGCTGGCGCTCTTGTCGATGCCGGTGAAGGTGACCAGTGCACCAGCGGACGTGCGGCGGTGCCGCGCCATCTCGGTCGCGCTGTCCGGCGAAGCGGGCAGGTCGAGCGCGCGCCTTGTCTCGCGCGCCAATATGGTGGTCATCCCAGCAATGCTGTCGAGCGAGCCCGAAATCGACAGAGCTTCGCGCTGGGCCAGATCCGAGAGATAATCACGCGATATCTTCTCCACCGCCGCTGCGTTGCGGTCGTAGATGAAGTTGCTGCTAACCCAATAAATTGCGAGAAACGTAAGTTCGATGAGCAACAGCGGCAGGATGGCGGTGCGCAGATAGGATCCGGATATCCACGTGGCCAGATTGACCGACCCAGGCGCATCGTGGCGCGGACCATGCTCCATAAGTCTAATTCCAGATTTTTAACTTAGACAAAGATTTAATAGTCAGGATAGGGTGCCATAGCGGGAAATCAGGGGCGGCAGGAATTGCGGACAACCCTTAAGCAACGGAAGGAAGAGCAGGATCTGCCGTTGTTCGATACGGCTTACACCGTTGTGCTCGGTCAGCTTGCCAGTCCGATCTGGCTGTTTGATCTCGACAGCTTCGAGCTCATATGGGGCAATGATTCGGCGCTGACCTTCTGGGGAGCGGCGTCTATGGACGAATTCCGTCGACGCGATGCCAAGCCCCAATCGCCCGGCGTCCGGCAGCGTTTGGGCGTCGTTCGGCATGATCTGCTCGTCCATGGCATGGTCGAGGATGCCTGGACCCTCTATCCCAGCGGACAACCGACGCCGCTGACCTGCCGCCTGCGCGGATTTCGACTCGACAATGGTCATGTGGCGATGCTGGTCGAAGCGCAGACGGCGACGATCGCGCCCGACAAGATGAACGACCTCCGGCTTATGGAGGTGATCCGCCACACGCCTATGCTGGTCTCGCTGTTCCAGCCGGATGGCCGGAGCATCGTCAACAATCCGGCTGCGCATGCCTGGCTCCATGAGGTCGGGCTCGACGATGACGAGGAGGGGGACCTGTTCCTCGCGATGTTCGTCGACAGCAAGGCGGCGACTGCCCTGCGCCGGCGGGCGCTTACGACGGGGTTCGCCGAGGCGCGGCTGCGCGTGCCGGGGCGCGGCGTGCGACACCATGCGGTGCAGCTTCGCCGCGTGCTCGATCCGCTGACCGGAAGTCCGGCGCTGCTCGCCGCGCAATTCGACATGACCGCCACCATGCGGCTGGAGGCGCGGCTCGAAAAAGCCCTGCGCAAGGAGCGCGTGATCAACGAGAATCAGCGGCAGTTCCTGTCGCTGGCGACGCACGAGTTTCGTACGCCGCTGTCGATCATCGATGCGGCCACGCGACGGCTCCTCCGCCTCGGCACCAGCCTCAGCCCGGCGGTCAGCGAGCGGGTCGAGTCGATCCGGTCGGCGACGACCCGGATGCTGGCGGCGATCGAGAAGACGCTCGCGGCTTCGCTGGTCGAAGAGGGCAAGATCGCCTTTCAGCCCGAGGCGACGGATATCGGGCGGCTGATCGATCAGGCTGTGGCGACCCAGCAGGGGCTGGCCAGGGACCGGACGATCAGGCTGGAGCGTGAGGCGCTGCCGTTCCTGATGCTCGACCGCATCCTCGCCGAACAATGTATAGACAATATCCTGTCGAATGCGGTCAAATACTCCTATCCCGACAGCCCCATCGACGTGGCGGCGGTCGTGCGCGGCAACCATGTCGTGATCCGCGTCCGCAACGAGGGCATCGGCATTCCCGCGCACGACCTGCCCCGCATTTTCGACCATTACTTCCGCGCCAGCAACGCGCGTGGGATCAAGGGCACGGGGATCGGTCTCTATACCGTGCGCCACTTCATGACCCTGCACGGGGGCATGATAACCGTCCGCAGCAGCGAGCAGGAGTGGACCGAAGTCGAGTTGCGCTTTCCGATACCGGCCGCCACCTGAAAGCAGAGGGCCACCACGAGATCCTCGTGATGGCCCCTCAATGCTTGTCCGGATCCTTTACTTCGCGTTGGCGAAGTCGGGCTTCCGCTTGCCGAGGAAGGCAGCGACGCCTTCCCGTCCTTCCGGCCCCGCGATCGCGCCGGCGATGCCGCGCGCTTCGAGTTCCAGATGGGTTTCCCAGCTATTGTCATAGGCGTTGAGCAGCAGCGCGCGCGACCGGGCGATCGCGCCGATCGCGCCGCTGGCGAGCTTCGCCGCGACGGCTGCGCCTTCTGCGGCAAGCACCTCGTCGTCGACTACGCGTGTGATCATACCAAGCGCCTCGGCTTCCTCGGCGGTCACCTTGCGGTTGGTGAGGATGATCTCCTGCGCCTTGCGCAGACCGACCAGGCGCGGAAGCAGCCAGGTCAGACCGCCGTCGGGCGATACGCCGAGCATGCCATAGGCCGCGTTGAACACCGCCGCGCGGCCGGCGAGGACCACGTCGCCGCTAAGCGCCATGCCATAGCCGGCACCGGCGGCGGGGCCGTTGACCAGCGTGACCAGCGGCTTGTTCATGCGGGCGAAGCGCGACATGGCGAGGTGTAGCGTCGAGGCGAGGTCGCCGACCATCGCACCGACCTTGTCGCCCGCCGCCGCCATCGCCGACACATCGCCGCCCGCGCAGAACATGCGGCCGGCACCCGTCATGGTGACGCAGCGTATGCTGTCGTCGCTGTCGCATTCGGTCGCGACCTCGAGCAGCGCGCGCGCAACTGGCATGTCGAGCGCATTGGCCGCCTCGGGGCGATTCAGCGTGACCTTGGCGACGGAGCCTTCGCGCTCCAGCAGGACCAGCGCGCTCATCGCGGCGCCATCCGGATCGCGCCGTCGAGGCGGATCGTCTCGCCGTTCAGCATCGGGTTCTTGATGATGCTCTCCGCCAGCATCGCATACTCGCTGGGGTCGCCCAGGCGGCTCGGATGCGGCACCTGCTGGCCGAGCGAGTCCTGCGCGGCCTGCGGCAGGCCCTTCATCATCGGGGTCATGAAGATGCCCGGCGCGATCGTCATCACCCGGATCTTGTGCTGGGCGAGGTCGCGCGCGGCGCACAGGGTGAGCCCGGCGACGCCCGCTTTGGAGGAGGCATAGGCAGCCTGGCCGACCTGACCGTCGAAGGCGGCGACCGACGCTGTGTTGATGATCACGCCGCGCTCCTCGCCGACCGGCTCGACCGTGAGCGCGCGGGCGGCGAATTTCGACAGCGTGTTGAAGGTGCCGATCAGATTGATCTCGATGACCTTGCGATAGAGGTCGAGGTCGTGCGGGCTGCCGTCCTTGGCGACGACCCGCGCAGGCGGGGCGATGCCGGCGCAGTTGACCAGCACGCGGGCGACGCCGTGCTTCGCTTCGGCCTCGGCGATGCCGGCGGCGACGCTCGCATCGTCGGCCACGTTGACCGACACGAAATGGCCGCCAATCTCAGCGGCGGCGGCTGCGCCGGCTTCGGCATTGAGGTCGAAGATCGTCACTCTGGCGCCATTGGCGGCCAGCATCTTCGCGGTTTCGCCACCGAGGCCGGAAGCCCCTCCCGTGACGATCGCGGCAACGTCCTTAAGGTTCATTTACATCATCCCCTTGTCCTGGGCGAGCCAGCCCTAGAGGGGCGCCCGCCGAATATCCAGCGCCGTATCAGACCAGCTCGACCGCCATCGCGGTGGCTTCGCCGCCGCCGATGCAGAGGCTGGCGACGCCGCGCTTCAGGCCGCGATTCTGGAGCGCGCCGAGCAGGGTCGCGATCACGCGCGCGCCGCTCGCACCGATCGGGTGGCCGAGCGCGCAGGCCCCGCCGTTGACGTTGAGCTTGTCGGCCGGGATCTGCAGGTCCTTCGCGGCGATCATCGCGACGACCGCAAAGGCTTCGTTGACCTCGAACAGATCGACATCGTCGACTGTCCAGCCGGCCTTCTTCAACGCCTTCTCGATCGCGGGGACGGGGGCGGTGGTGAACAGGCCCGGTTCATGCGCATGCGCCGCGTGCGACGCGACGCGGGCGACGACCGGCAGGCCGAGCTTATTCGCGACGCTCTGCCGCGTCATCACCAGTGCCGCCGCGCCGTCCGAGATGGACGAGCTGTTGGCCGCGGTGATGGTGCCGTCCTTGGCGAAGGCGGGCTTGAGCGTCGGGATCTTCTCCGGACGCGCTTTGCCCGGCTGTTCGTCGGTCGCCACGGTCACCGGCCCGCTGCGCGTCTGCAGCGTCACCGGCACGATCTCGCGCTCGAACGCACCACTGGTGATCGCTTCGTTAGCGCGGCTCAGCGAGCGGATCG
>JAIYAJ010000565.1 GCA_027489105.1 Zymomonas sp. | reverse complement strand
GGCGACGGCGCCTGCAACCAGGGCACCACCTTCGAAGCGATGAACATGGCGGTGGTAACCAAGGCCCCGGCGATCTTCGTGTTCGAAAACAACCATTATTCCGAGCATACCGGCTTCGAATATTCGGTCGGCACATCGAAGGACATCGCGAGCCGCGCCGAGGCGTTCGGGATGAAGGTTTGGCGGGGCGACGGCACCGACTTCTTCTCGGTCTACGAAACGATGCGCGAGGTTCTCGACTATGTCCGCGCTGGCAACGGTCCGGCGGCGGTCGAGTTCGACACCGAACGCTTCTTCGGCCATTTCGAAGGCGATCCGCAACGCTATCGCGGCAAGGGCGAACTGGAGCGCATCCGCGAAACGCGCGACTGCCTGAAGCGCTTCCGCGAGAGCGTCACCGGTGCGAAGCTGCTGGCCGACGCCGATCTCGACGCGATCGATGCCGAGGTGATGGACACGATCGAGGGGGCCGTCGAGGCCGCCCGTGCCGCCGAGCGGCCCACGCCACAGGACGTCCTCACCGACGTCTATATTTCCTACTGAGGCGGGAGCGCGAACAATGGCAAGAATGATGTACCGCGATGCCGTCGTCTCGACGATCGCCGAAGAAATGGAACGTGATCCCAGCGTGGTCATGCTGGGCGAGGATATCGTCGGCGGCATGGGCACGCCCGGCGGCCCCGAAGCGATCGGCGGCATCTGGTCGACCTCGACCGGCCTGTTCGGCAAGTTCGGTGCACACCGCGTAATCGACACGCCGATCTCCGAGAGCGCGATCATCGGTGCGGCCGCCGGTCTGGCGCTGTCGGGAAAGCGCCCGATCGCCGAGCTGATGTTTGCCGACTTCATCGGCGTCAGCTTGGACCAGATCTGGAACCAGCTGGCGAAGTTCCGCTACATGTTCGGCGGCAAGAGCCGCTGCCCGGCGGTCATCCGCATGGCCTATGGCGCCGGTTACAACGCGGCCGCGCAGCACAGCCAGTCGGTCCACCAGATCCTGACCGGCATGCCCGGCCTCAAGGTCGTGATGCCGTCGACCCCGGCCGACGTGAAGGGCCTGCTGCGCACCGCGATCCGCGACGACGATCCCGTCATCTTCCTCGAGCACAAGGCGCTCTACGGGATGAAGGGCGAGGTTCCCGACGATCCCGACTTCACCATTCCTTATGGTCATGCGCGGCTCTCGCGCGCCGGCCAGGACGTCACGATCGTGTCGTCTGGCCTGCTGCTTGGCTTCTGCGAGGCGGTGGCGGACAAGCTGGCGGCCGAAGGCATCGGTTGTGACGTGATCGACCTGCGCTGCACCAGCCCGCTCGACGAGGAAAGCATCCTCGACTCGGTCGAGGTGACCGGTCGCCTGGTCGTGGTCGACGAGGCGCCGCCGCGTTGCGGCCTGGCCGGCGACATCTGCGCGCTGGTGGCCAACAAGGCCTTTGCCAGCCTCAAGGCGCCGCCCGAGGCGGTCACCCCGCCGCACACGCCTATCCCGTTCGCCCGCGAACTGGAGAGCGCCTATCTGCCCTCGGCCGACAAGATCGAAGCCGCGGTGCGCAAGACGCTGTCCTGGCGCTGAGAGGGGACGACATGGCTGACATCCGTCCCTTCTGCATGCCCAAATGGGGCATCGAGATGACCGAGGGCAACATCGCCGAGTGGATGGTCAAGGAGGGCGAGGCCTTCACCAAGGGCCAGACCATCTGCCTGATCGAAACCGACAAGATCACCAACGAGGTCGAGGCCGAATATGATGCGGTTGCCCGCCGCATCCTGATCGGTGCGGGCGACGAGGCGCATCCGGTGGGCGCGCTGCTCGCCGTGTTCGCCGATGCGGCCGCGACCGATGCCGAGATCGACGCCTTCATCGCGTCGTTCAAGCCCGCCGACACGCAGGTCGCCGCCAAGCGCGGCGACGCAGCGCCGGCTGCGCCCGAGCCGGCTCCGGCGCCGGCCGCACCGGCGGCGGCGCCGAAGAAGATCGAAACCAATCGGCCGATCAGCCCGGAAGCGCTGAAGCTGGCCGAGCAGCATGGTGTCGATCTGGCTCCGATCGAGGGCTCCGGACGCAACGGCCGGATCACCTTCCAGGACGTCTATCAGGCGATCCAGCCTGACTCGCGTCCGGCGCTGAAGGGGCTGGCGACGGTCTATGACGAGAGCGACAGGATCTTCGCATCGCCGCTCGCGCGTCGTCTGGCCGCGTTGCACGGCATCGACCTCGCTGGGCTGACCGGAACAGGGGCCCGTGGTCGTATTTCCAAGGCGGACGTGCTGGCCAAGGTGCCGGCACCGGCGCCTGCTGCCGGTCCTGCGCCGGTCGGGTCACCCTTCGTGCCCGTCGCCAACACGCCGCAGGTGGTGCCGTTCGACAAGGTCCGCCGGATCGTGGCCCAGCGCCTGGGCGAGGCGAAGCGCGAAATCCCGCACTTCTACCTGAAGGTCAGCGCGGCGGCGGATGCGCTTTTGGCGCTGCGGAAGACCGCCAATCTGGTGCTGGGCGTCAAGGCGTCGGTCAACGATTACATCGTCTGGGCGAGCGCCAAGGCGCTGGCGCGGCATCCCGACGTCAATGTGCAGGTCCATGGCGAGAGCGTCCATCGCTTCGCTCATGCCGACGTCGCGATCGCGGTCGCGAGCCCCAAGGGGCTGGTCACGCCGATCGTGCGCCAGGCGGACCGGATGCGGATCGACCAGATCGCGGCCGAGACGCGGCGCCTGATCGACAAGGCGCAGGCTGGACGGCTCGGCTTTGAGGACATGGACGGCGGGACCTTCTCGGTCTCCAACCTCGGCATGATGGGGATCGAGGAGTTCTCCGCGATCATCAATCCGCCGCAGGCCGCGATCCTGGCGGTCGGCGGGGTGACCCGTCAGGCGCAGGAGGAAGAGGACGGCTCGATCTCCTTCGCCAGCCGGATCGCACTGACGCTGTCGGTCGACCATCGCGCGAT
>JAIYAJ010000075.1 GCA_027489105.1 Zymomonas sp. | reverse complement strand
CGCGGCCGCGATCAAGGACGCGCTCGAGGCGCTGCCTTCGATCGGTTCCGGCGTCACCGTCACGGCGATCTCTGACGGTGCCAGCCCCGAGTTTGTGTCGATCTCATTCGGCGGCATCAATCTGGGCGCTCGCTTTGCGCTGATCGCCAAGATCAACAACATCGACACGGCCGCCGCGGTCGCGAGCCGCCTGCAGCTCGGCAAGGTCGGCGGCGAGCCGATCATGTCGCCGTCGCGCGGCTATCCTGCTCACGGCACGTTCTACCAGGACCGGCTGCTGCTGGCGGGCTTCCGCTCGGAAGGCGGCGCCGTGCTGGGCTCTGTGCAGGGCGAGTATTTCGACCTCAACACGGCGATCGAAAACGCCGCCGGCGCCGTCCTGTTCCGGCTCGACGCCAGCGGCGCGGAGCAAATCCAGTATCTGGCGCAGCTGCGCCATCTGATGATCTTCACCAATGTCGCGGAGTATTACATCAGCGACCGCGCCATCGTGCGCGGCACCCCGCCGAACGTGCCGCAAAGCTCGCGCAACGGTCTGGCCGATGGCTGCCAGCCGGTGGAGAACGATGGGGCGATGCTCTATCTCGGCCAGTCGCGGTCGATCCTCTACGCCGCGACCTATTCCGACGTCTCGCAGACCTATGAGAGCGCGCCGATCTCGCTGCTCGCCTCGCATCTGGTATCGGGCGTGTCGGGGCCTGCGCTGCAGCGGGCATCCAACTCCACCGACGCGGCGCGCTGTTTCCTGTGGCGCGACGACGGGCTGCTCGTCGTCGGCGTGATGATCCGCAATCAGGAGGTGACGGCGTTCGTGCGCTTCGTCACCGACGGCAAGGTGCGCGACGTCGTGGTCGACGGTGCCAACCGGGTCTATCTGCTGGTCGAGCGCCTCGTCGGCGGAACGGCGAGGCTCGTGCGCGAGCGCATGGACACCGACGCGCTGATGCATCAGACCCGCCGCTACAGCTTCGCGGAGCCGGTGTCACAGCTGACGGAGCTCTGGGCGCATGAAGGCGCTTCCGTCTGGCTGATCTGCGACGGTTACGCGGAAGGGCCAAAGACGGTCACCGACGGGCAGGTCGCGCTGAGCCAGCCGGCTCGCATCATCGAGATCGGCCGCTGGACGCCGCCCGTCGTCGACACGCTGCCGGTGCCGCGCCTCGTCGGCGAGCGCGTCCAGCTCGCCCGGCCGGTGCGGGCGCATACGGTGCGCGCGCGCTCTCAGGGCTCGACCTCGCTGGCGATCGGCGCCAATGGCCGGCCGCCGCGCGACGTGCCACTCCTCAAGGGCGGCCAAGTCAGCGATCAGCCCATTCAGCCCTATTTCGGCCCGGTCGAGGTTGGCGGCCTGTTCGGCTGGTCCGACGACGGGATCGTGCGGTTCACGCAACTGCGGCCCGGGCGCTTCCGCGTCCGCGACATCACCATCGAGGCGAGGATCTAGCCATGGAATTCGCAGCCGCTGCCGTCACTGCCGTTGCGGGGGCGATCGGGAGCGCCGCCACCGCTGTATCAGGCGCCGTCGGTTCGGTCGGCACCGCCCTGGGCATCAGCGGCAGCGGCGCGATCGGCGCGGGCTCGCTGATCACCGGCCTGCTGTCCGGCACTGCGACCGTCGCCGGGATGCTGGGCGCCCAGGCGTCGAGCGAGGAGCAGGCGCGGGGCCTGCGGGCGCAGGCCGCGGATGCCCGCACGGAGCAGGATGTCGAGCGCCTCCGCGGCGACGAGCGGCGCGATTCCCTGCGGCGCTCGCTGCTGACGACGCTGGGCGAGCGCGACGTCGCGGCCGCCGCCAGCGGTATCGACCTGTCGTTCGGCACGGCGGCGCAGGCTCGCGACGAAGCGCAGCGCGATGCCGACCAAGCGCTCGGCATGGACCAGGCCACGGAGGATTTCCGGGTGGCGCGACTGCAGGAGCGCGGCAACGAATTCCTGCGCTCGGCCCGCTCGGCCCGGAAGGCCGGCGTGATCAAATCCGTGGGGCTCGGCCTGCAGGGCGCCGCCTCCATCGCCAAGAGGGGCTAGAGCATGGTCAACCGCTTCGGCCGCGCCGTCGGCGGCATTTCGGCTTTCGACCCGAAGGGCGCCTCGATCGAGGGCCTGCCGGCCGTGCAGCGTGGCGCCGGCCAGGCGGCCGACGCCATGTTTCAGGTCGGCTCCGAGCTGGCCGGCGTGTTCGGCCGCATGGCCGACGATCAGGCCAAGATCGAGGGCAAGCGCGCGGGCGCCGTCGCCGGCAACGAAGCGGACTTCCGGCCAAGCGGAGCGACCACCATCCGCGGCCGGGCCTTCGACGAGGCTGCGACCTCGACCTATATCGACGGGCTCGACGCGACCATGCGCAAGCGCATGCTCGACGTCTATCAGGCCAACAAGGACAACCCGACCAATCTGCAGGCCCGTTTCGACGCGCTGAAATCCGACCTGCTCGACAACGACGCCTTCCCCGAGATCCGCGGCCAAGTCGCAGCCTCGTTCGAGCGGCTGCGCCTGCCGTTTGCGATGAAGGCGAGCGATGCGCTCGAAAGCCGCGTGCAGGACGGTGCCCGTGCCGCGGCGCTCGAAGCCAACACGCGCAGCGAGGGGATCGTCGCCGCGACCGTCGAAAGCGCGCCCTACAGCCCCAGGGCGCAAGCCGTCGTGCGGCAGGAGCTGGACGCCGCGGCCGAGCGCGATCGCAAGCTCGTCGCCAGCGGGGCGATGACGGAAACGCAGGCGACGCAGAACCGTCT
>JAIYAJ010000549.1 GCA_027489105.1 Zymomonas sp. | reverse complement strand
GGACGGTTGCCGATCGCGCATCCGCCAGGCAGCGACACAGTCGCCTCGCCCGAGCGGGCCAGAAGGGGGCCGAGCACGAGAATCGAGGCCCTCATCTTGCGGACGATGTCATAGGGCGCGACGGTCGAAGCGATCGCCTTTGCCGACATCGTCATCTCACGCCCGATCAGGTCGCCCTGCCCGCGACGCACGGTCGTCGAGACGCCGCGTTCGTTGAGCAGATGGCCAAAACCGTCGACGTCGGCGAGCCGTGGCAAGTTGGTCAGCGTCAGCTTCTCTTCGGTCAGAAGCGCGCACGGAAGCAGCGTGAGCGCGGCGTTCTTGGCGCCGGAAATCTGCAGGCGGCCGGACAGGCGGTTTCCGCCCCTGATGGTGATGCGATCCATCCCCTGCCTGTATCGGGGAGTCGCCCGCGCCTCAAGCGCGGCTTCGCGACTTCATTTCGTCATGCCTCCTCAACGCAGCTGTCACGCCCCTCCGATACCCGACCCCCGACTTTATCTTTCAGGGGGTTACCGATGAACCGTTCGCATCTGCTCGCCGGAGTGGCGCTGTTGTGTCTGGGCTCCGCCGCTGCGGCGCAGGAGGCCGACGATATCGTCGTGACCGGGCAGCGCGCCCAGCAGGAACGCGCCATCGCCGCGAAGCGCTATGCGATCGGCATCGCCGACATCGCTGCCGCAGACGAGATTGGCCGCCTGCCCGACCGGAACGTCGCCGAAGTCGTCGAACGCCTGCCCGGCGTCGGTGTGACCTATGACCAGGGCGAAGGCCGCTTCGTGTCGGTTCGCGGTATCCCTTCCGACCTCAACGGCTACACGATCAACGGGATCGAGATCGGCAATCCCGACGGGCAGACCCGCGCGCTGCCCCTCGACGTGATATCGGGCCAGTTGCTCAACCGGGTCGAGGTGTCGAAGGCGCGGACCCCGGACATGGACGGACAGGGCATCGGCGGCACGATCAACCTCGTCACCCAGACCGCCTATGACTTTCGCGACCCGTTCGCGCTCGTCGCCAATGCACAGCTCGGCTATCAGGAACTGAACGACAAGCGACCGATCCGGGGCGATCTGGCCGTCGCCAAGCGCTTCGGCAGCGAAGAGCAGTTCGGCATTGCGCTCGGCGCCAGCTATTCGGACCGGACCTACACCAGCTATGGCCTGTATCCCGACGACTGGCGCCCGGTGGCCGGCGCCGCGCGCGGCGGGTTGCCGATCAACATCAAATATACCGACTACAGCCTGAGGCGCGAGCGCATCGGCGCGACCGGATCGCTCGACTGGCGGCCGAACGAGGACCGTCAATTCTACCTCCGCGGCATCTATAGCCGGTTTACCGAGGACGAGTATCGTCAGCGCTACCGTCTCGATTTCGCGACCGACGCGCTGGTCGGCTCACGCGCCTTCGCTCTGGATGGCAATGGCCTGTCGGGGACGGTAACGGGCACGCCCAATGTCGGCGTCGGCAACGGTTCGGGCCCGGAGCGGCGGCAGGATCTGCGCCAGGAGCATAAGCAGAAATCGGTCCTCGCCGGCATGATCGGCGGATCGAGCCGGTTCGACCTGCTCAAGCTCGATTATGTGCTGGCCCGCGTTCACAACGAGGTGCGCGAGCCCAACCAGCTGTGGCAGTTCCGCTGCAACCCCGGCACGGTCGACTTCGATTTCTCGGACAAGATCTTCAGCGCAGCGCCTCGGACCGAGTGCAGCGCGTCGCAGATGAACTTCCGCCAATATACCGAGCAGAACGAACGCGGCGACGAGGATATCTGGCAGGCTAAGGTCGACCTGACCTATGACCTCGCATCGCTGGGTGACGGCAGCTTCCTGAAATTCGGGGGCAAGTACCGCACGACCGACAAGGATTTCGACTCCAACAACGACGTCTGGACGCGCGGCGGCAGCGCGGCGACGCGCTTCACCCTCGCCCAGTTCGGGCTGGCCGGTGAGCCCGTGCAGTCCTACCCCAAGGCGGGCAAGCCCTATACCGTGTCGCCCGTCATCGATCTCGACGCGATCCGCGCCTTCACTGCCGCCAATCTGACGGGCAATCTGTTCGTGAAGGACAATGCGACATCGCTGGCGAACGCCACGCTCAACGACTTCGTCGTCGGCGAGGATGTCTGGGCCGCCTATGCGATGGCCAATATCGACCTGGGCGCGATCACCATCACGCCAGGTCTGCGCTATGAGCGCACCAAGCTGAACGTCACGGGCTTCCAGCTTGCCAGCGTCAATGGCGGGGCCGCCGCCGTGGTGCAGGTCCGCGCGCAAAACAGCTATGATGACTTTCTGCCGAGCATGATCGTCCGCATCACGCCGTCGGACGACACCGTTTTCCGGCTCGCCTATACGCGCAGTGTCGGTCGGCCCAATTACGCGCAGCTGTCGCCGAGCGGATCGCTGAGCTATGAGGATGGCAGCACTGCGGGCACGTTCGAGGGGAGCATTTCCTTCGGCAACCCCAATCTGAAGCCCTATCGGTCGGACAATTTCGACGCGACCGCCGAATGGTATTTCGCCAAGGGCGGCCTGTTGAGCGTCGGCGTGTTCGCCAAGTTCATCAAGAACCCGATCTTCACGCAGAGCTTCACCCAGAACAACGTCACGCTGGACGGGCGCACCTACGACATCCTGCGGACGACCCAGCCGCTCAATGCGAACCGGGGCGACATCGTCGGCATCGAAGCGCAATATCAGCAGCAGTTCAGCTTCCTGCCGGGCCTGCTGTCGGGCTTCGGCGTAAGCCTGACCGGCACGCTGACCAACTCCACGCTGCGTCTGGCCGACGGGCGCACGTCGACCTTTCCGAGCCAGTCGCGCTACCTGTATGGGGCGGAACTCTTCTACCAGCGCGGGCCGCTGGAAGGCTCGATCGCCTATCACAACACCGGCCGGTCACTGCTGGCCGCCGGGGCGATCGACTATCAGGACCAGTATAATGACGATCTGCGGCGGCTGGACGCCAAGATCAGTTTGGCGCTGAGCGACAATATCCGTATCTTTGCCGAGGCGCAGAACCTGACCGACGAGCCCACCCGCCAATATCAGGGCGGACGCCAGGATTGGGTGATCCAGAACGAACGCTACGGACGGACCTATTATGGCGGCATTTCGGTGAAGCTCTGATGGTAGCGACGCTCCTCGCCCTCGCCCTGGCCCTCTCGCCCGCCGTCGAGCAGAAACGGATGGCGGCGGAGGACGCCCGGCAGGGCGTCGTCTCCGACGGCCGCCACCTGTTCGCGATCGACAATGCGACGATCGCGAAGCTCGATCGCCATACGGGTGCGGTGGTGGCACGCTGGACCGGCGACCCCGCGCTGTTCCGCCATATGAATTCGTGCATAGCCCTGAAGGAAAAGTTGGTCTGCGCCGCGTCCAACTATCCCAGGACGCCGATGGCGAGTTCGGTCGAATGGTTCGATACGCGGACCATGACCCATGTCGCCTCGCGCAGCCTCGGCCCCGGCCGGGGGTCGTTGACCTGGCTCGACTGGCATGATGGCAGCTGGTGGGCCTGCTTCGCCAATTATGACGGCAAGGGCGGCGATGCGGGCCGCGACCATCGTTCGACCACCATCGTTCGTTATGGCGCCGACTTCAGCGAACAGGGTGCCTGGCTGCTGCCGGACAGCGTGCTCGAACGCATGGCGCCCTACAGCTCGTCCGGCGGGGTATGGGGACGCGACGGCTATCTCTACATGACCGGGCATGACCGGCCCGAGCTTTATGTGCTCAAGCTGCCCGAGGCAGGATCCGAACTGCAGCATGTGGGCACGACGGCGATCCCGACCAATGGCCAGGCGATCGCCTGGGACCCGAAGGAAGATCGTGTGCTGTGGTCGATCGAGCGGTCGACGCGATCGATCGTGGCGAGCCGCATTCCCCCGGTCGATGGGCAGGCTGCGGCCGGGAAATGATCAACGGGAGAGCGAGGCTCTCCCTACGACAAGAGCCGCGATCAGGCCTTTTCGAGCGTGCACTGCAAGGGGTGCTGGTTCTGCCGCGCGAAGTCGACGACCTGGCTCACCTTGGTCTCGGCGACCTCATAGCTGAACACGCCGCAGACGCCCACGCCCTTCTGGTGAACGTGGAGCATCACCCGCGTCGCATCCTCGATGTTCATGCGAAAGAAGCGCTGCAGGCAAAGGACGACGAACTCCATCGGGGTATAGTCGTCGTTGAGCATGAGCACCTTGTAAGGCGACGGCTTCTTGGTGCGCGTGCGCGTGCGCGTGGCGAGGCCCAGGCCGGTGCCTTGATCCTCGCCATCCTTGCGCGTCGTCATGCGGACAGCGGCGTCGATATCGTTCAGGTGGCTCATCTTCGGCGAAGGACTCATACAGGAGCGGGATCGCCAGAATATGGCACTGCCTACCCCTTCGGCAAGGGGGCGACGATCTCTTGCGGCTTTCCGAAGCCCCTAAAACGACGAACCGGCCATTCCCTTTGGGGAATGACCGGCCCGTAATTCGTACGAAAGGATCAGATCAGAGCGAAGCCGACTTGATCTTCTCGGCCGCCAGAGCAGCGCGGCTCGACAGCGGCTGCATGACGTCGCCAGCCAGCTTCAGCCAAGACTCGGTGAGCTTCGACGCCTGGGCGACGGCGCCATCGAACGCCGACTTGGCATAGTCGCTCTGCAGCTGGAACAGCTCGGTCGGGGTCTTGACGGTCGCCATGCTCTTCATCGTGGCGGTCGCCGCTTCGAAGCTCTTCTTGCCATATTCGGCCATGTCCTGACCGAGAACCTCGGCGCCCTTGGCAGCCGTCTTCGCCGACGTGGCGAGGGCTTCCATGTTGCCCTTGGTGAACTCGGCGATTTCCTCGCCGGCCTTGGTGGTCTTGGCAAAAGCGGTCTTAGCGCGATCGTTGAAGTCGGACATCATCAGATTAACCTTTTCAGCAGCAGCCTTAGGCTTGGGTTGGACGGTGGTGGCCATGACGCTCACTCCCTTCTTTTCCGGCGTTGACGCTGCCGGGGCGGGCTCCGCCGCACCTTCCGAAGAAGCTGCAGGCGTCGGAATTGGGGCGGATTTGACGGACACGGTGGCCGCCGGCTTCGCGACAGGTGCCGGAGCGGCCACCTGCTTGCTTGCCACGGTCGCCGCTGCTGCAGACTTTCCCTTTGCCACAGGGCCAGAATTAGCCACGATGGCAGGCTCGGGCGCCTTCGCCGGTGCGCTTTCGACCGTGCGCCGTTCGGCAGCAGGCGCAGAAGCCGTCACAGGCTTGGCAGGGCGACCGGCAACGGCCTTCCGAGTGATCTTGTTCGCCATCGAATCGCGATCCACTTTCAATGTTGCGTCGCACAATATACTTTTTTCCGCGAAGCGCAAGACATCTTGTGCAGTGCAGCAAGACCGGAAATCGGCGCGAACAAGCCCCGCTTCACCATCTTAGTGGTGGCTATATCGTGGTTCGTTGAAGCTTTTCTTGCAGTTGCGCTAACGCGTGCGCACATAGCGACCGGGCGCGTCCTCAATCGCCGGGCGGGGCCCTTTCCCCGGAATGCGAGCGCCTTCCACCGACACTTCGGTCGGATCGAGCGCACGAATCCAGTCCTGCCAGTCCGGCCACCAGCTGCCCGGCGTCTCCTTGGCCGCCTGCTCGAACGCATCGAGCGAGTCGGTTGCCTGGTCGCAGGTCCAATATTGATATTTGCGCGCCGCAGGCGGGTTGACGACCCCCGCGATATGGCCCGATCCCGCCAGCACGAAGCGCTTCGGCCCCGCAAGATGGTCCATCAGTTTCCAGACGCTGTGCATGGGGGCGATATGATCTTCGCGGCCGGCCTGGATATAGGCCGGAGTCGCGATCCGGCGCAGGTCGATCGGGACCCCGTCGACCGAGATGCTGCCTGGCTCAACCAGCCGGTTGTCACGGTAGAGATCCTGCAGATAGGCCCGGTGCCATTTGGCCGGCAGGTTGGTGGTGTCGCCGTTCCAGTGGAGCAGGTCGAACGCCGGATAATCCTCACCCAGCAGATAGTTCTGGACGACATAGTGCCAGATCAGGTCGCGGCCCCGCAGAAGGTTGAAGGTCGCAGCCATATAGCGACCGTCGAGCACGCCCGACCCTTGGGTCAGGCTGTCGATCAAGGCCAGTTGCTCATCGTCGACGAACAGCTTCAGGTCGCCCGCTTCGCTGAAATCGACCTGGGCGGTGAAGAAGGTCGCGCTGGCGACGGCATCGGCCTTGCCGGTCGCGGCGAGATAGGCGAGCGTCATGGCCAGTGCGGTCCCCGCGACGCAATAGCCGATCGTATGGACCTTCTCGACCCCGAGCAGGTCGCGGACGACGTCGATCGCGTCGACCTGACCGCGCACGACATAATCGTCCATCGTCACGTCGACCATCGTCTCGTCGGCCGACTTCCACGAAACGACGAAGACGGTCAGCCCCTGCTCCACTGCCCAGCGGATGAAGCTGTTTTTCGGGTTCAGGTCGAGAATGTAGAAGCGGTTGATCCAGGGCGGGAAGATCAGCAGCGGAACCCCCAGCACGGTCTCACCCACCGGATCATATTGGATCAGCTGATAGAGCGGCGTCTCATGCACCACCTTGCCCGGCGTGGCGGCGATGTTGCGCCCGACCTCGAAGGCTTCGGGGTTGCTGTGGGTCAGCTGGCCGCGCCCCATGTCGGCCATCATATGTTCGATCCCGCGCAGCAGATTCTCGCCCCGCGTCTCGATGATCCGTTCGAGGACGAGCGGATTGGTCAGCGGGAAATTGGAAGGCGAAAGCGCATCCGCCGCGGACTTGACCGCGAAGCGCAGTTGCTCGCGCTGCCGCGGCTCGAGCCCCTCGATCGCGTCGACGCCCTTCAGCCAGGCATCGCAGAGCATCACATAGGCATCGGCGATCACCGCGAAGATCGGCGAGGATCGCCATTGGTCGGCCTTGAACCGGCGGTCGCGCGCGGCCTGGGCGCCCGGATTGCCCTCGAGCATCTGGCCGAACAGCCCGAGCCCGGCCTTGATCAACTCGCTCTGCTGGTCGGCGAGCTTGGCGGGATCGGCGAAAAGCGGCGAGGGCGGCTGCGGCAGGCGCATCTCTTCGGGCAGGGCGGCCATCGTCTCGGCCATCTGCTCCATCATCATCTGCTGGGCCTGCCCGATCACCCCGGTCCAGTGCTGGAGTTCGCCCAGCGTCGGCATCATGCCCTGCCCTTCGCCCGGTCCGCCATCCTTGTCCGCCATGTCAGCCCCCAGCCTCAGCTTTTTTAACGATCCCGCCTGCAATCGCCGCGCAGACTCTGTATAGGTCGCGGTGGCGACCATGGGGGAACTATCCCGGCTCGCCAAGTCCGAAACCCGAAGGAAAAGAAATGTCCGAGGAATTCTACCGCATCAAGCGTTTGCCGCCTTATGTCATCGCCGAAGTCAACGCGATGCGGGCAGCGGCGCGAGCGCGGGGCGAGGACATCATCGACCTGGGCATGGGCAATCCCGACCTGCCGCCGCCGGAGCATGTGATCGAGAAGCTGTGCGAAGTCGCGCGCAAGCCCGATGCCCATGGCTATTCGGCGTCGAAGGGCATTCCCGGTTTGCGCCGCGCGCAGGCGGGCTATTATCAGCGCCGCTTCGGGGTCGAGCTCGACGCCGACAGCGAGGTCGTCGTCACGCTGGGCTCGAAGGAGGGCCTCGCCAACCTCGCCCAGGCGATAACCGCGCCGGGCGACGTCGTGCTGGCTCCCAACCCCAGCTATCCGATCCATACCTTCGGCTTCATCATCGCCGGTGCGACGATCCGTTCGGTGCCGACGACCCCCGATGAACGCTATTGGGAAGCGCTCGACCGCGCGGTGAAGTTCACCGTGCCGAAGCCGTCGGTGCTGGTGGTCGGCTATCCGTCGAACCCCACCGCCGAGGTGGTCGACCTTGCCTTCTACGAGCGGCTCGTCGCATGGGCGAAGGAGCACAAAATCTGGGTGCTCTCCGACCTCGCTTATTCCGAGCTCTACTATGACGGGGTGCCGACGCCTTCGATCCTTCAGGTGCCAGGCGCCAAGGACGTGGCCGTCGAATTCACCTCGATGTCCAAGACCTACAGCATGGCCGGCTGGCGCATGGGCTTCGCGGTGGGCAACAAGACGCTCATCTCGGCGCTGACCCGCGTCAAATCCTATCTCGACTATGGCGCCTTCACCCCGATCCAGGCCGCTGCCGTCGCCGCGATCAACGGGCCGCAGGACATCGTCGAGAAGAATCGCGAGCTCTACAAGAAGCGTCGCGACGTGATGGTCGAAAGCTTCGCCCGCGCCGGCTGGGAAATCCCTTCGCCCCGCGCCTCGATGTTCTGCTGGGCGCCGTTGCCGCCGGCGGTCGCGCATCTCGGCAGCCTGGAATTCTCGAAGCAGCTGCTGACCCATGCAGGCGTCGCCGTGGCGCCGGGCGTCGGCTATGGCGAGGACGGCGAAGGCTATGTCCGCATCGCGATGGTGGAGAATGAGCAGCGCATCCGGCAGGCCGCGCGCAACGTCAAGCGCTACCTCCAGTCGATGGGCGCCAACGCCGGTTCGCTGAAAGCCAGCTGATCGATACGAAAAAGGGGAGGCGGTCGCCCGCCTCCCCTTTCTATTCGGTGCGATCCGGAAGGATCAGTTCGCGGCGAGGACCGCGGAGCCGCCAGCCTGGGCGGTCATGACCGGAGCGTCGGCCTTGAAGCTGACCGGCCACACGCCGACCAGACCCGAAACGCGGTCATTCTTGACGCGGAGGCGGAATGCCTCGCCGCTGTTGACGATCTTGCCCTTGATCACGGTCGACTCACCGACAGTCTTGACGGTGTAGTCGTAGGTGATCCCGTCACGGGTGAAGCTTTCGGCCATCGCCGGTGCGGCGATCGAGGCCAGAATTGCGAGTGCAGCGAACTTCTTCATCACAATCTCCCTTCGAGTTTGCCAGCGGATCCTCTTTGTTTGTGCGATGCACCATTCCTGTGTGCAGATGCGAAGGCAATTGAATAAAATTTATCGGTAGATGCATATTTTGCAATCAGTGCAGATTGCGCACTTATCTGCGGCTTTTCGAGCGACTGCACTCTTGTACCGGTTGCATTCGTGGCCCAGGATCACGGGATGGATCCAACCCAGTTCGCGCTGAACGACATCGCGCACACCATCCAGCTGGCGATGGCGCCCTGCTTTCTGCTGACCGCCATCGGCGCGATTCTCAACATGCTCACCGGACGGCTGGGACGTGTCGTCGACCGGTCACGCTGGATCGAGCAGAATTTCACTCCCCGCGACGATCCGCGCCACAAGCATCAGGTTCAGCAGCTCCGCTGGATCGACGAGCGAATGCGCTGGGCCAATCGCGCGCTGATTCTCTGCACCATCAGCGCCGTCCTGATCTGCATCGTGATTGCCGGCTTGTTCATCGCGGTGCTGCTCGACCTCGCGGTCGGTCACGCCATGTCGATCGTGTTCATCCTCGCCATGCTGCTGCTGACCGGGGGGCTCGGCATGTTTCTCCACGAAGTCCGGATCGCGGTCCATGCGACGCGCATCCAGGACGAGCTGCTGGAGCGGGAATGAAGCGCGAACGCCTTTTGCTGCAGCTGGCCGTTTCGCTGGCATCGCTGGTGCCGATCTGCGCGGGCATGGCGGGCATGATCCTCGGTCCCGCGATGGTCGGCGATAGTGCTGCGCCGCAAGATATGCACAGCCATTTCCGCTACTTATCGGGATTGCTGGCGATGATCGGGCTAGTCTTCCTCGGCAGCGTGCCTCGTATCGAGGCGCATGGCGCGCGCTTTCGCCTGCTGGGGGCCATCGTCGTGATGGGCGGCCTCGGGCGTGCCCTCGGCTGGATCATGGACGGGCCGCCGGGAGGGGCGCATCGCGCCGCCCTGGTCATGGAATTGCTGGTGGTGCCGCTGCTGATGCTCTGGCAGGCCCGCATCGCGCGCGACGCGGTATAAACAAGAAGCCGTATAAACGAAAAGAGTTGCCGGAGCCTGGCCCCGGCAACCCCTAACATGGTCAGCGGCCGGAAGTGCCGGCCCGGGAGACCAACCGCGCCTTAGGAGCGCGTCCCCCGAACGGACAGAACCGACCTCCATGCTGAACCATGAGACATCGGATCACCTCCTTTCGCTTGTTGCCGAGGCCCCTACCATCCGCGAAGCCGGGGCCATGAACAAGCCTTGTAATGCATATTATTTTCGGCAATCTTCGATCGCTCGCGCCGGCTCCGCCCAGGCCGGAACCGCCAGCCCCTCGAGGCCCGGCGAAGCGACCGCCAACCGCCCGCGGCTGAACGCCATCGCATCCAGGAAAGTGTCGGATGCATTCAGCACGACCCCCGACATTGCGCGCCCATCAAGTTCGATATGGCCGGTCGGAAAACGCGCTGTGCGGCTGGACGTGAACAGCTGCATCTCGGTTGCAGAGCCAGACCGCATCAGCGTCACGCGGTGGCTGGCAAGGTCGCACCGCACAGCGAAATGCACAGCCGACGCATCGGCATAGAGCGCCGTAGAAACCGCCGTGCCGGGCTCATAGCGCCAGGTGCCGGGTGCGATCGGCCAGTCACGCCAATCTGCCGACCGGGGCGGGGGCGAAGGCGGGGTCGGTTGAGCCGGCGGCGCGACCGGCGCAGGCGCAGGCCTGACGGCACCATCTCCCGAACAGGAGGCCAGCAACAGGGCAGCGACGACCGCCGCGCAGGAACGATAGGAGGAGAAAGGCATGGACCGATCCATGGCGGATAGCGGTGCGCTTGGGAACCCCGGAGGCGGCTCAGCCGCGACCGCGGCATTTCTGGACGAGACGAACGACCTCCGGGTCGACCGGGATGATCGTCTTGCGAGTCTCGTAAAGCTGGATCGCCATCGGCGCCGAACCATCCAGCGCCTTGAAGAAAGGATGGCTCGCAGGAAGGCGGGTGCTGATCGTGCCGCCACCATCGGGCGAATAGGTCGCGTCCATCATCAGCCGGACCTTGCCGACATCGATCGACTGGCGATCGAAGGTGCCGGGCGATCCGGTCCCCACCGCGATGATCTCGATCGTGGACGTCGCGGGCGTGCAGGCCATCGCATAGTCCCAGCCCTTGCCGGTGCGGCTGTAGATCACGCCGGGTCCGTCGCCGAGCCGGGGTACATAATGCCAGTGATTGGCCTTGCGCCCATCGACGGGCCTGGTGGCGGTGGCGATATCGGGACGGGGCACGTCGATCACGACCGGCGGCGAAGCATCGGCGCTCTCTGGCGCGGGGGGCCGGACCACCGGCGCAGCGGGCAGGCTGGAATCGGCATGGCGCACCGAAGGCGCCTTCGGCGATGGCATCAGGAACAGCGAGCCGATCGCAGCGGCCGCGACCAGAATGATGATGGCAAGCGGAAGACGCAGCCTGGCCCAGACGGACCGGCGCCGTACAAGTGTCGGCGGCGGATAACCGATGGGCGCCTGCATGTTCATTCGGCGTTGAACGCGGCGGCGTCGATCGAGACCGGCTTCACATTGGCCGTCTCGGAAACTGACAGCGCATAGGAGATGCTCGACCGCTTGACCTCGGTATGGTCTTCGTCGTCGATCACGACGGTCTTGAGCACATCCGCGTCGGGCATCTGGTTCGCCTTGATGATCCGCGTGAAGGATTTGCAGTCCGCCGCCAATGCGGGGCCAAACGCATATTGGATCATGTAGGTGCCATCGGGAACGCCCTCGATCGCGAGCTCTTCCTGCGCCCGGATGAAGTAGCTGGCGGCGAGCTTGCCCGTGGCAGCATGGCGGATCTTGACCAGCGCATCACCGCCGCCCGAATTCGCGAGCGTAATGCTATGCCCCTCTTCGCCCAGCTTCATGTCGCCAGCCAGCTTCTGGCCCGGCGCGGGGGGAGCGGTGCAGGGCGAGCCTTCGCCGGGGGCTGCCGCAAGCCCGGCAGCTGCATCGGCGGCCGCGATAGCGGCAGCGCGTGACGGCGGGTCAGCAGCACGAACCGCAGGGGCGGACAGCAGCAGGCAGGCGCCGACCAGCAGCCTGGCAGAAAGAATGGTCATAATCCCACCCCGATCGGGTGCTTTGCGCACCGATTTGTCACAGCATATTGCTGCACATCGTCAGTAAGTAAAAGACCCCAATGGTAAACAATATCCCATCGATACGACGGCACGTGCCCCGAACCACCCAAATGGTTGTGCGGACAGCGCTCTTTTGTGGTCAGACGCGCCACCCGACTGCGCGCGGCACCACCGTGCATCGAGGCTGTGACGATCGGACCGCCGCACGACAGGCAGGCCCCGGCGCAGTCGGGACGGGAGAGACTTCCCCGCCCCGCCCCGTCTCGCCATGATCGTGAGGCGCAGATCGCGGGCGGGAGGTTCTGGCGACCATGGCGACGACGGTGAACGGGTCTCGATACATGCGGTTAGCTGTTCCGACTCTGCTGCTGTTGTCGACCTTGCTCGCGGGCTGCATTCCTTCCCCGCGAAGCCCACGCAGCGCCTCGCAACAGGCGGTCGAGACGCCCGAACGCTTCCGCCAGTGCGTAGCGACGATGCGCGCCGAAGGATCGGAGGTGCAGCCACTGCCCGACCGAAACTTCGACAATGGCTGCTCGGCCACCGCCTCGGTCAAGCTGGTCGCGATCGGCATACCGGTCACCAATCTCGGCGCCGTGAAATGCATCCTCGCCGCGCCCTTCGCGCGCTGGGTGCGCGAGGATGTCAGGGCACAGGCCAAGCGCTGGCTCGGCTCCGACATCGTCAAGATCGAGAGCATGGGCTCCTTCGCCTGTCGGCCGGTCAACAACCAGGCGGGCAACCGCCTGTCCGAACATGGCCGCGCCAACGCGATCGACATCGCCGCCTTCCAGCTGCGCGACGGACGCCGGATCAGCGTTCGCGAGGGCTGGAACGGCCCCGACGCCAATGCGCGCGCTTTCCTGCGCGGGCTGCACCGCGCCGCCTGCGCCCGCTTCGGGGTGGTGCTGGGGCCGGATGCCAATAGCCTGCACCATGACCATTTCCATTTCGACATGGGCAACGGACCCTATTGCCGATAGGCTGCGCGCCCTGCCCGTCCCCTGTAAGCCAGGGGAAAGATAACCCATGCTACAGAGCGGAAATGGCACATAGAAAGATACCCCAGCGCGTTTTTTCCCGCGCGAAAGAAGACGCCGCCGTCGCGAACGCGGCCACCGAAACTCCGCAGACCGTCAGTGACAGCTATAAGCTGGCCTTTCAGGACAGCGACTTTCTGCTGCGCGACGACCTTCGACCGATCCGCTTCCAGCTCGAACTGCTGAAGCCCGAGCTGTTGCTCGAGGAAGCCAATATCGGTTCTACCTTCGTGATCTATGGCTCCGCCCGCATCCCCGAGCCGGCCAAGGCCGAAGCGCTCGTGGGTTCGGCGACGACAGACAAGCAACGGCGGATAGCCGAGCGGCTGCGTGCGAAAAGCCGTTATTATGACGAGGCGCGCAAACTCGCACAGATCGCCAGCCAGTGCCCGCTCGACGCGGCCGGCAAGCGTCAGTTCGTCGTCTGCTCGGGCGGCGGACCGTCGATCATGGAGGCCGCCAATCGCGGCGCGCAGGATGTCGGCGCGGAGTCGATCGGTCTCAACATCGTGCTGCCGTTCGAGCAGACGCCCAACCCCTATGTCACCCCGCACCTGAGCTTCCAGTTCCACTATTTCGCGCTGCGCAAGATGCACTTCCTGCTCCGCGCCCGCGCCGTCGCCGCCTTTCCCGGCGGTTTCGGGACGTTCGATGAACTGTTCGAACTGCTGACCCTCGTCCAGACGGGGAAGATGGCGCAGCTGCCGATCTTCCTGTTCGGCAAGGAGTTCTGGCAGCGGATCGTCGATTTCGACGGCCTGGTCGAAGAGGGCGTGATCGGCGAGGCCGACCTCAACCTGTTCCGCTTCGTCGAGACAGCCGAAGAGGCGTGGGAAAAGCTCAACCTCTATTATGCGACGCGCGACCGAGTGCATCTGCACCGCGAACCGCGCTCGCAAAAGGGCTAGAGACTCAGGCGGGAGCGGCTCCTGGCACCACGTGCCCGGAGCCGACCGCTTCCTCGTCGCGCGAATAAGTGGCGACGAGCATGCCGGCTCCGAGCACCCGGCCCTTCAACGCGTCCACCAATTCCGACCGGCCCGGGCTCGGGCCGACATCGACCGCATCGCTGAGCGCGAACAGTTGGAACACATAATCGTGTGACCCGTGCCCCGACGGGGGATCGGGCGGCAGCCACCCCTCGCCGATCAGGCTGTTGCGGCCGACGTCGCGGCCGTCCGCCTGTCCGTCGCCGTCGGGGGCGATAGCGCCTTCTGCCAGCCGATGCTCGCCAGCGGGGATATTCCAGACCAGCGCGTGGACCAGCGGCTGCAGCGCGGGCGCATCGGGATCTTCGACGATCAGCGCTAGGCTGACGGTGCCCTCGGGCAGCGGCCCCCACACGAGCGGCGGCGACACGCCGTCGCCATCGGCGGTGAAGCGCACCGGCAGCCTCGCACCATAAGCAAAAGCGGGGCTTTCCAGATCGATGACCGTCTCCCCGACCGACAGGTCCGGATTGACGATAACCAGCTTGGAATGGCCCGCCCGGACATTGTGGAGCAGCCCGCCCAGCCAGCGCGGCAGATGTTCGAACATCGATCCTTCCTCCTGTGGTTCAATGACTAAATGCGGGACCGGGGCGGAATGATCCCGCCATGCCCGACATTTAAGTGGAGGAGAAACGACGCGCATTGAGACAGGTCATATTGCTTGTCATGGCGCGCTACCCGGGGCATCGCCCGCTGATGGACCTCGACGATCTGCTCCTGCATTATTTCGGCACCACCTCGCTCGATGATCTCGACGAGGAGACGATGGAGACGGGACGCGAGCGGGTCGCCATCGCCTTCGGCACCGAGCAGGAGCGCGGTCGGCGATTCGCCCTGTGGATATTGCTCGAGGCGCTGGGTTCGGCGCCCGAGCCGGACGCCGCTTTCGAGGATGAGCGTGACCGCAAGGCGGCCGAAGATTATCTCTGGGCGTCGCGGCGTATGGAGCGGCGTTGAAGCCGCTGCAGATATCGCTCGCAGAGGCGCGCCGCATTGCCCTCGCGGCACAAGGGTTCGGCGGGCGAACGGCCCCTGCAAGTCCCCGCCGGCTCGCGGCAACGCTCGACTGCCTCTCGCTGCACCAGATCGACAGCGTCAACGTGCTGGCCCGCGCGCATTACCTGCCAGCCTTCTCCCGCCTTGGCAGCTATGATCGCAGTTGGCTCGACCAGGCCGCGTGGGGGCCGCGCGGCAAGCGCCGCATCTTCGAATATTGGGCGCAGAGGCGTCTCTGTTGCCGCTCGACCTGCACCCGTTGCTGCGCTGGCGCATGGCAGAGGCCGATCGGGGCGAGCGCGGCTGGGGCTCGCTGCGCACCTATGCCGACGAGCGCCGGGCGGAGGCGATGCGCACCCTCGCCCGGATCGCCGACGAAGGCCCGCTGTCCGCGTCCGACTTCGAAGGCGGCAAGGGACAGGGCGGCTGGTGGGGCTGGGGCGAAGCCAAGCGCCAGCTCGAGTGGCTGTTCTGGGCGGGCCACATCACCACAGCGACGCGACGCAACGGTTTCGAGCGGGTCTATGACCTGACCGAGCGGGTTATCCCGGCCGATATCCTTGCCCTGCCCACCCCCGACAAGGCGACCGCGCATCTTGCGCTGATTGCCCGCGCGGCCTCGGCGCTCGGCGTCGCAACCGAAACCGATCTGCGCGATTATTTCCGGACCGAGGTCGGACCAACCCGCCACGCCATCGCTGCGCTGGCCGAGGAAGGTGTACTCAAATCCGTGCAGGTCGAGGGCTGGGCTAAACCCGTCTGGCTGCACCGCGACGCGCGCTCGCCAAGGCGAGTGTCGGCCGCAGCCCTGCTCGCGCCCTTCGACCCTCTGATCTGGGAACGTGCACGCACCGAAAGGCTGTTCGGCTTCCACTACCGGATCGAGATCTACACCCCTGCCCACAAGCGGCGGTTCGGCTATTATGTGCTTCCCTTCCTGCTGGGCGACAGGCTCGTCGGCCGCGTCGATCTGAAGGCCGATCGGCAGGCGTCCCGGCTGCTCGTCCAGTCGGTGCATTATGAGGCCGACGCTCCGGCCTATGCCGCCGAAGTCCTGTACGGCCTGCTGCGCAGGATGGCCGACTGGCTGGGTCTCGACACTGTTGCGGAGCGCAGCCTCGCGGGCTGAGACGGACGCCGGTCGGAAGATGCTTCAATCCGACAGCGCGTAGGACTAAAGCGCCAGCATGGATCATCAGATACACATTATCGGCGGAGGCCTCGCCGGCTCCGAAGCGGCGTGGCAGCTGGCGCAGGCCGGCATCAAGGTGCGCTTGTCGGAAATGCGTGGGGTCGAGGCGACGCCGGCGCACCAGACCGACAGCCTGGCCGAACTCGTCTGTTCGAACAGCTTTCGCTCGGACGACCCGCACAATGCGGTGGGGCTGCTCCACCAGGAGATGCGCGCGCTCGGCTCGCTGATCATGGCGCAAGCGGACGCGCACCGCGTGCCCGCCGGCTCGGCGCTGGCTGTCGACCGCGAGGGCTATGCCGAGGCGGTCACCCGCGCGATCGCGGACCATCCGATGATCGAACTGGTGCGCGAACGGGTCGACGTGCTGCCCGACAGTGGCGCGGTGATCGTCGCCACCGGCCCGCTGACCGCCGCATCGCTCGCCTCGTCGATCGGCGAAGCGACCGGCGCCGACGCGCTCGCCTTCTTCGACGCCATCGCGCCGATCGTCCACCATCATTCGATCGACATGGACGTCGCCTGGATGGCGTCGCGCTGGGACAAGGGCGAAACCAAGGATTATATCAACTGCCCGATGGACAAGGAGCAGTATCTGGCCTTCCATCAGGCGCTGCTCGACGGCGAGAAGACCGAGTTCAAGGAGTGGGAGAAGAACACGCCCTATTTCGACGGCTGCATGCCGGTCGAGGTGATGGCGGAGCGCGGCGTCGACACGCTGCGCCACGGGCCGATGAAGCCGGTTGGCCTCGACAATCCGCGCACCGGGCGCTGGCCCTATGCGGTGGTCCAGCTGCGGCAGGACAATGCGCTGGGAACCTTGTGGAACATGGTGGGGTTCCAGACCAAACTCAAACATGCCGAGCAGGTCCGCCTGTTCCGGACGATTCCCGGCCTGGAGAAGGCCGAGTTCGCGCGGCTGGGCGGACTGCACCGCAACACCTTCATCCAGAGCCCGAAGCTGCTCGACCGCACCCTGCGGCTGAAGTCGCGTCCGCATATCCGCTTCGCCGGGCAAATCACCGGCTGCGAGGGCTATGTCGAGTCGGCCGCGATCGGCCTGCTGGCGGGCCGCTTCGCCGCCGCCGAACTGCTTGGCCGCAGCTTCGCCCGCCCGCCCGAGACGACGGCGCTGGGGGCGCTGCTCAACCATATTACCGGCGATGCGGACGCCGACAGCTACCAGCCGATGAACGTCAATTTCGGACTGTTCCCACCGCTGGAGGGCGCACGGGGCGGGCGCAAGCGCAAGGGCGACCGCAAGGTGATGATGTCCGAGCGCGCCGACGAGGCGCTGCGCCAGTGGATGGCCGAGAGCGAAGCCGCCTGATCGCCCGTGATGAGGCCGTTCCGGTTGCGATGATCGGATTTGCCTCCTAAGGCGGCGCGATGGATGCTTCGCAGCTGCGTGTGGCCCTGTTTACGGGCAACTATAACTATGTGCGCGATGGCGCGAACCAGGCGCTGAACCGGCTCGTCGGCTATCTGCTGAGCCAGGGCGCCGCCGTGCGCGTCTATTCGCCGACGATCGACGAGCCGGCCTTTCCGCCGACCGGCGACCTCGTCAGCATCCCGTCGCTGCCCGTGCCCGGCCGCGGCGAATATCGCTTCCCGCTGATGATCCCGCCCGCGATCAAGCGCGACATCAGCCGCTTCGCGCCGAACATCATCCATGTCGCGAGCCCGGAAATATTGGGGCACCGCGCGGTGAGCCTCGCTCTCCACCGCAATCTTCCGGTCGTCGCCTCGGTCCATACGCGGTTCGAGACCTATTTCCGCTATTATGGCCTCGCCTTCCTCGAACCCGTGGTCGAGGCGCTGCTGCGCCGCTTCTACCGCCGATGCGACGCGATCTTCGCGCCGTCTGAGTCGATGGCGCAGCTGCTCCGCGAACAGCGGATGAGCTATGATGTCGGCATCTGGTCGCGCGGCATCGACCGAACGATCTTCCGCCCCGATCGCCGCAGCCTGGAATGGCGCCAATCGCTCGGCATCGACGATGACGATGTGGTCATCGGCTTCGTCGGACGGCTGGTGATGGAAAAAGGCCTCGACGTCTTCGCCGACACGATCGACCAGCTCGAGCGCAAGCAGATTCGCCACAAGGTGCTGGTCGTCGGCCAGGGGCCTGCACGCGAATGGTTCGAGAAGCGGCTGCCCAAGGCAGTGTTCGCGGGCTTCCAGGCGGGCGAGGATCTCGGCCGCGCGGTCGCCTCGATGGACATGCTGTTCAATCCGTCGGTCACCGAGACCTTCGGCAATGTCACGCTCGAGGCGATGGCGGCGGGCCTTCCGGTAGTCGCCGCGCGCGCGACCGGCAGCGAGAGCCTGATCGACGACGGCGTCACCGGACGGCTGATCCAGCCCGGCCGGACCCAGGCTTTCGCCGACGCGCTGCGCTCATTCTGCGAGGATGGCGAACTTCGACAGAAGATCGGGCTCGCCGGACTGCAGTCGAGCGCGCGCTATGGCTGGGACCAGGTCAACCAGGAACTGGTCGACGCCTATATCCGCATCATCCGCCAGCATCAGGCGGGCGTGCGGATGACCCGGCAGAGCCCCGTTCCCTGAACTCTGCCGGCCGCCGAGCGTTCAGGCCGGCTGCCAGTCGAAGCTGAGCGGTGCCTCGCGAAAGGCGAAGCGGTCGAGGTGGCGCGCAACGGCACCCTGCAGGCCCTCGAGCTGTCCGACGCTGCTGGCGTCGATGCGCACCCGGAGAGCCTCCGGCTCGGCATCGAAGGTCACCCGGCCGTCGCCCGGCCAGTCTGCCCCGCGCGCGTTGCGCGGGAAGACGACCGAGCCATGCTGCGCGTCGAAACTGACTTCCAGATTATGCGCCCAATGCTTGCAAAGCTGCTGGAGATAGCGGCTGGCCGAGGTCGTCGGCACCGAGGCGATCGCGGCGACCATCAGAGGCGCTCGATCTTGCGGGCAGCCTCGTCGAGGATTGCCGCGATGTCATGGCCCAGATCGTCGCGATCGCGACGGCCCATCCGCTCGCGCAGCACCATGGCGAGATTGACCATCGCACGCTTGACCGGAGCCCGGCCTTCGCCACCCGAAGCGTCCTCGTTGAGGCCATCGAGCCGGGCGAACAACGCCTCGATCAGTTCGGCCTGCTCGCCGATCTCGATCTTGCCTGCTTCGGTGATCGCGAAGAGCCGCTTGGCGCCCTCGGCTGCCTGCTCGGCGATCTGGCCCATATCCTCGAGCATGGTGAGGGTCGGGTAGATCACGCCCGGGCTGGGCGCATAGCCGCCCCCGGTCCGCTCCTCGATCGCCTTGATGAGGTCATAGCCGTGGCGCGGCTGCTCACCGATCAGCGCCAGAAGGACGAGCCGAAGCTCCGCGCCGTCGAACACCCGACGTCGCCCCCGGCCACCACCATGGCCGCCGAAACCGCCGCCGAAGCCATCACCTAACATGTCCGCGCCGCCCCCGAAGAAGCCGCCCCGGCGCCCGCGCATCGCGTGCCGGATGCCATGCCCGCCATGAACGCGGGCTTTGTGAAAGAAATGCATTATCAAAATACCTCTGATTCGTTTTCTATGTTTCTAAGATATATCTTGAAAGAGTTTTTACAAGAGGAGTTTTGCAAAAGCTGTGCGAGGCTTGCTGCGCGCCCTATATCCCCGCCCATGGCCGACCTTTTTGCGCCCGAGGGCGAGCATGTCCCCACCGCCGAGAGCATTCCGCTGGCCGAGCGCCTGCGCCCTGCCCGACTCGACGAGGTGATCGGACAGGAACATCTGACCGGCGAAGATGGCGCGATCGGGCGGATGGTTGCCGCCGGGCGCCTGTCCTCCCTGGTGCTTTGGGGGCCGCCGGGTACCGGGAAGACCACGATCGCACGCCTGCTGGCCGACGCGGTCGGACTGCGCTTCGCGCCCGTGTCGGCCGTCTTCTCGGGCGTCGCGGACCTCAAGAAGATCTTCGCCGAAGCGCGCGAGCATGCGCGGCTCGGCGCGCGGACCTTGTTGTTCGTGGACGAGATTCACCGTTTCAACCGCGCCCAGCAGGACAGTTTCCTCCCCTATGTCGAGGACGGCACGGTCGTTCTGGTCGGCGCGACGACCGAGAACCCGTCCTTCGAGCTCAACGCCGCGCTGCTGAGCCGCGCCCAGGTGCTGATCCTGAACCGGCTCGATGCGACCGCGTTGACGCGCCTGATCGCGCGGGCGGAGGAGCTGGTCGGCAGAGCCCTGCCGCTGACGGCGAATGCGCGCGAGGCGCTGGTGGCGTCGGCCGATGGCGACGGGCGTTTCCTGCTCAACCAGGTCGAGACGCTCTTTTCGATCGCCATCGACCATGCGCTTGAGCCAGGCGAACTGGCGAAGCTGTTGCACCGGCGCATGGCGGTCTACGACAAGGATCGCGAGGGCCATTACAATCTGATCTCGGCGCTCCACAAATCGCTGCGCGGTTCGGACCCGCAGGCCGCGCTT
>JAIYAJ010000552.1 GCA_027489105.1 Zymomonas sp. | reverse complement strand
CTGGCCAGCTCGAGGCCTCCTCCATGTGCGCGTTGAAGCCCCTCACCCGGATCTGTCGGCTCTCCCTTGGGAGCCGATCGGCGTCTTCGATCATCCCAAGCAGCGACCGCCAGCCGTCGTTGCTCCTGCAGCGGATCGGTTGCCGGCAATACAGGTGCGGCCGGCAGAACTGGCGTTGCCGCCGGCGGCACCGGCTCCACCTTCACGTCAACCCGGATCAGGCCAGGCAAGCCCGGATGGATGATGGCCAGGGCGCCCGAGGCCGGTGTCACGGGAAGAGCATCCACGCTCAAGGTCGCCCGGCAGATGGCGCCGGTGCTCAGCTGCTCGGGGCAGTCATGGCTGACGGCCACACCCTCGACGGTGCCCGTCAACTCCATCGTCGGCGCTCCGGCCAAATCGCCACCTCCAGCATTCCGAATAAGCACCGTGCCCTTCGACGGACTCCCGGCAGGACCACGCAACTCGACAATGGAGGGAACCGTTTCGAGCCTTCCCGGCTCCTTTGGCTGGCTCGGTGCCGGTGCCGCCGGCGGTGGGACAGGCTCCACCGGTGGCGGCAGCGCCAGGGGCGGCGGCTCCACCGCCGGCTCCTGGGGAGGCGCCACCGGCTGGGTGGAACTGCCGCCCAGGAACGATAGCGCGATCAGGCCAAGGAGCAGCGCGATCACAGCGACACAGATGGTGATGAACGCCCGCATTCATCAATCCTTTCCCGGCCCGCCACCAGACGGTCCGGCAATCACTCCCTGCCTGGCTTGAGACGGGCGCCAGCGATTGCGCACGCAGAGAACCGCCTGTCCGCTCTTAAGGATCATGGTCGGGGCAATGGCCTCCACCACCAGGATGCCGTTGCCGATCACTCGCCAGTTCACCTTCTGATCCACTCCGTCTTCGACCAGCAACGGCACCGGGACACGCCCACGATCAATGACGGATCGATAATCGAAATACGTCCAGATCTCATCGTGCCAAGCCGAAACCGGAGCGATCTCCATGTCCGACTTGTCCGTCGCCAGGACCTCGATATCATTGACGTGCATGGTCGCCGGGTCGAACGGGACCGACCGGCTGAACTCCCTTGGATCTTCAGCGGGGATGCCGCCTCGATTGGCCTCCGCCACCGCCCCCCGCCGCTCTACGGCCAGGTCCTGCTTGCCGGTGTAGGCCGGATCCTTACCATTGGCATCGCTGCGCAGCCGGCGCCCCGCCGGACAGGCCTAGTCTTCGACCAGCACGGGCAGATAGCTCATCACCTCCGAATTCGACGGGATCGATCGGACGTAGAATGCATGCAACCCGCCATCATCCATCTCGACCTGGACCGCGGCGTCAATGCCGGCCTCGATGGCGTCGATGAAGAACAGGTTCAATTGCTCCCGCGACTGGCGAACCGGGAAATTCACCTCGTCACCGGTGAAGAAGCGGCGGATACGCTGGCAGCGCGGAAGCACCACCGCTGTCGTCAAACCCACCGCGATATTCACCGACATGGTCTGGCCGACGAGCGCACGGTATCGGACCAGACCCGGCAGAGCCTGGCCAGGCCCCGCCACAGCCTCGTCGAAAGCCCGATGCACCTGACGAAGGTCAAGCCGTCCGCTTCGCGCCGCCGGCGGCGTCCCTGCCCCTGCCGCATCGGCTGCACCAGGAGCATTGCCATTGCCACCCTGAGAGAGAATCTCGGGCGGCCCGCCTGGCGGCGGCGGACGGCTGGCCAGTTCGTCGATCACCTGCCCCTGCGTCGTCGTTGATCCTGGCGGCAACGTCTGGGCAGCGACCGCCGAAGCCAGAAGCATGACGAGCAGGATGCCCACGAAGGGGCTACAGCTTGGCATATTCGTACCCCACGACGGTAAAGCCGAATATCTCGTCCACCATCGAGCTCTTCTCCGGCTCGTCCTTCAGTTCTACCTGCTGCGCATAGGCAACCCTCAGCGTTACCCGCCAGCGCTGAGGCGGCCCCTCGCGGCCGGCCTCTGAATCGTGGGTGCGGAACGAGATCGTGTAGACCCCCGGCGCCGGCTGCTCGATCGGCTCTTCTATCGCCACGACACGCGTGAGACGACGCTGGAGGGCGCCCTTCACAAACTGTTCCATCCGCACACGCCACGCCTGGTAGACAGGCCCTGTAGACCGCCGGGCGAGCCAGCCACCCCGATTGCCGTTACCAGGCGGGCGGACCCTCTCCGCCATCACGACACCATCCGCAACCACGCTCTCTGCGACCTCGACATATTGCCTGACCCACGCCCTCTCTGCCCGGGCCCAGTCCAGTTCGCTGGTCTGCGACGCCTTGACCAGGCGAACGGTGGCGTCCACTGCCGGCGATATCTCCAGGAAATACGGAACAACCTCCCGCAAGGGCATCATGGACGCGATCACGCCTCCAAGGACCAGGTTGAGCCCGATCGAGCCCATGGCAACGACGCCGATGACGCGCAGCGCCTTCGCCAGAACCGGCACGTCCTGCCCGCTGTCCCGATCGCCGAATGCATCGGTGAGCTTCATGCAGG
>JAIYAJ010000577.1 GCA_027489105.1 Zymomonas sp. | reverse complement strand
CGAAGATGGAGCAGGCGGGCTGTGCCAAGCCGGTCGTCGGGCTGGTGGTGCCGACCGGCTATTCGTTCAATCTCGACGGCACCAACATCTACATGACGCTGGCGGCTTTGTTCATCGCGCAGGCCTGCGACATCCATCTGTCGCTCGGCGAACAGATCAGCCTGCTGCTGGTCGCGATGATCTCCTCCAAGGGGGCCGCCGGGGTTACGGGCGCGGGCTTCGTCACGCTCGCGGCGACCTTGTCGATCGTGCCTTCGGTTCCCGTCGCGGGGATGGCGCTGATCCTGGGCATCGATCGCTTCATGTCCGAATGCCGCAGCCTGACCAACTTCATCGGCAACGCCGTGGCGACGGTGGTCGTCGCCCGCTGGGAGGGGGCGCTCGACCGCGAGAAGCTGGCCGCAGCGCTTGGCGGCCGCGACGTCCGGCGAGGCTAAACAAACGGCTTCGCATCGGCTAAGCCAGCGGCGATGCCACTTACGCTCATCGGCTCGAAGCCGTTCTTCGACGACAAGAACCACGCTTTCTGGGTGCTCCAGTCGGCGGGCTGGACGGGCTATTTCGTCCTGCGCGCGCTTGGCGGGCTCGCCAATAATATGGGTCTGCTGTTCGTCGTCCCCACCGCCCTGTCGACCGCCACCGGCTATTCGCTCACGCTGCTGATGGCCTCGGCCTATCGCCGGCTGATCCGGCTGCGGCCGATCGTCACCTGGTCGGTCTCGATCCTCATATTGGTGCTCGCCTCGGCGACCTTTTCGTCGATCGAGACCTGGGCGCATGCGACCTTCTACCGGCCGCAGGAAATGCCGAAGGGCATCCAGTTCTTCGGTGCGATCCTGCTCGATCTTGCGCTGCTGGCGGCCTGGTCGGCGCTCTATTACGGCATCAATTTCTACCTGCTGCTCGAGGAGCAGTCCGACCGGGTCGAACGGCTCGAAAGCCAGGCGAGTTCGGCGCAGCTGGCGATGCTGCGCTACCAGCTCAACCCGCATTTCCTGTTCAACACGCTCAATTCGATCTCGACACTGGTGCTGCTCAAGGAGACTCAGCGGGCCAATGCGATGCTGTCGCGGCTGTCCTCCTTCCTGCGCTACACCCTGGCGAACGAGCCCGAGGGCACGGTCAGTCTGGCCCAGGAGGTCGAGACGCTGAAACTCTATCTCGACATCGAGAAGATGCGCTTCGAGGACCGTCTCCGCGCGAGCTTCGACGTCGATCCTGCCGCTGCCGAGGCGCGCCTGCCGTCGCTGCTGCTCCAGCCGCTGGTCGAAAATGCGATCAAATATGCGGTCACCCCGCTGGAGGAGGGCGCAGACATCAATGTGACCGCGCGACTCGCCGGCATGGAACCGGAGCGCCGTCTGGTCATTACGGTCACGGATACTGGCCCGGGGTTGACCGATGGAGTGACGCGTCCCACCTATTCGACAGGCGTCGGTCTGGCGAACATTCGCGACAGGCTGGCGCAGGCATATGGCACGGACCAAAGATTTGAGGTCCAGACTGACCGGGCGGAAGGGTTCGGGGTCGTTATCGACATCCCCTTCCACACCGCGAAACAGCGCAAGGACAATGCATGACGATCCGCACCATTCTCGTCGATGACGAGCCCCTGGCCATTCAGGGCCTGAAGCTCCGGCTGGCGCCGCACGAGGATGTCGAAATCATCGAAACCTGCCTGAACGGCCGCGAGGCGATCCGGGCGATCAAGACCCACAAGCCCGATCTTGTCTTCCTCGACATCCAGATGCCCGGCTTCGACGGCTTCTCGGTGATCCAGGGCCTGATGGAGATCGAGCCACCGCTGTTCGTCTTCGTCACCGCTTATGAGGACCATGCGATTCGGGCCTTCCAGGCGCAGGCACTCGACTATCTGCTCAAGCCGGTCGACGAGCAGCGGCTTGCCGACACGCTCGATCGCGCTCGGCAGCGGCTCGTCGAGAAGAAGGGTGTCGAGGAGGTCGGGCGGCTCAAGGAAGTGCTGGCCGAGGTCGCCCCCGACGCGGTCGACACGCTGGGTGAAGGTGACGAGGCGCCAGCCTCGAACCGCTTCGAGAAGATGATCAACATCAAGGATCGCGGCAAGATCTTCCGCGTCGATGTGGATTCGATCGAGCGGATCGATGCTGCCGGCGACTATATGTGCATCTATACCGGCGACAACACGCTGATCCTGCGCGAGACGATGAAGGATCTGGAAAAGCGGCTCGACCCGCGCCGCTTCCAGCGCGTCCACCGCTCGACCATCGTCAATCTCGATCTGGTGCGCGAGGTGAAGCCGCACACCAATGGCGAGTGTTTCCTCGTGCTCGACAGCGGCGCACAGGTGAAGGTCAGCCGCTCTTACCGCGAGGTCGTCGCCCGCTTCGTCCATTGACGACGGCCGTCCTGCGGCTGGAGGGTTGATCGCGGGGCCGGATGCTTTCATGCGGAACCCGAAGGAGTTCCGCATGACCGTCAGACCCCGCCGCAGCGCCCTCTACATGCCCGCGTCGAACCAGCGCGCGATCGACAAGGCGCGTAGCCTGCCCTGCGACGTCGTCATCCTCGATCTGGAGGATGCGGTGGCGCCCGAGGCGAAGGAGGACGCGCGTGCCAATGCGGTTCGCGCGGTTCGGGATGGCGGTTTCGGCGAGCGTGAACTGGTGATCAGGGTCAATGCGCTGGGCACGCCCTGGGCGCAGGACGATCTGGTCGCCGCCGCCGCTGCGCGGCCCGATGCGATTCTGGCGCCCAAGGTCGGCGATGCCGAGACGGTCCATCGCTATCTCGCCGCGCTGGCTGACGCGCCGCCGACGACGGGCTTCTGGGCGATGG
>JAIYAJ010000485.1 GCA_027489105.1 Zymomonas sp. | reverse complement strand
TGGCATAGATCAGCGTGTCGTCGTTGGGCTTGAAATTGATGCCGATCTTGCCCGAATAATCTTTGAAGACCTGGCGAGCGAGCTTGCCGACGCTGGCGCGGTTGAAGGTGAAATCGACCACGCCATTTTCCATATGGGTGAAATCGAGAGTCTTGCGGTCATAGGAATAGCGCGCACCGCCGATGAGACTGACCTTATCAGTCACCGCATATTCGAGCTGGCCGAAGGCGGCGAAGGACGTCGTCTTAAGACGACCGCCATAGACCTCGTCGAGCCCGATCGCGGAGAGATCGGTGTTATAGTCGTTGTCGCTGACGATCTTGATCGCATAGCCGCCGACGACCCAGTTCAGCCGACCGCTGTCGCCCGACAGGCGCAGCTCCTGAGAATATTGGTCGAGATTCTGCGCCGTGGAATATAGAAATATGGGCGCCGGCGACATGTCGCCATCCTCGCCGTAGCGCTTCTTCAGATATTGATAGTCGCTGATCGAGGTCAGCGTGGCTCCACCGAGGTCCTGCTCGTAGCGCAGCGTACCGCTCCAATAGGTGCGACTGAAATTGTTCGGACCACTGAATGCGACCTTGAAGGGGTTGGACCCGGGCTGGACATAGCCGAACAGGTCGCAACCGTTGCACGTCCCAAAGGGATTCTCGTTCGGGCCGACATATTCGCCGAGCCCGTCAGCATTGGCGACCGCCGTACGGTGGCTGTAGAGGCCGCCATTGCGCTCGTCGTCGTTGCGCATGCCCTGAATCTTCAGGTTGAAGGATCCGCTGTCGCCGACGTCGCCTGCAAGCTGGAAACGGCCCGCATAGAAGCGGGCATTGCCGATGTCTTTGCCGATCGCGTTCTTGATGTAACCGCCGCGATGCTCTGTTGTGAACGACAGGCGCGCACGTAACGTCTCGCTGAGCGGGCCGCTGACGGCACCTTCGGTTGCAATCTGTCCATAGCTCCCGCCCGTAACCGTCAGAAAGCCGGACAGGTCCCGCGTGGGCCTGGCGGAGACGATCTGAACGAGGCCGCCCGTCGCGTTACGCCCAAACAGCGTGCCCTGCGGTCCGCGCAGCATCTCGATGCGCTCGAGATCGAAGGTCTGGCCGGCGATTGCGCCCAGCGCGCTGACATAGACTTCGTCATTATAGAAGGCGATCGGCGCCTCCTGGGTGTCGGCGAAGTCGTTCTGCGACACGCCGCGAATGTTGAAGACGGTGGTCGTCGGGCTATAGGACAGGACCTGCAGACTCGGAAGCTTTGCGGCGAGCGCGGATACATCCTGGCGGCCGAGATCCGCCAGACCTTCGCGGCCCAGCGCACTGATCGCGACGCTGACCTTCTGGATGCTCTGCTCGCGTTTCTGCGCGGTGACGACGATATCGCCCATGCCGTCCTCGACCACTTCCGCAGGCGGCGGAGCCGCTTCCTGCGCCAGGGCGAGCGCGGGCAGGCCCGCCAGCATCGTCGCTCCCGCCAATAGGTGGCACACCCTTTTGTAGGACTGACCCATCGTAGTTCTCCCTCTTACTTTGTTCGCTCCTCCCAGGAGCTTTTGTCGTTATCGGTCTTTCCGGATGCTCAGCGCCCGTGGCGGCAGTGATCGACGGTGATGACAGCCACCGCGATCGAACCCGCCAAGCCCGTACACTGCGTGCGAAAACCAAGCCCTGTCCCGCTCCCGACGCGAGAATAGTTGAAAAACCAAGTAAATCGCCGATCCACGATCAAAGCAGCAAAGTCGTGACCGATTTGCTCTCGGTGTAGAGATCGGTCACCGCATGACCGAGTTCGCGGCCATAGCCCGACATGCGATAGCCACCGAAGGGCACCGCCGGATCGAGCAGATTGTGGCAGTTCACCCAGACATTGCCGGCTTTCAGTCGCCGTACGACCCGATTGGCGAGCGCCAGATTGTTGGTCCACACGCTCGCCCCGAGGCCGTAGACGCTGTCATTCGCAAGCCGCATCGCGTCATCGAGATCGTCGAACGGGGTAGCCGCGAGGATGGGGCCGAAGATTTCCTCACGATAGATGGTCATGTCAGGACGGGTGTCCGCAAAGACGGCGGGTCGGAAGAAGAAGCCACCGCCCTCGACCACCGTTCCGCCCGCGATCAGACGACCGCCCTCCTTCCGGCCGGTCTCCAGAAAGCCCTGCACGCGGTCGCGTTGCCTGGCCGAAACCAGCGGGCCCATCTGGCTGGTCGCATCGAAGCCCGATCCGAGCGCGAAGCCGTCGGTACACTCGGCGAGCCCCTCCATTACCGCGTCGTAGATTGGCCGCTCGACGAACAGGCGGGAGCCGGCAGTGCACACCTGGCCATGGTTGAAGAACACCGCCTGCGCCGCGCCCTGCACGGCCATGCCGATGTCCGCATCCTTGAGGATGACGACAGGCGACTTCCCGCCGAGTTCGAGCGAAAGCCGCTTCATGCTGTCGGCAGCCCGCCGCTGAATGATCTGGCCGACTTCGGTCGATCCGGTGAAGGCGATCTTGTCGACATCCGGATGATCGACGAGCGCGGCCCCTGGTTCGGCATCACCGGTCACGATATTGACCACGCCGTCCGGAAAGCCTGCCTCACAGATCAACTCACCGAGACGCAATGCTGTCAGCGGGGTGTCCTCGGCGGGCTTGAGCACGACCGTGCAGCCTGCCGCCAGCGCCGGAGCGATCTTCCAGATCGCCATCACCAGCGGAAAATTCCACGGAATGATCTGGCCGACGACGCCAACCGGCTCACGCAGCGTCTGCGAGGTGAATTCCATGCCCGGCGGTACATAATTGAACGAGGGCGTGATCGTCGTGCCTTCGATCTTGGTCGCCCAGCCGGCCATGTAACGCAGCGAGTCGATCGCCAGCGTCAGATCGGCATGGCGTGACATCATCAGCAGCTTGCCGCTGTCGATCGTCTCCAGTTCGGCCAACTCGTCGGCATTGGATTCGAGCAGATCGGCCAGCTTGAGGAGGAGCCGTTCGCGCAGCACCGGACGGGCAGCGGACCAGGCCCCTTCGAAAGCGCGGCGTGCAGCGGCAACTGCCCGATCGATATCCGCCACCCCACCGGCCGGCACATCGACGAGCTTGAGACCAGTGGCGGGATCGACCACCTCGATCGTCCGTCCCGACTGCGCGTCGACCCACTGGCCGTCGATCAGCATTTTTCGGTCCGTCGCCAGGAAGCGGCGTGCGGCGTCTCCAAGACGGACTTTCTGATCGGCAATCTGCAACATGGACGAACTCTCCCTCTATCGGCCGATGATAGGGAGCGTACCGTCCGCAGCTCTATGCAGGGGGCGAAGGCAACATGCACAATCGGCGCGAAAGACGAAACGCGGTTGCTTGACAATTCAACTTTCTGGGCGGATTTCTTCCGTCAGGCGTTCGAGGCGAATCAGGAGACATGCGCGCCATGCCGGCTCAATCTTGCTCCACCGACGACCGTCTTCGCAGAGACTTCCGCTCGGACGATGCCTCAGAGACTTTGCGGTTTGTCTCTCAGGCCCTGGCGCCGCATGAAATGACGTTGAAATCGACCCGTGCGATGGCCGCACGGTTGAGCTGTCTTCAATTGGGCGAGGTGCAGATCGTCGACCTCTCCTATGGCACCGATGTTTATATCGACCCCGCGAAGGTCGAAGACAGCTATCTGGTCCACACTGCGATCAGCGGCGCCAGCACAATGTGGGACGACAACCAGCGCTGCACCATTCGCCCCGGCGCGCTCCACGTCACCTCGCCGGGCGCCAGGCTCAAGGTCGACATGACGCACCGCTGCCGTCATCTGACGGTACGACTGTCGCGCCATCTGTTCGACGACTATCTGCAACGCGAGCTGAGCATCTCGGTGGCCCGTCCGTTGACCTTCGACGCAGCCGGCATTGACGGTGGCGACCTGCCAGCCGCCTGGTCCCGCCTGGTAACGCACATCACCGACCAGGCAGATGCTCTGCCGGACCTGCTCGGCAATGGTCGCGTGCAGCGCCATTATGCCGCGATGATGGCCGAATTGCTGCTGAGTCAGCACCGCAGCAATTACTCGGACCTGATCGCATCACCCGCCAATGAAACCGCACCTTGGCACGTCCAGCGCGCCCGCGCGATCATCCATGACGGTTTTGACGGAAATCTGTCGGTCGGCGGCATCGCGGCCAAGGTCGGTGTCAGCGTTCGCAGCCTCCAGACCGGCTTCAGCCGGTTTCTTGGCACCAGCCCGGCGGAATATATCCGCCGCTATCGGCTCGAACGTCTGCACGAAGCACTGATCCGCGCCGAGGGTACGGAGCGGATCACCGATGTGATGCTCGACTGCGGCATCGTCGAGTTCGGCCGCTACGCACAGCATTATCGAAAGCGCTACGGCTGCAGTCCCTCCGACACGCTCCGCAACGCGCGCAGGCACTGAAGACTCAGGCGGCAAAGACCCGCGCGAGGCGGTCGACCCGGGCGAGCTGGAAGGCGGTCGTCTCCGGCCCCGGCTGCTGCGCCTCGAAGATTGCCAATGTCGGATCGGCCACGTCGGTGCGTTCGCCGCTCAGCGCTTCTACGATCGCGAGGCCGAGAAAGGGCACCGGCGACCCCACTCGGCGGCTGCACATAGCCGCCGATCGGCAGTAGCAGAGCCTGCAGCCCGACCGAATGCCAGAAAGTCCACTCGTCACTATAGAAACCGGTCACGCTCGCCATCATCGCCCCGCTCGATCAACGGGCCGACTTTCCTCCATCCGGCGCGCCATTTCCCGAATGCCCGTGCCAGGGGCGACTCAAAGACGGGCTATGTGCGGGAGCTGAGCCAAGCGTTGGGACTATTGCACACCATCCGTATCAATTGCGATTGCCGCCGCGCACCGACTTTGGCCAAGACCGATTTGAGTTGGGTCCGCGCTGTGTGAATCGAAATGGTCCGTTCCTTAGCCACCTCGGCAAGATCGGCCCCTCTTATCAAGCAACCAAGCACAGCCATTTCGGCTGCGGTGAGACCGAAGCAGTCCGCAAACTCGCGGCCAAGCGGCAGCGCCCGTTCGTCGACATCACAGACAACAAGCAACCATATTTTGTCTGACCCGCCAATGCGGACATAGGCGTCATCCGGATGCGGGAGCAGATTGAAGCAAATATGCAGATGCCGGTCACCAGCTTTCCAGCATAGGGAACCGCCTGTGCCGCCCGCGGCAATGCGCGTGCGGAGCGAAGGCGGCAAAAAGGTGGCCATGTCTGACAAGCCAAGCAAGCGTCTTGCAGATCGGTTGATCGTCAGAACCTCCCCATCACCCGAAATCGTGACAAGTCCCGGCTGCATCCGCTCAAACGCCATGTTAAGGCTGTCATGTCTGAGAGCATCAGAATCGACCTTGGCTGCCAGCAGCACGGTTTCCCGCAGATGGGGCATAAGCTCGACCAACAATTCGCTGGTGCCCGGTGACATTTCGCTGCCATCGATCCTGGCGTGGAGCGCGAGGCCGATATCACGATCCTTGTCGAGCGAAACACGCGCGGCAATGAAGCGGCCCATTCCCTGCTTCCGCAACTGGGCCTGCCACTTGCGTAGCTCAGGGCGAAACCGTTCAGGGAGACCCGAATCTTCGAGCAGGCACGGCGTATTGCTGGGCGGATTGAGCACGCTCAGGGTGCGCGGGTTTACGTCATCAAGCGTCGCCAGCATATGGGCGGAGAGCGGCGTTTGCGAACACGCATGCTGCCACTGGTGGCGCAGCCTTGATGCCGAACGCTGGAACAGATGAAGCGTGGCTGAGGCGGCATTGGTCATCTCGCGGACCCGATCAAGCGCCGGCGTCAACCGCGCCCGGTCTGTCGGCGCCGCGTAAAAAGTTGCCAAAAGATCGGCCTGCAGCATTCGGGTCTCCTGACCGGAACGTGAACAAGAAGTGCAGATTACCACAAATAGCCACTCTGCAAGCCCCCCTTCGTCGGGAAACGTGCATATTCTTTGCTCAATACTGGGATCGGCGCACCCGTCCAGCGCTTGGCTGCATAGCGCATACACCATCTGGGTGATGTGCCGGTCTGCTTGCTCGACCAAATGCATGCGATGGAAGAGCCCGAAAAGTCGGGCCGGATCAACAGGGAGCAAGTTTATGCGTGGAGATCACTGCCGCCGTGCCGCGTTGGCTGGTCTGTCTGCCGCCGCGCTGCTGTCAGCGCCTGCTATGGCGCAGGAAGCTGCTGCCGCTCAGAATGATGACGGGGGTATCGATGCCATCGTCGTCGTCGCGCGCAAGCGGGAAGAAAACGTTCAGACCGTGCCGATCTCGATGACCGCAATTAAGGGTGAGGACTTGCAGGAACGCGGCATCGCTCGCGTTTCCGATCTTGTCGGCAATGTTCCCAATCTCACGCAGGATGGCGGTGGAGCGGTGCTGGGTGCCATCGGCATTCGCGGCATCGTCTCGCAGACCCGCAACATTGGCTTTGACAGTGGGCTTGGCGTCTACATCGATGGCGTGCTGACCGTGCGCCCCAACGGCTTCGATCAGGAACTTCCCGATATTGCCACACTGGAGGTGCTGCGCGGGCCGCAGGGCACGTTGTTTGGCCGCAACACCACGGCGGGCGCGATCAACATAACGACGCGCAAACCCGATCTGGAAGCCTTCCATGCCGAAGGCCGCGCCGCGATCGGCAATCTCGATCAGCGCGAGGCCAGCGTGCTGCTGACAGGGCCACTGGTGCCGGGCAAACTGGGTGTCAAGCTGGCCGGGTCGATCGCCAGCCGCGATGGCTATATCCTCAATGTCGTGAACAACCAGAAGCTCAACAACCTGAACCGCAAGGCGCTGCGCGGATCGCTGCTGTGGCAGCCAAACGAAGATGTCGACGTAAACCTTTCGGGCAGCTGGCTCAAACAGGCCGATCGGCTGCTGCTTGGCCAAGTTGCCGACAACACAGTTGGCGGCCTCGCCGGACTGCCGGGCTTCTTTGCCGATCCATATATCGTCGCGCAGGATGCACCCAGCCTGCAGACCCGCGATATCTGGACCACCAACCTCAACATCGACTGGCGTATCGGCGACTACACCGTGACGTCGATCACGGCCTATGGCGAGAACAAGTCACAGCTTATCGACGATGACGATGCCCGCCCGCTGCCGCTCTCCAGCTCCAACTTTCAGGACGGTGCGGACCAGTTCACACAGGAGTTGCGGCTGGCTTCGCCTAGCAGCGGTACGTTCGACTACCTGATTGGCCTGTTCTACCTGCGTCAAGATGCCGACGCCGATCGCCGGACAACCGTGGTCGGCCCTCCCGGCCCTGCAGCATTCCTTGGGGCAATTGCCAGCCTCTCGACGCTAAAGACCGATGCCTACGCCGCTTTCGTCAGCGGCGACTGGCGCCTGGCACCTGGTATCACGATCAGCGGGGGCCTGCGTTACAACATCGAGACCCGCAAACTAAACTTCCGTCAGACAAACTCCGCTTTCGTGCCGCTGCCGAACCTGATCGCGCGACTGGACAGGACCGACAAGGACCTTTCGGGCAACCTCAGCGTGACCTGGCAGTTGGCCGAGACGGCGCGCGTCTATGCCAGCGCCGCGCGCGGGTTCAAGAGCGGCGGGTTCAACCCCGATATTGTCGGCAGCACCGATATCAGCTTCGGCCCGGAGAAGGTGTGGAGCTATGAAGCTGGGCTCAAGACGGATCTGCTGGACCGCAAGCTGCGCGTGAACGCGGCGGCATTCTACACCGACTACAAGGATCTGCAGGTATCGGCGCTTGTCGGTGCCGCGTTCCAGATCCGCAATGCCGCAGCGGCGAAGATCAAGGGTTTTGAGCTGGAAGTGACCGCGAAACCGATCCGCGCGATCGAGCTGAACTTTGGCGCGGGCTATACTGACGCGACCTATGACGACTTCCCTGGCTGCGCCCCCGCCACCAACTGCGCGGGCAACCGCCTGCCGTTCGTGCCCAAGCTTTCGCTCAATGCCGGTGCGCAGGCGAATGTACCCGTGGCGGGCGGTGAGCTGACTCTGCGCGGCGATCTCTCTTGGCGCAGCAGCATTTATTATGAAGCCGCCAACGTCCCGGATGGCCGCCTGCCCGGCTATATGCTGGTCAACGGGCGCGTAGCCTATTCCTTTGCGAACGACCGCTTCACCGTGGCGCTGTTCGGGCGAAACCTGTTCGACAAACGGTACCGCGATTTCTCTTTCTACCTCGCGCCATTCGATCAGCGCATGGTGCGCTGGGCCGTGCCACGCACCTATGGGCTTGAACTCTCCACCCGCTTCTGATGCCCCCTTGCCCGCTCCAAAACGGGCGACCGAAAGCCTTTCCGGGACCAAATCACATGCGCTCTCCTCTCGCTCCGACGCTGCTCGCGCTTGCCATCGCCAGCGCTGCAACGCCCACGCTTGCGCAGTTTCAGGATGCGGTGGTCGCCCCCGCGCCGCTGCCTGCCGATGTGATCTATACGCATGGCCATATCGCTACCCCCGGCGGCTGGCAGGAGGCGATGGCGGTTTCGGGGCAGACCATCGTCGCGACTGGCAGCGATGCCGATCTGGTCAAGCACAAGAGCGCGCAGACCCGCGTAATCGACCTTGCCGGCAAGACCGTGCTGCCCGGAATGATCGACATGCATGTCCACGCGGTAGATGCCGGGCTGAGAGAGGCGAGCTGCACCTTTCCGCAAGGCGCGAACCTTGCCACGGTGATTGCCACTGTAAAGGCCTGCGCGGCCAGGGCGAAGCCGGGTGAATGGATTGAGGGCGGCCAATGGGATGCAAGCTCGCTGGGCAGGACTCCGCCGCACCGCAAACTGCTCGATGCCGTGTCCGGCGACGTACCGGTGGTGCTTCACGATATCAGTCTGCACAGCATCTGGGCCAACACTGCCGCGCTGAAGGCGGCAGGCATTGCGAGCGATACACCCAATCCACCGGGCGGCGGGATCATCGAGAAGGACCGGAAGGGCGAACCGACCGGTATCATGCGTGAGACCGCGGCCTTCATCATCCTCAACAAGATGCCGCCGCCGTCTGCAGAAACGCGCATCGCCGCGCTGCGCACCGCAACGCAAATGATGCTGGCGCAAGGCATCACCGCCTATGAAGAAGCGCTGATGGCCACGCCCAACGCGCGCGCCTATGCTGCATTGGCAGACCGGGGCGAACTGGTGCAGCATGTGCGCACCTGCATGTGGGACAATGACCAGACACTGATCACCCAACGCAATCTCTATGCGCGGCCCGGGCTTGAGATCAGCTGCGTGAAGATGATCCTCGACGGCGTGCCCACTGATGCCCACACGGCCGCGATGCTCGAACCTTATGCTGATGCCGACAGGCATGGAGAACCCGCAAAGATCAAGGGCGAGCTTATGGCGAGCCCCGCCGAGATCGCAGCCAAGCTGATCCGCTATGACGCGGCCGGGCTCACCGTGAAGCTCCACGTGGCCGGCGATGCCTCCTCGCGCACCGCGCTCGATGCCATTGCCGCAGCGCGGAAAGCCAACGGCCCTTATGGCAAGCACCACGAGTTGGCCCACGCCAACTTCATCACACCCGAAGACATCGCCCGCGCAACCGGCCTTGGCGCAACTTATGAATTCTCGCCCTATCTGTGGTTTCCCAGTCCACCGGTCCGCGACGTCGTGCGCTCGGTTGGCGCAAAGCGGATGGAACGCTTCACCCCGGTGCGCGATGCTCTGGCGGCAGGCACGCATGTCGTGCTCGGCTCGGACTGGCCGGTGGTGCCTTCGATGTCGCCATGGGTGGCAATCGAAACGCTTGTCACCCGGCAGGCGCCAGGCGGCAGTAGTGAAGAACTTGCACCGGCACAGAAAATTTCCGTGGCCGAAGCCGTAAAGCTACTGACTGTCAATGCCGCGCTGCAGCTCGGCATCGGCGACCGAACCGGCACGCTGGAGCCAGGCAAGCAGGCCGATTTCATCGTGCTCGATCAGGATATCTTCACCGTTCCTGCCACCAGCATCCATCGCACACGGGTTCTGCGCACGGTGGTGAAGGGCAAAGAAGTCTATCGCGCGCCCTCAACGAATTAGAAGGGCGCGCCGGACGGTATGTTCCCGGTGCCAGCTCCGCGACCGTCCAGCTGCACCACCACCCGGGACACGACCACCGATCGCCGTGCAGAACAGGGTCCCGATCAAGATACAGCCATTATGCACGCCTGAGGTCCGTGTCGTGCCGGCCTGGCATGGACCCCGGATACTGCCACAATTGGGTTCGTTGCGCGTTCGGTCCCGTTACCCGGCAGTTCGCCTCGCGAAAATGCCCAGTCCCCACCGCGCCATCAGGCCCGCCACCAGCGTGCCGAAGCTGATCGCGGTGCCGACCCAGCCGACATAGTCGATGCTCGCCCACAAGATGTAGATCGAGACGCCCGAGAAGATCAGCGGCAACAGCGGTCCGAACGGCACGCGATAGGGGCGCTCGGCATCGGGGCATTTGCGGCGCAGCAGAGGCAGGGCAAGGCCGCTGAGCGTCAGGAACAGCCAGTAGACCGGCGACATATAGTCGACCATCGTCGCGAAGCCCGCCGGGGTCAGCGCGCCCCAGACGATCAGCAGCAGGGTGATCGCGGTCTGCAGCAGGATGGCGGCGCGGGGCACGCCGCGCTGCTCATCCCAGGTCGCCAGCCGCTCGAGGCCCGGCAGGTCGGCGGCGGCGGCGTAGAGGGTGCGCCCGCCGACGATCAGCAGCGCGTTGAGGATGGCAATCGCGGCGACGCCGACCGCGACCACCATCGCAGTGCGCCCGACCTCGCCGAACACCGCCTGCATCACCGCTGCGGCGGGGGCATCGCTCCTCGCGAGGCCGGCGGGGCCGAGTACGCTGACATAAGCCCAGTTGGCGACCAGGTAGAGCAAGGTCACCGCGCCCATGCCGCCGATCATTGCGCGGGTGATGTCGCGCGGGCGCCGGACTTCGGCCGAAAGGGTAGAGGCGTCGTTGAACCCGCCATAAGCGAGCATGACATAGACCATCGCGACACCGAAGCCGCCGACGGGATCGACCGGCGGCACGGCGCCATCGACCGGCACCCCGCCGTGCAGGATCATCCATAGCGCAGCCCCGCCGAGCGCCAGCAGGGCGACCACGTCGAGTGCGACGAACGCGACCTCACTGCGCGCGCTGGTCTTCAGGCCGCGCAGGTTGATCGCCGCGAGCACCACCACCATCAGTGCCGCGAGCACGGCGCGGGTAAGCCGGTCCATCGGCCAGAGTTCGTTGAGATAATCGGTGCCGACGAAGGCCAGCATTGCTGCAGAAGCGGTGAAGATCACCGTGAAGCGTGACCAGGCGAACAGATAAGCGATGGTCTGGCCATAGGCCTGCTTCAGAAAGCGATAATCGCCGCCGGGATGCGGGAAAGCCGCGCTGAGTTCGGCATAGCAGAGCGCGCCGATCAGCGCGACGACCCCGCCCAGCGCCCACGCCGCATAGATCGCCAGCGGCGAACCGAGCGTCGCGCCGACGACCGACGCCGAACGGAATATGCCTGCCCCGACGACCATGCCGACGACGACTGAGGAAGCCTGCCAGGGACCGATGACGCGCCGCACTCTATCCTGTCCGTACCCATTTTTCCGACGCCGTCCTCTGCCGCGTCGGGCGCCGCTTGTCGTGCCTTTTCTGGCTTTCCCAACCGATCTGGAAGAAATTGTTACGACCGGAATAGCATTCTTGTCTAAACCCGCGCGCACCTTCGGCTATAGCTGGCACCATAAAAGACAGGCGTTTCAGGGGACTATAACCATGCGCAAGATCGATCACCGTCTTCTCGCCGGCATCGCGACCGGTGCCTTCCTCCTCGCCGCCCCCCTCGCGGGCAACGCCGCAATGGCGCAGACCACGGACAGTTCGGGTGACCCCGAGATCACCGTGATCGGCAGCCGCGCGCCGAACCGCACCGTACTCGACAGCCCGGTGCCGGTCGACGTGATCCGCGGCGATGCGATCCGCCAGGCGGGGGCTACGGGCGAACTGGCCCAGTCGATCGGCACGCTCGTTCCCGCCTTCAACTTCCCGCGCCAGTCCAACTCGGGCGTCGGCGACACGGTGCGCGCCGCCCAGCTGCGCGGCCTTTCGCCCGATCAGGTGCTCGTCCTCGTCAACGGCAAGCGCTACCACACCACCTCGACCCCGGCGCTCGACACCAAGGTCGGCAGGGGCACCGCCCCGGTCGACCTTAACACCCTGCCGATCAACGGCGTGGGCCGTCTCGAAGTGCTGCGCGACGGTGCCGCCGCCCAATATGGTTCGGACGCGGTCGCCGGCGTGATCAACATCGGCCTCGACCGGATGGACCATGGCTTCGTCGCCGACATGACCTATGGCCTGAACGTCACCAAGCCGCGCGCGGTCGGCAAGACGATCGACGACGGACGCAACCTGTCGGGCGCGCTGAAGTTCGGCACCAAACTCGGCGACGGCGGCTTCCTGACGGTCGGCGGCGACTATACCCACCAGCAGGGCACCAACCGCGCAGGCTTCGACCAGGGCGGCCAGTTCCTGTCGAACGGCAGCTACACCGATCCGCGCAACGACCAGTTCTTCGGCAAGCGCCTGTTCAAGGTCGGCGACCCGCGCGTCGACAGCGGCCACCTCTGGTACAATGCCGAAACTCCGGTTGGCGGCGACCTGACCTTCTACAGCTTCGGCGTCGCGCACGCGCGCAAATCGGTCGGCGCCAATTTCTTCCGCTGGCCGGTCATCGTCGACGGCAATGGCAACGACTATCTGCCCCCGGCCCAGCCCAACGGCACCGGCGGCTTCCGCCCCAAGAGCGTCGTGCGCAACCGCGACATCTCGGTCACGGCCGGCCTGAAGGGCGATCTGGGCGACTGGCGCGCCGATGCGAGCCTGACCTATGGCCGCAACTGGATCAGCTACCGCCTGCGCGACTCGGTCAACTACTCGCTCGGCGCGGCGAGCCCCAACGCCTTCCTCCTGTCGCGGGTCCGCTCGGACCAGCTGGTCGCCAATCTCGACCTGTCGCGCGATTATGAGCTGGGTCTCGCGGCCCCCGTCACCGTCTCCTTCGGCGGCGAATATCGTCGCGAGAACTGGCGCTCCAAGGCCGGCGACCCGGCCTCCTATGCGGTCGGCCCGCTCGCCGATCCCACCTCGCTCGGCCTTCAGCCCGGCGCGCAGGCCGGTCCCGGCCTGACCCCGGATGACGCGCGCAAGCTCGATCGCGACGTGGTCGCCGCCTATCTCGAACTGTCGACCAAGCTTGCGCCGACGCTGTCGGCCGACGTCGCTGGTCGCGTCGAGCATTATTCGGACGCGGGCACCAGCGTCGCCGGCAAGGCGGCGCTGCGCTGGGAGTTCGTCCCCGGCTTCGCGCTGCGCGGCTCGGTGTCGAACAGCTTCCGTGCGCCGGCTCTCGCCCAGCGCGGCGCCTCGGCGACCTCGCTCAACTTCGGCGCGGGCGGTCAGCTGCGCCGGGTCGCGACCCTGCCCGTCGACAGCGCGGTCGCCCAGTCGCTCGGCGCCGCGAAGCTGAAGCCGGAAAAGAGCTTCAACCTGTCGGCCGGCATCACCGCCTCGCCGTTCGAGGGTCTGCACCTCTCGGTCGACGCCTTCCGCATCCTGATCGACAACCGCATCACCTTGTCGGAGCGCTTCGACCTTACCGGTCTGAGCGCGGCGCAGCGGGCGGCGCTGGGCCTCGGCACCTTCGACGCGATCAACTTCTTCACCAATGCCGTCGACCTGAAGACTCGCGGCATCGAGGCGGTTGCCGACTATCGCTTCACCCTCGGCGAGTCCAAGCTGGGCCTCTCGGCCAGCTACAGCTACGCCAAGAGCAGCATCCGCAGCGTCGACGCGCCGCCGGCGCAGCTCGCCGCCAACGGCATCAGCGGCAATCTGATCGGCCTCGAAGAGACCAATACGCTCGTCAACGCGGCCCCGCGCGACAAGCTGATCCTGTCGGGCGACTGGGCGCAGGGGCCGATTTCGGCCACGGTGCGCGGCATTCGCAACGGTTCGGTGGTGCGCGTGTTCGACTTCGGCGGCGGCTTCGCACCGCGCCAGCGTTTCGGCGCGGAATGGCAGCTCGATACCGAAGTGTCGTACAGCTTCGCCGAGGGCCTGACCTTCAGCATCGGCGCGAACAACCTGTTCGACAATTATCCCGACCGCTCAAGCGACGACATCAACGGCGCGGGCAACCTCGCTTATGACGTGCTGTCGCCGATCGGTATCAACGGCCGCTATCTGTACGCCCGCGCCCGGGTCGCCTTCTGACGATGCGCGCGCTGATCGCTCTCGCCGCGCTCTGCGCCGCCGGCACCGCTCATGCCGCACCCGCCGCCGACTGGCGGGCGCGCGCGGACGGCCTGCTGGCGGACGCGGTGGCCGTGCCCTCGGTCGATGGAAAGACCGGGGCCCGGCCGGTGGCGGAGCGGTTCGCGCGCGAATTCCTGGCGGCTGGCTTCCCCGCTGCAGACGTGCGCGTGCTGCCCTATAAGCAGACCGCAGCCCTCATGGTCCGGCTGCGCGCGGCCAAGCCGCGGCGAGGCGCGGTCCTGCTGCTCGGTCATATGGATGTGGTCGATGCGCGGCCGGAGGACTGGTCGCGCGACCCGTTCAAGCTGATCGCCGAGAATGGCTATTATTATGGCCGCGGCACCAGCGACATGAAGGGCGGCTTCGTCGCCCAGGCGATCGCGCTGCTGCGCCTGAAAGCCGAAGGCGTGAAGCTCGACCGCGACGTCATCCTGTTCGCGACCGGCGACGAGGAGAGCGAAGGCGAAGGCGCTGCAAAGATCGTCGGCGAATGGCGCCCGCTGCACAATGCGGTGATCGCGCTCAACGCCGATGGCGGGGGCGGCTCGATCGATCGGGCCGGCCGCCCGCTGGGCTTTCGCCTGCAGACGTCCGAAAAGACCTATGCGAGCTTCACCTTCACCGCGCGCAATCGCGGCGGCCACTCCTCGCGCCCGCGCGCCGACAATGCGATCTACGCGCTGGCCGGAGCGCTGGAGAGGCTGTCGGCCTATCGCTTCGCGCCGATGCTGAACGAGACGGTGAAGGCCTATCTCGAAAGCTCGGCACCGCTGCGCCAGCCCGAGCTGGCGGCCGCGATGCGCGCCTTCGCCAAGGATCCGACCAACATCGCGGCGGCCGACCGGATCGACGCCGACGATGGCGAGATCGGGATGATCCGGACGACCTGCGTGGCGACGCTCCTGAATGGCGGCCATGCCGAGAACGCCCTGCCCCAGACGGCGACCGCGACCGTCAACTGCCGCATCTTCCCCGGCGTCCCGGCGGACAGGGTGCAGACCGAGTTGCAGGCGGTCGCGGGCAAGGACGTCGAGGTCACGACGCTCAACGCCTTCGGCGACGGTACCCAGCCCTCCCCGCTCACCGACGAGATCGTCGGCGCCTACACCAAGGCCGTCCGCGCGCGTCATCCGGGGGTCGCGATCATCCCCGAGATGACCCCGGGGGCAACCGATGGCGGTCGGCTGCGCGCCAACGGGATCCCGACCTATGGCGTCGATGGGCTGTGGCGGGTCGATCCCGATGACATGCGCGCGCACGGCAAGGACGAGCGCATCCTGATCGAGGCGTTCCACGCCGACCTCGACCATTGGTACGATCTGGTCCGCAACATTTCGGGCGCGCCCCGGCGCTGAGCGCCGGGGCTTCGCACCTCAGCGCATCAGTTCCTCGTTGGTCGGCGTCCGGCGCAGCGATTGTCCGGCGGTGCAGTCGATCGCCTGCCCGGTGGTCGACGCCGACTCGTCGGACAGCAGCCACAGCGCCGCATTGGCGATATCGTCGACCGTGCTGAGCCGACCGAGCGGGATCTCGCGCAGGAAGGCGCCCTGGAGCGTCGGCAGCGCGAAATAATCCTCGGTCATCGCCGATCGCGTAAATCCGGGGATGATCGAATTGACGCGGATGCCGCGCTCCCCCAGTTCATTGGCGGCCACGCGGACCATATGATCGACGCCGCGCTTCGTCCCCGCATAGGCCGACAGTCCAGGCGGGGCGACGGCAGCGGTCAGCGACGAGGTGGTGACAAGCGATCCGCCTTTCTCCATGCGACGCGCCATATGCTTGAAGAACAGCGCCGTGCCGATGAAATGCACATCGCACATGAGGCGCAACTGTTCGACGGTGACGTCGAGGATCGAGGCCTGCGTATCGGCACCCGCATAGTTGATCGCGCCATCGAGCCCGCCGAAGCGATCGACCGCTGCGGCTGCCAGTGCCTCGATCTGCGCCTCGTCGGTGATGTCGCAGGCGACGGCGACCCCGCCGACCTCGCTTGCGACGGCCTCGACGCCATCTTTGCGGCGCGCGGCCAGAACGAGGTTCGCTCCCTCACGCGCCAGAACGCGGGCCGTCGCGGCGCCCATGCTGCGGCCATCCGAAGCGCCCAATATGATGATCGTCTTTCCGTCGAGCCTTGCCACGTCCATCCCTCCGGTCTGTGGCGGCCTTTTCAGCCGCACGCTGCTCTCATGCTGACGCTACAGGAGCGGCGCTTGGCCGGGATGCTGCCCAATCAGCTAGGTCTCCACCGCCACGTGCACCCCGGGGACATGGTGGACGCCGCCAAGGCTACACGAATATCCCTATG
>JAIYAJ010000548.1 GCA_027489105.1 Zymomonas sp. | reverse complement strand
GACCGGCGTCGGTCTCGCGAGCATCGTCTGGGGTATGCAGGCCGCCGCGGCGCACATGGCTTCGGGTTCCTCGCTCATCAACATCGGTTCGATGGCCGGGCGCCTCGGCAGCCGCGGCAGTATCCTCTATTCGGCGGTCAAGGCCGGCGTCGACGGACTCACCCGCGCTGCCTCGGTCGAACTCGGCCCCAAGGGCATCCGCGTCAACGCCATCGCCCCGTCGACCGTCGCGACCGAAGGCGTGCTCGCCATATTGTCGGAGGATAATCTGGCGCTGCGCGTCGAGCAGACACCGCTCGGACGCCTCGGCGAAACCGCCGACATTGCGCAAACCGCACTGTGGTTGGCGGGCAAACGCGCGGGCTTCATCACCGGTCAGTCGATCGCGGTCGATGGCGGGATAGGGCATCGGCTCGGCCGATGACGAGGCAATCGCGTTTGTGATTATAGCGCGCTGTGGAAAGCCGCGATTGCCAATCCGCCGCGTGATCCAGCAGTGTCACCAGGCAGACCGGCACCTGACGCCCCTCTTCCCCAAAAGAGGGCGAATTCGGCAGTCGGCTTTTGATATAGGCAATATTCGGGGAGATGGATGATGGGGGCTCGACTCAAAACGCTGGCCGCGCTGTGCGGCGGGTGTGCGCTTATGGCGTTTTCCGCAACCGCGATGGCGCAGACTGCGGCGCCGCAGGAACAGGCCGAGGACGGTTCCGTTTTCGGTGACATCGTCGTGACCGCGACCAAGCGGGCCGAAGCGCAAAATGTCCAGCAGGTGCCGTTTGCAGTAACCGCCTTCGGCGCGAGGCAACTCGCCGACCAGCATGTCCGCACGCTCGACAGTCTCAGCTATAGCGCTCCGAACGTCCAGCTCGATGACGTCGGCACGTCGCCGGGCTTCGCCAATTTCTCGATCCGCGGCCTGGGCATCAACAGCTCGATCCCGTCGATCGATCCGACCGTCGGTGTCTTCGTCGACGGCGTCTATATGGGCATCAGCGCCGGCATCCTGTTCGACACCTTCGACCTCGAGGGCGTCGAAGTGCTGCGCGGTCCGCAGGGCCTGCTGTTCGGGCGCAACGTCACCGGCGGCGCGGTGGTCGTGCGCACCTCGACCCCCGGCAACGAATTGTCGGTCAATGCGCGCGTCGCGGTGGAAACCGGTCTCAACAAGATCGCCAGCGCGGTCGTCTCGGGCCCGATCGTCACCGACAAACTCGCCGCCAAGATCGCCGTCTATTACAATGACGACGACGGCTGGTTCTACAACAAGTTCAACGGCAACAACGACTTCGGCGCGGCGCGCACGATGATCATCCGTTCGGCCCTGCGCTTCACGCCGACCGAAACGCTCGACATCGTGGGTCGTTACGAACATGGCCGCATCCGCGGCGACGGCGCCGTCGTCAGCAATTTCGGCCTTTTCCCGCGCGAAAGCTTCGGCATCAGCGTCGACGAGGAAGGCGTGACCCGCAATAACTGGGACCAGGCTTCGCTCGAAGCCAATCTCGACACGGCCTTCGGTGACGGCAAGATCACCAATCTGGTCGCCTATCGCGCCTATGACGGCTTCGTCACGAGCGACATCGACTCCTCACCGAGCTACGCCTTCCATGCGGATACACTGACCCGTCAGCATCAGTGGAGCAACGAGCTCCGCTATGCCGGCACCTTCGGCCGGTTCGACGTGACGACGGGCCTCTACTTCTTCCAGCAGAAGATCGACTATGTCGAGCTTCGCCGCCTTGCGCGCGGTGCGCTGCGCATCTCTGGCGGCGGCGTCCAGCGCCAGAAGACGCTCGGCGCCTTCTTCTCCACTGACTGGCATGCGACCGACACGATCACCTTGAACGCGGGTCTGCGCTATTCCTACGAGCGCAAGAAGGTTCGCGTTGCCAACCTGATCGGCAATCTCTGCGACCCGTTCGTCCTCAAGGGCTGCACCAATTACGGCTTCCGGGATTCAAAGAGCTGGAGCGATCCGACCTTCCGCCTCGGCGTCCAGTGGCAGCCGGATAGCGAAACGCAGCTCTACGGCTTCTTCGCACGCGGCTTCCGCAGCGGCGGCTATAACTTCCGCAACGGCAATGCGAGCGTCGCACCGGGCCCGTTTGATGCAGAGAAGCAAAACTCGTTCGAGGTCGGTTTGAAGCGCGATTTTGGCCGCACGCTGCGCCTGAACCTCGCCGCCTTCCACAATACGGTGCTGGGGATGCAGCGCGAGATCATCACGCCCGTACTGCCGATCGGTACGACCCAGGTGATCCGCAACTCGGCCGATCTGCGCCTGCAGGGTGTCGAAGCCGAAGCGACGCTGCGCCCGTTCAAGCACCTGACGCTGAATGGCCAGTTCGGCTACACCAACGCCAAGTACAAGAAGATATTCTTCGACCTGACCGCCGATGGCGTGATCAACGCCCGCGACTTCGCGCTCAAGCCGCCGCGCCTTTCGCCCTGGACCTATGGCGCCAGCGCGACCTTCGATCATGACTTGCCCAATGGCGGCGAGTTCACCGCGCGGGTGAGCTATGCCCACCGCGACGCCTCCTGGTCGAACGACGCCAATACCGGCCAGTTGTCATCGGCCAACATGATCGACCTGACCGCCGCCTATGAAACACCCGATGGTCGCTGGAAGTTCTCGATCTACGGTAACAATCTGTTCGACGACCAGACCGAGGGCAATGTGTCGCCTCTGCCCTTCTTCGCAGGTTCGACCTTCTCGTCGATCAACAAGGGGCGCGTGCTCGGCGCGGAAGTCACCTTCAAGCTCTGATCGACTCGCCATTTCGGAAAGGGGGTCCCGTTCGGGGCCCCCTTTTCCGTGCGCGAGGGCGAGCGGCCGCCGCGCCGTGCACGGATGTGATTGTTCGCGCCCCATCCGGCTTTTGTTCGGGTGCGCCGCGCGCTCGCGGCATGGTTGCTCCGAGAGATGACTGAGGGCTCAGCAGGATGATGAATATCGGGAAATCGCAACACGCAGGCGAGGTCACGCGCGTGGACGCGCTGGTCGTCGGTGCCGGCTTCGGCGGCATGTATGCCGTGCACCGGCTGCGCGAGATGGGCCTGTCGCTGACAGGGGTAGAGGCTGGCGACAATGTCGGTGGCGTGTGGTACTGGAATCGCTATCCCGGCGCACGCTGCGATCTGATGTGCGTCGATTACAGCTATGGCTTCTCCGACGAGATCCAGCAGGAGTGGACGTGGAGCGAGCAGTTCGCCGCCCAGCCGGAAATTCTGGCCTATGCCAATTTCGTTGCCGACAAGCTCGATCTGCGTCCGCATTTCCGCTTCAATACCCGCGTCCTCAGCGCGGCCTGGGACGAGGCCCGGACGCTGTGGGTCGCTAAGACCGACGACGGTGCGACGATCGAAGCGACCTATTGCGTGATGGCCACGGGGCCGCTGTCGGTACCGAAGGATCCTGAATTTCCCGGACTCGATACCTTCAAAGGCGAGATTCTCCGCGCCGCGAAATGGCCGCATCGAGCGATCAGCTTCGCCGGCAAGCGCGTTGGTCTTGTGGGAACCGGATCGTCAGGCATTCAGATCGCCCCCGTTGTCGCCGAGGAAGCGCTGTCGCTTCACGTGTTCCAGCGGACCCCCAGCTTCAGCTTCCCGATGCGGAATACGCCGATCGAGGCTGACTATGCAGCCGAACTCAAGCGCAACTATCGCGGCATCCGGGCTTCGGCCCGCGCCAGCCATCTTGGTGGCGTGCGGCCGACGACGACCCGCCCCTTCTTCAGCATCACGCCCCGCCAGCGCCGGGAACTGATGGAGGATGCGTGGAAACGCGGAGGTCTGCATTTCATCGGCCTGTTCTCGGACATGCTGACGAACATCGAAGCGAATGATCAGGTCGCCGATTTCGTCCGCGAGAAGATCGCCGAGACGGTCAGGGATCAGGATACCGCAGAGCGCTTGAAGCCCAAGGGGTATCCGATCCTGGCACGGCGCCCCTGCCTGGATACCGGCTATTATGAGATGTACAACAAGCCGAACGTCCATCTCGTCGACTGCCTCGCAAACCCGATCGAGTGCGTCACCGAGGCCGGTGTGCGTACCAGCGCAGGCGAGGTCGAACTGGACACGCTGATCCTGGCAACCGGCTATGACGCATTGACGGGCGCGCTGCTCGCCTTCGAAGTCACAGGGCGTAACGGACGCACCGTGCGAGACAAATGGGCCGATGGTGCCCAATCCTTCCTCGGCCTGCTGATGGAAGGCTTTCCCAACCTGTTCATGGTGTGCGGCCCCAACGGTCCCGCGGCACTCTCCAACATCATCACCCTCGACGAGCAGAATGTGGATTGGATCTGCCAGGTTATCACGCACATGCGCGACAATGACCTTGCGACCGTCGAAGCGACAGCCGAGGCAGAAGCCCAGTGGATGGACCAGGTGCGCGGATTGGCCGAGCTCACATTCCTGTCCAAGGCCAAAACCTGGTTTGTCGGCGCAAACGTCGAAGGCAAACCGCACGGCTTGATCATGTACACGGGCGGGTTCTTCAAGTTCAACGAGGCCTGTACCGCCGTCGTCCGGGACGGATATCGTGGGCTCGACTTCGCTGGCGTCCCCGCCTCTGCGGAGCGTCACGAACCGGCCTGAACCGGCGTTCGCCGAAAAGATAATGGGACGGGAGCGCCAAGCGATCTCGTCCCATTTTCGTTTCACGATAGCCGCGTTGCGCCCTGATCAGCTTGCCTGGGCATACTCCATCTCGCTCTCGCCGGCCTGCGCCAGCAGTTGGGTCGAATGAAAAGATGCGATCGCCTCTCGCATCACACGGAGGATTTCGTTTTTCCGCTTGGACATCGACTCGACGAGCCCGCCTACACCGACAGCCAGCGGGATGCCGTGCACGCGCTGATCCAGCGCTATCGCGATCGAAGCCAGTTCCGGAGTCGGCTTCTTCGGCAGGAAGGCATAACCGACCTGTCGCGCCCAACGGACCTCGCGCATGAACTCCTCGAAATCCGGCACCGCGTCGGAGTCGCGATTATAATGGCGCGAATAGCGGTAGATCTTGTCGATCTCCCGGTCGCGCAGCCGACTGAGCATCGCGAGCCCGGCCGAGGAATCGATCATCAGCCGCATCGCGCCCTCGTCCGGCGGCATGTTCAGTTCCTGGAGCCGCGAAAAAGGCGCATCGGCATTGCTGATGAAGCGCACATACTGGATGAAGAGATCATTCTGCGATACCAACCCGACCGTCTCGCCGGTTCGGCTGTGTATGTCCTGGATCAGCCGATCGAGTTCGCCATAGCTGTTCAGCGCCGTCGAGAGCCAGTTGCCAAGACTGCTCACCTTGAGCGTCGGCAAATAGGACATGGTCGAACGATTATAGTTGAGATAGCCTGCAACAACTAAACTCTTCAGAAGATTTGTTGCACTCGACTGGGGATAGTTGAGTTCCCGATATATCTCGTTCAGTCGTAAAGGACGCCTTTTCTGCTGGAACAGTTCGAGGACTTGAATCGTCCGCGAGGCAGATTTTACAGTTCCGCGCTGCATACATCCCTCCATTCGCAATTTTATGTCTTATCGCGGATGTAATTTGCCAGCATGACGCGCCATGGCAATATTTGCGGCGAATATTGTATATGTGATGGGGAGGGGCGCTGCCGTTCTTTCGCGCACCGCATTCCCCTCCACCGTCCTGCGGACGGTCCCCCTCCCCGTGCCGGGGAGGAACTCAGGAGTAATGTGCGGCCAAGATCCTCCCCGGGACGGGGAGGGGGACCGTCCGCAGGACGGTGGAGGGGAATGCGGTGCGCGAAAGAACGGCAGCGCCCCTCCCCATCACATATACAATATT
>JAIYAJ010000361.1 GCA_027489105.1 Zymomonas sp. | reverse complement strand
GAGGCGAGGTTCTTGATCGGCCCGTCGCCATGCGTGCCGTCGGGCTTCTTCGGGAACTTGTATTCGGCCTCGAAACCCTCGATCAGCAGCGGGCAGCCTTCCGGGTCGATGATGATGCCCGGCCGGTCGGGGTCGATCTGGCGCAGGCCCAGGCGCACCGCCTCCCAGCGCGCCGTCGGCTCGTTGGTCGGCGCCGGCAGGATGATCTTGCCCAACGCCGCGCCGACGGCCTCCGCCCAGGCCAGTTCGCCCGCTTGGCGATCGGCACCGAGGAAGCCGGCCGGATCACCCGAGAAGACGCCGAGCGGCAGCCCCCGGAAGCGATTGTGCAGCCACGGCATGACCAGCCCGACGAAACGCTGGATGCCGACGCCGTGCCCCGGCACCACCTCCTGCAGGATGCGAAGCTGGCCATAGCTGTCTTCCTGGAAGAAGATCACCGCCGGGGTCAGGCCCTGGTCGAAGCCGGCATGCAGCGGCAGGCCCGGCAGAACGGCGAGCGGCCCCGGCGCGACATGCACCGCGCCCCGGAACTCGCGCGCATAGACCGGCTTGCCGTCGCGGGCATAGCCGGGAAGCCCGTGGACGAAGCGGCGCACGTCCTCTTCGGTCAGCGTGCGGCTTTCCTCCTCGTACTGCTCGAACGTCTTGCCGGCCCGGTTTTCGGCTTCCGGCGACAGGCCCGAGGGCTGGTGGAAGAAGTTGAGCGTCGCGTCGGCGCCCTCGGCCGGCTTGTCGTCGAGCGGCGGCCCGCCATTGTGCCCGGCGCCGGGGTCGCTCGGCTGCAGGAAGCTCCGCCGCTTGCACGCGAGCCAGAGCGGGTGCTTGGGCGCCGGCGGGTTGAAGTCGACCGCGACCACGCGCGGCACCCGCGTGCCCGGCGCCAGGCGCGAGCGCGGCGGATAGCGGCCGGTGCGGCTGTAGGCGAAGGGGATCACCCGCTCATGCAGCAGGTCGCCTTCGTTGACCCAGAAGAAGCAGCACTCGTAGCCTTTCAGCAGCTCCTCGATCGCGATGTCGCCGACGGCGAAGAAGTCGACCGTCAGCTCGACCGGCACCTCGCGCGCGACGCCGCCGATCTCCCGCACCGTCGAGAGCTTGAGCACATGCTGCGCCGGCCGGTCCTGGCCGCCGGTGAAGTGCGCCCCGCCATAGTCGGGCGGGAAGAACTCGAACCATGAGCGCAGCGTCGTGCGGTAGAGCGCGCGGAAGTTGTCGCGCAGCACCGCGCCGCGCACCCGAACCACCCCGTCGAGGCAGACCGGCATCGACCCCACCGCGAAGCGGATCACCTTGAAGATCGAGCCGACCGTTTTGCCCGACCCCGCCGGCCCGGTGATGCAGTCGATCGGCCCCTGCGAGCGGATATAGGCCGCGCAGACCCGCCCGGGCGGCGTGTAGTCGGTCAGCGAGAACAGCGGCGACGACGGGATGTCGCTTTCCTTGCAGCCGCAGAGATCGGCGATCTGCGAGCGCGTCAGCGACCGGCTCACCGACCCCGCCCCCCCGACCCGGCAGAGAACCGCCTCCCCCCGCCCCCCAGCCAGAGCGATCTTGTTCGGCCGTGAGTGTGAGAAGCGAGACCCCGGCAGGGGGTGCGCGCGCGCGCTTTCGAGGGCGCGCGCGCCTGGGCGCGCGCGCGCGGACCCCCCCGGGGGGGCATGCGCGCCCAGGCGCGCGCGGCGGCCGACCCTGCGGCCTCGCGCGCACGCGAGGAGCCGACCCGCTGATTTCCAATCAGCGGGTCGGGCGGGTCTAAGTGCTTGCGATCATTCATCATTCGCCCCGCCGTGCGAGGTCGAGCCGTGCGAAGGCGCGGCATCGTCGCCGCTAAGTGCTTGATCTTGCTGCGGTTCGACATCGTGCACCGACATCGTCGTGCCCTCGACCACGCGAGCCCTCGCGGCCGGCCCCTCGCCGTCGCGGATGATGATCAGCGGCCGCGCCCCGTCGCCCTGATGCTGGATCGCGATCGGCATCTTCTGGTGGAAGTAGGGCATCAGCGCCTCGGCGGCGCGGTTCTGGACCTTGGCCGCCTCGATCGCCTGCTCGAAGGTCACGAGCTTGACGTCGCCATGGCCGGCCAGCGCGGCCGCCAGCTCGCGCGGGTCCATGGACTGGATCGCCGCCAGGCGCTCGGCCGGGTCGCGGTAGCCGCGCGCCATGAGCAGGCGCTGCAGCTGCAGCGTCGTCCGGTTCACCGACCCGACCGGCCGGCCCGGCCCGCGCCTGGGCGGGGCGATCGTGTCGCGCTCGAACAGCGACAGCTCCTGCTCGAAGCCCAGCAGATCCGCCTGGGCGCCCGCGTCGGCGGCCGCCGGTGTGTGCGCCACCGCCCGCCCCTGATCCGGGCCGGCCTGCGCCGCGACGTCCGCCACCGCTGATGATTTGCCTGCCACGTCGCATCCCGCGCCGGTTTCCACCCCTTTTCCAATAGCTTGCGCGCGACCTCGTCCCGGCCGGTTACAGGATCGGGCGCCCCAAGGTCGATCCGTAACCCGGCTGTAACCGCTATTTCCCGCACGTTTTCAATGACTTATACACCCCCGGTTACAGGGTTACAGGGTTACGACACTTCGCGCACACATGAGCGCGCGCATGCGTATCCTCGCGCGCGCACGCTCGCCTGCGTCATGCGCGAGCAGCGCCGTAACCTTGTAACCGCCTCGCCAAGTGGTTGATGTTGCTGCGCTTTCGGGGGCACAAAATCTGTGTCCGGGCTGTAACCTTGTAACCGCCCCGCACCCGATCGCAGGCCCCACGTTCGGCCCGGCGCGCCCGCAGCAACAATCGACCGCCCGGTCTTCCCGCCCGGCGCTCGACCGATCGACGGGCCGCAAGGTGCGCCGGGCCGGGCGGTCCATCTTCTCTGCCGATGGGTCGGGGTTGGGGATCGTTCGGCGTGGCCACGGGTCGGGGTGCGGGCTGGGGATAAGATCATGGGGGTTGATTTCGGTCGCGACCGGCCAGCGCGAATCACCTTGACGATCGGCCGGCGGGGCGATCACCGTGGCGCGGCTGCGGAGGCCATGGGCGGGGATGGGCATGAAGGGATGGATGATCGCGGCCGCGGCGCTCGTCGTGGCCGCTGGCGAGCCCGCTGGCGCCCAGGACGCATCGCCCGAGCAGATGGCCCTGCTGCGCTGCTACATGCAGGCGCTGCCGCGCTATGAGGATGGGATCTCGGATGCCCGCACGATCGCCGGCGCACTGACCACCACATGCCGCGCCGAGCGGCGGGCCACCATCCGGCCG
>JAIYAJ010000163.1 GCA_027489105.1 Zymomonas sp. | reverse complement strand
CTCGGCCCGCTCCATCACCGCCGGGTTCTCGTGCGATGCGACCGCAACGTAAGACCCCAGTCCGCCCCGGTAGAGACGCACGGACCAGCCCGCGTCGAGCAGTTGCGTCACCTTCGCCATGTCCACAATCGTGTCGCTCATCGTCGATCCTCTCAGTCAGCCCCGCCCTCGACCACGCCGCCCGGACACACGCCGGGAGGTCACGCACCGCCCGGGGCGGAAGGCGATGGGGCGGGCAGTCGCTTCAACACCTCGTTTGTGCAGTACGCCGTGAACCGCGCCGACTTCGCCGCGTCCGAGTTGTTCCACCTGTAATCGTGGCCGAACGGAATGCGTTCGCACAGCCCGCAGATCGCGTGCGGCGTCGCCGGTTGCGAGTAGTACATCGACGGCGGCGCGTAATCGAAGATCCGCAACGGCACGCCTTCGGAGCCGCACGAACAGCACTTGGTCGTGTCACTCACAGCACACCTCCAGTCGGGGCGGAACGGGGGGAGAGGGCCGGGGCGGAACGGTTGGCGATGGGGAAGTTGGTCGCGGCGTGTTCGCGGCGATGCGCCAGAACGTGGCAGCTACGGCAAAGCCATTGCACCTCGTCCGGCTTCCGGTAGTCAGTGTGGTGCCCGTCCAGCCGCTTCCTCTTGCCGCACCCCTCACACCGCTCGGGCTTGACGAGCCGCCCCCGACGCAGCCGCATGTTGATGAGCCCGTGAGCCCGGATCATCTCGGCCCGCTCATGGGGCGGCACAAAGTGCCCAGCCTTGAACTTCTCGGCCCGCTTGGGGTCACGCCGGGCACAGTCCTGAGAGCAGAACACGCCACGCCCGGGGCGATTGATCCGACCCCAGAACGCATCGCGGCAAATCGGGCAGGTCCGCCGCTCGTGCAAGTAGCGACCGACGCGGGCAATGACACCCATCGGCGGCAGTGCCGGGGCGTGATCCGGGTCACACTTAGCCGGGGCGTCCGCCTGATACCTAGAACGGTCACGACCGTGGGTAACCCCATCGGACGCATCGCCACCCCGTGCGCCACAAAGTGCGCCCACCACATGGCCCGGATACGTCGTCGCGTTAGGTAGTCCGTCGCCGTCGGCAGTAATCCGGCAACCGTCTTTAGCCCCTGCGCCCCCGGCGTCCGGGCTACCTCCAGTGTCATCGGAGGTAGTCCCGGGTGTTAGGGTTGATAGCTGGGGATCTAGGATTCGAAGGTAGTTCATTCCGTCCCGCCTTTCGTGCCGGGATTATAGCGTGCGCCTCATCGTGCGCCTACACCGAACTCAGGTATTTTTTCGGCCGCGTCGGTCAGGATCGGATCGACAAGATCGTCGTCGTAATGCTTCCGGGTCGTCCGCGAGTCGCGGTGCTGAAGCAGCAGCTGCGCTTGATCCAGCGAGACGCCCGCCGACTTGAGCAACCGGACCACCGTCTTGCGGAAAGCATGCAGGTCTAGGCGACGCGATCCCTTGCCGTCATCAAACGCCACGCCCGCCGCCTTCAGGTCTTCCCGCAGTTGGTCGATCGTCGGCACCCGGGGGAACACAAGATCCTCGTCGGTGGCGTCGCCCCGGATCGCCGCAAGCTGGGGCACAAGGTCGGCCCGGATCGGGAGCTTGGACGCATACCGGCTCTTGGCAATCTCGGCCCGCACCGTCAGCGTCGGCTTGTCGCCCGTCAGTTCCAAGTCACCCCATCGGATCTGCTCCAATGCCCCGCGACGGATCGGGACGTACAAGGCAAACAGGTAGACGAGCCGACGATCCGGGCTTGCCGCCGCCAACAGCTTCCGCAACTCGTCGGGCGTTGCGGCCCGCCGGTATCCGTCGTTGGGTAGGGCGGTCATCTCCTTCACGCCGGCAAACGGGTTGACCGGGAGCCGCTTCTCGTCAACCAGCCACCCGCCGAACTCAAGGCAATGGTCCAGGTACTGATTGAGCGTCCGCGCCCCGAGCACCCGGCTGCGCCACGTCGGACGCGACGCCCTCCACCGTTCAAAGCCTCGGGCCGTCACGTCCCCAAGGTTGCCCCACGGCACCTCACGGGCCAGCTTCTTCAGCCGCACCTGCGTGTTGTAGCAGTAGTCCGGGGACCGCTTGAGCGCGTATAGCCGATCGACGTAGCCCTCGATAAGCGGGTCGATAGCCAAGTCCCGGCTGACCTTGACGATGCCAAGCTCGCCCCGGGCGTGCGCGGTCCGGTAGTTGGCCTCCCACAGCTTCGCCATCGCCTGCGTGAGAAACCCGCTCTTGCGTACCCACTTGCCGTCAAGCCTGAACTTGACGGAGAAGGTCTTTTGCTTCGTGCCACGGACGACGCGGTTATAGACGGACATCAGACCACCTCTGCCTTGGCCTCGCGCTTACGCAGTGACCGGATTGCCTCGACAATCTCGCTCTTGAGCCACCGCTTATCGCGTCCGGGCCAGCCTTCAAGGGGGCGAGGGATGCGACCCTCATCAACCCACAGGGGCACGGTACGGGGATGAATGGCGTATCGCCTAGCCACTTCCTTCGTCGTCAACAGTTCGTCGTCTTCGCTCATGTTAACCTCGGTTGACTTTTCCATGTTTCACTTCCCGCCCATCTTCCCTCGCCACAGCTTCAGGTGTTCCGGCGCGATCCGTTCCGCCCGCTTGTGCCCGAACGGTTTGACCATCACCATGCGTCCCGAGACGCCTTCGACGCGGCCCCGTCCGTAGTGGTGGAAGCCTTGCTTGCCGCGTCGCTGTCCGTGCGGGGCGATGCGGACTAGGTCGCCGAGTCGGTAGGTCATGACGCACCGCCTTCCCCGTGCCGCGTCGCGACGGGCTGATACGCCATTGCCCGGTATTCCCAGAGGCGTGACGACACATGCGACGCCGCCAGTGCGTTGTCCTCGTCGGCTTCGTTGCGTGCCGTAGCCTCGGCGTCCGGGCCTCGATAGACGCTGGGGACTGGCACGGTGTCCAGAGAGCAGCAGCTATACGGGTCTGGCACATTGTGGGTGGACGCTTGCCATTCGGGGCAGTGGAACGGGTGCCGCTTCTCAACGATCCAGATTGTCTCGCTCACTTCGCACCGCCTTCCCCGAACGACTCGACCGTGACGCGCACGGGGCGGTAGGCGACGCCGTATGGCCCGCCGTTCATGAATCTCGCCGCGTCCCTCGCGGCCGAGAGCGTTGCGGGCCGGATGTCGGACACGTCGAACCAGCCGAGTCCGCCCGGGTGTTTGCCTTCCACGCCGTACGTCACGCGCCGCGCCACGATCCCGGCCTTAGCGTCGCCGTCCGCGATGAGGCGGCCCCACTCGTCCCAAGCCGCGTGCATCTCGTCCACCGTCGAATCGTGCGGCGGGGTGCGGTCGTCAATGTCGGCGTTCCACAGTTCGTTGGCCGCCCTGTACCGCCGCGCCGCTTCCGCCTCGGCCCGGTACTTGTCGCGCTCGGCGCACGCCGCCTCGGCCAGCCGCTCGGCTAGTGCGGTGCGGCTCGATGCGTCCGCGAACCGATGGTCAAACTCGGCGAGTTCGGCCCGGAGCCGCGACACCTCGGCCGCAAGCATGTTCAGTTCGTTCTGGAAGCCGTTGGCCTCTGCCGGGTCTTTCCCAGCGGCAGCCCACGTGAAGGCTTCAACCTTCCGGATGACGATCGTCGGATTGTCCGGGTGCCTCTGATACGGTCGTGCTGTCTCCGTCACTTGCCACCCCCGATCGCGGCGTCTCGGCGTTTCGGGATGAACTGCCCGCCCATGCCCGTTCCCTTCCACTTCGCCCGCTCCTCTAGAGTCGGATACTTCGGTGTAAGCCGCTCCACTTCGGCCCGGAGCCGTTCCACTTCCGCGACGAGCCGCCCGTTCTCGTCAGACGCCTGCTGCGCCGCGAAGTCCGCGTCAGTCGCGACCGCCTCGGACAGTTTCAGGGCGTCGCGGAGCCGTTCAATCTCGGCCTTCGCCTTGTGGAGATACACCGCCCCGTCGAGCATTTCCTCTTTCGCGTGCTGCAACCAGTCCGTCGCGGTGAGGTCCGCCCGCTCGGTGGTCGTGCCGTACTTCGCCAGCCCCTTAGCGGACCGCTCGGCCATCTCACGCATCACCGCGTTTACGTTGCTGTCCGGCGTTGCCGGGATCGTCTCGTCGGTCACTTGCCACCTCCGAGCCACTTAATCAGGGAGTAGACCCAGAACGCCGGTGCCGCGATCGGCCAGAGCACGCCGGCCGCCAGCGAAATCCCGAACCTCTCACGCTCGCCAGCGCCGTCCGGTGCCGAGTCATCCGTGTACGCCATTACAGCGATGCCGATCACGACATACGCCCACGCAACGCCGATCCAAATCCACGTCTCACTCATGCCTCACGTCCTTTCCTGTTGATGACTTCCCGCCCCCGCCGCGTCAGTTCCCACCGTTGCCCGCTGTACGGGTCCGGCCCTTCCGCCCACGCATGGCACAGCCCCAGCCGCGCCAGATTCGTCCCACGCTCGATCAGTTCCGTCGCGCGCCGCATCGGCGTGCGGTCCTTCGGGTACATCGCCCGCACCGCGTCGATCGGCGACGTGCCGGGGTGGGCCGCGATGTGGGCCAACAGCTTCCGTTCGGGACCGATCACGCCGCACCTCCAACCGCAAACAGTCCGCACTCGCTATCCACGCGACGCCGCCCCAGCTCGCACTGACTCATCCGCAGGTCTAGCCCGATCCCGCGCCGCCCCGACTTGACCGCCGCCGCGACCGTCGTTCCCGATCCGCTGAACGGGTCCAGTACGATCCCGCCTGGCTTGCAGTGAGAGCGGATGAAGTACGCGGGCAACGCCTCGGGGAACGGGGCCTCATTCTCGTGGGCGAGCGGCGAACCCATCTGCCCGCCCCCGACCTTGACGCTCACGACGTTGCCGGGGTTGGCCTTGGCGGGCATGCCGTAGCCGCCCTGCTTCACCGTCCCATCAGGCCGACGCGACCCGCCGCCACATTGCAGGCCACGCCTTACGATCCGATCGTTACGCTTCTCTGGGAAACGCGATGACAACTCGTTCACCCTCGCCCCACTGCCGAGCCGGTGCGACATCTCCCCGCCCGGCCCCCACTTCGGAGCGTGCCCGTTCGCGGTCGGCTCGGCCCATTCGATCGGCCCCGTCGCCTTAGTGAACGCCAGCAGGTATTCCACGTCGGCCCGATACCACTGCTTCCCGCCGCTGCCGGGGATGCCGACGCGACGCCAGTAGCACGGACGCCAGCAACGCCCGCCGCGACGCCACCACTCGTACAGCAGCCCCTCGCACCCGGGCCAGTAGCACCAGTCACGGGTCACACCGGCACAGTTGACGATCACGAGCCCGCGCGTCACCCGCACGCATTCGGACACCACGCCCACCATCCAGTCCACCCACTCCGAGCACTCGCGTTGCGCGCCGATGCCGTAGGTGCGGGCGTCCATGTACGGCGGCGACGTGAAGGTAAGGTCTACCGAGTCGTCGGCAAGCGGGAGGCTCGTCGCGTCGGATTGGGCAAAGATCACACTCACGCCGCACCTACCTTCCCGAACGGGGACCGACTCAACATCACGCCTTGCACCGGACGGCCCGCCTTCATCGCCCGGTAGATCGCCCGCCGCGACTTGCCGAGCCGTAGCACCGCCTCCTCCACCCCAGCGAACCGGCTTCCGTCCGACCCGTACAAGGGCTCAAGGTTCGCAAACTCCTCCGGCGTCACGATCGGGCCAATCTCCGACTCGATACGGCGGATCGCGGCTTGGACCATCTGTTCGCGGTAGGCGGGGTCAAGCTCGATACCGCACAGGGGCGTATAGCCCGGCCCCATGTACCGCGACCGACGACGGCCGCACCTCGGGTTTCGCTTTGTCGCGTTACTCATCGTCGCCTCCGATCCTGCTGTTCTTCGGTTTCGGGCACACAATGCCCACGTCGGTAAACACCAGCCGCACAAGCTCGGTCGGGTCGTGAGGGTTGAGCTTGCGGGCGAAGTCCAGCGCAACCACCTTGCCCGTCCCCGTCCCCTCTCGGGCCTTGGCGATCCGCGCCATCCGGTTCGGCGTCACCTCCACGCGACCGCCGAACACGTCGAGCACCCACACCTTCTTCTCGTCGTAGTTGGCTGACAGTTCGATGACGGTGTGGGCGAACCGGATGAACCCCTCGCCGCCCGCCATCCTGGTTCCGTCCGCGCTCGGGTGCGTTACGATGATCGCGGTAGCCTTGCCCGCCACGATCCGGCCCAACTCGCGGACGAATTGCTTGTCGGCGTTCCACGACTCGCCGGACATGCCCGGGCCTTCCTTGTCCAGCGCCGTCACAGGGTCAAGCACCACGATCCGGCAGCCCTGCTCCACACGCTCCCGCACCCACAGCAACGCCTCGCCGTAGTTGTACGACTTGCCCGAGTCCGCCTCGATGCTGTCCGCGATGCAGTCGAGCGTGTCGCGGTGCCGGTTGTAAGCCTCGTCCCACTCGGCCGGGTGCTCCATGATCCAGTCGGAGTCTTTCAGGTTCGCGTCACCGTCAAGCTGCGCCAGCATGCGGGCGAGGTAGACGGATTGGCTGTCCTCGAAGAACCACCCGGCAAAGGGAATCCCGCCCCGGTGCCAATCGATCATGTTCTGCGTGATGAAAAACGACTTGGACACCGACGCCGCGCCCGACACGATCACGACCTGACCCTTTAGGCACGGCTTGGCAAGGTGCGTGAGGATCTTGGAGCACATCGGGACGCTGGTCAGGTCGCCGCGCTTCGCAGCCTCGGCCCGCTCCACAAGGGAGCTAGACGCGCCGGGGCGACGGTTGCGGGTCACGGCCTCTGCGATCCGCCTAGCTTGTGCGAGGTCCATCACGCCGCCCCTTTCGTCGCCCGTGCCATGTTGACCAGAGCCACCGCGTTAACGTCCGGGTCGCGGTCGGGGTGGACCATCGACATGCCGATCGCGTCGGCCAGCCGTGCGTCGTCCCACTGTCCCGGTCCCGTGCCGCCCCAGCACCCCGCCGATTCAAGCCACGCCTTGGCGTAGCACCGCAGCACGTCCACAAGCTGCGCCTCCCGAGCCGGGCCGACGATGCCCAACTCGTCGCACGTCTCCCGCAGCACCTTGCCCTCGCCGTGCCAGTCGCAAACGGCGTTAAGGATCGCCGCCACGTCAGGGCACTGGAGCATGGACCGCTTGAATCCGTGCTGTTTCAGGGCACCCAAGGCGAGCGTCCGCATGCTGAGCAGGTCCACCGCGAGGGCGCGCTCAATAACGTGCCGGGCAGTCTCCACCTCGCCGGCCAGAATGCCGCCGATCGTCTTAGCCACGGGTCACCCCCTCGGCCTCAAGCTCGGCCCGTACCGCCGCGATCGCCGCGTAGTCCGCCGCGTCAGGCTCGGGGATGACGTGCCCGTCCAGCATGTACGGGGCGTTCTCGGCGGCGGTCCAGCGTTCCTGGTTAAGCCACGTTGAAGGCTGGGGAATCCACTCGCCACCGTCCTTCGCCCACTGCATGGACTGCTTGAAGAAGTCCACCGCGTCAACGATCGCGTCGGCCTTCGCCTCAAGGCCGTCTTTCCGCCAAATCTTGAGGCACTCTTTCCGATTGACCTTGCGGACGTTGGACGGCCACGCTTTCCAGAAACGGGAAAAGCCGGGAAGGTCGGTATTAGGCGAGTCGGACACGTCCGCCCCCTTGGGGGTAGGGGGGTTTGTATTTACAGCAGAAGCAAATGCAGAAGCAGATGCAGGGGTTGGGTTTCGGTTGTCGTCACCCTTGGGGGTGTGCTTATCCCCACCCTTAACCCCACCCTTAAGGGTCGGGTTTCCACCCAGCTTCCCGGCCTCTCTGCATTGGTCCACTTTGCGGGCGTCCCGAACCATCCGCCGTGAGTAGATCGTCCCATCCGGCTCACGCGACGCGGTGCCGGTCTCGACAAGCTCCGACAGCAGCCGCTCCACCTCGGCCTCGGACGCACCGACCATGCGGGCGATACGTTCGGTCGGAACGGGCTTGCCGCCAGCCGAGAGGTAGCCGCGACGGTCGCCGCCGAACATCAGGGCGAGCACGTCAACCCACAGCCCGCGGGCCGCAAGGGAGCACATTCGCAGCGCCGGATCGCCGAGCCAGTCTTTGGCGTAGAACTGAAATGCTGGTGCTTTCTGGTCTGACATATTGCCCGTAACCTCCGTGTCTGCAATCCCCGCCCCGTCGCGGATCGTACTAGTGATTACCGTAACTCGGTCACGTTGCCCGGCGCATCAGGTCATCCACGGGTGTCCCCGCCCGTCCCGGCCCATTCCCGTTCAGGCCGGGACGAGCCGCCCGTCGCTGTCAGCGCGATACCAAACGTCCGCCTTGATCCCGTCCTCGCCGACATAGCCGACCGCGACCCGGTACTTGCCGTTTCGGGCCGCGTATCGGATCGTGACGATCCCGTCTTGCCCTGCCTTGGCCTTGCCTTGGTTGCTGATTGCCCATCCGTAGTCGCCCGTCGCCGAGGCGTGGCCGGAGTCGCCCGTCGCCGAGGCGTGGCCGTAGTCGCCCGTCGCCGAGGCGTGGCCGGAGTCGCCCGTCGCCGAGGCGTGGCCGTAGTCGCCCGTCGCCGAGGCGTGGCCG
>JAIYAJ010000250.1 GCA_027489105.1 Zymomonas sp. | reverse complement strand
ACGACCTGCGTCCATCGGGAGTCAATCCTGCGACCGCTTTGATTATGTTCAGGAAAAGGAGTGTGAACGTGACCTTGCGAACAGCATTTTTGGCTACCACCCTTCTGATGGCGACCAGCGGTGCGGCCTTTGCGCAGGCGCCGGCTGCAACCGAGGCCACTGCGGCTGCCACCGTTAACGTGACCCAGGGCGCGGCCGTCATGGACGCCAAGGGCGGAGCCGTCGGGACCATCGCGTCGGTGAATGGCGATGTCGCTGTGATCGACACCGGCGTCGTGAAAGCGAGCGTGCCGACCTCATCCTTCGCACAGAGCGACAAGGGTCTTTTGCTGGGGATGACGAAGGCCGAACTCGAGGCGGCGGCGAAGGGCGCCTCGGCCGAGCAGAAGGAGCAGTTCCTCGCCTCTTTGGCTCCCGGCACTGCAGTGAGCGACGCGAGCGGCGGTGCCGTCGGCACGATCGAGGCGATCGAGGGCGACATGGTGACGATCGCCACGCCGAATGCCAAGGCCAAGCTGCCCAAGGCCTCGCTGGCGCAGGGCCCGAACGGCCCCGTCATCGGCATGACCCAGGCCCAGCTCGAGGCGGCCGTCAAGGCGACCACGCCGCCTGCCGGATAAACCGGGTTCGACAGCGATAAAAAATCTGCGCCCGCGTACGGCCTCCCGGCTCGTGCGCGGGCGTTGCCCTGTCTATAGCCCCGCACACGTCGGGGATATGGCAGAAAACGGCCGAGTCCGGCGCGCCCAAGGGGAACAGCGGAGAGTCTTATGGCGTCGTCGCTGCAACGCGTTTCGATTGTCGGGAACCAGTAAACGTGTCTTCTGTGGATCTGGACGACGACTACAGGCCATCGCCTGACGAGCCTTTCATGAACGAAAGGCATCTCGCCTATTTCAAGGCGAAATTGCTCGCCTGGAAGGATTCGATCCTCAAGGAATCGGCGGGTACCCTCCAACAGCTGCAGATCGATTCGCTGCGCGAGCCGGACCTGACCGATCGCGCGTCGAGCGAGACCGACTGGTCGATCGAACTGCGCACCCGTGATCGCCAGCGCAAGCTCATCTCCAAGATCGACGCTGCGCTGCGTCGGATCGAGGATGGCGAATATGGCTATTGCGAGGTCACCGGCGAACCGATTTCGCTGGGCCGGCTCGAGGCTCGCCCGATCGCGACCATGACCGTTGAGGCGCAGGAGCGCCACGAGCGGAACGAGAAGGTCAGCAGGGAGGACTGAGGTCCTCTTTTTTGTGTCTGTCGTGCGGCGCGGTGATGCGCTCACGACGGCCATGACATTTCAGGACTGCGCCGCTTCCTTCAGCGATCGCGCATCAGGCGATGATGTCGGGGATCAGCATATCCTCGAGTTGGCTGATCTCGTCCTTGATCCGCAGCTTGCGTTTCTTGATTCGGGCTATCTGCAACTGGTCGATGGCCGGCGCGGCTTGCAGCGCGATTATCGCCGCTTCGAGGTCGCCATGCTCCTGGCGCAATATGTGGATGCGGCGTTCGATCAGTTCACTGTCCAAGACGACTCGCTCCGCAACGGCAATTCACTGCGGGAATTCTAGCGGCGAAACATGTCCCGGCTCAAGGCCGAGTGACTCAAGAACGGCTTGTCGTGCTTTTCCCGCAGCTTACGCCAGGCCGTAGTGAAGTCTCGGGTAAAGCGAAATTTTTAACCAAGACAGCCTTGGCGAATCGTGATTTATTGGTCGGCCCAAGACGAGGTGAAAGGAGACGCTGTCTATGTCGACTACCCATTCGTCCGCCATGTTGGCGAAGCATGCAGGCATCGAGGCCAGGATCGCGGCGGAAAGCCGCCGGCCTTCTCCCGACATGATGCTGATCAACGAACTGAAAAAGCAGAAACTGAAGATCAAAGAGGCTCTCGCCCGCCTTTGATGCGCAGGAGGATTGAGGGTCAGTCGATCCTCAATCCAGGCCTGCGGACGCGGCCAAGGTCGACGAGCTTGCGCAAATTTTCGTCGCTGCCGTTGACGACCTGCCGCCGGGCCAGTTTCGGGTCGATCACCGCGTTGAACGTGATCCCCATCCGGCCTTCCCGAACCCACACGATCTCGCCGCCGACGGTTCCCACGCCCCGAATCTCGACTTCGACGATCGCGCCCTGATCATAGTCGAGCTCGGAGTCTGCCATCAGCCCGGTAGGGGAGAGGTTGCGGATCCGAATGGGCTGGGTCTGGCGCGCATAGTCGCCGGCCGCCCGCATCGACGCCATCAGCAACAGGCTGTCGCGCTTGCGCGTGCGCTTGCCCGCCGGTGCGGGGGTTTCCCCGGCCATGTCGCCCATGATCGATCCTCAAAACTGCCAGTTGGGTCGATTAAAGCGCACAGAGGTTGAGGAGGGGTAAATGATGGGCGGCGGGCAACCGGTTTGGCGCCCGCCGATCCCCAGGTCAGGCGGCTGTCGTCAGCGCTCGATGCACATGGCGATGCCCATGCCGCCGCCGATGCACAGGGTCACCAGGCCCTTGCGCGCATCGCGCTTCGACATCTCGTAGAGCAGCGTGGTGAGGACGCGCGCGCCCGATGCGCCGATCGGATGGCCGATCGCGATAGCGCCGCCATTGACGTTGACGATGTCCGGGTTCCAGCCGAGCTCCTTGCCGACCGCCAGCGCCTGCGCGGCAAAGGCTTCGTTCGCTTCGATCAGGTCGAGGTCGCCGATCGACCAGCCCGCCTTCTGCAGCGCCAGCGTGCTCGCCGGAGCCGGGCCGATGCCCATAATCGAGGGATCGACCCCGCAGGTGGCCCAGCTGGCGATCTTGCCGAGCACCGGGGCGCCGCGCTTCGCTGCCTCGTCTGCGGTCATCAGAACGAGCGCAGCGGCGCCGTCGTTGATCCCGCTGGCATTGGCGGCCGTGACCGTGCCGTCCTTCTTGAAGGCCGGCTTCAGGCTGGCCATCGCATCCAGCGTCGCGCCTGCGCGGATATATTCGTCCTGGTCGACGACGGTCTCGCCCTTGCGGGTCTTGACCGTCACCGGCACGATTTCGTCGGTGAAGCGGCCCGCGGCGCGCGCGGCTTCGGCCTTGTTCTGGCTGGCCACCGCGAAGCTGTCCTGCTCCTCACGGCCGATCTGATATTTCTCGGCCAGATTTTCTGCCGTGATCCCCATATGATAGCCGTTGAAGACGTCGGTCAGGCCATCGACGATCATCGTGTCGACGAGGGTAGCGTTGCCCATCTTCGCGCCGTTGCGCATGTGCTGGGCATGGGGCGAGAGCGACATATTCTCCTGGCCGCCCGCGACGACAATCTTGGCATCGCCGCAGCGGATCGACTGCGCCGCGAGGGCGACCGCGCGCAGGCCGGAGCCGCACACCTGGTTGATGCCGAAAGCAGTCGCCTCCTTGGGGATGCCGGCGTTGATGGCGGCCTGCCGGGCGGGATTCTGGCCCTGGCCCGTCGTCAACACCTGACCGAACACGACTTCGTCGACATCGGTGGCGGCGACCCCGGCCTGCGCCAGCGCAGCTTCGATCGCGATCCGGCCCAGCTCATGTGCGGGCGTCGCCGCGAAAGAGCCGAGGAAGCTGCCGACGGGGGTCCGCTTGGCCCCGGTTATCACGATATCGGTCATGGTCGAGCTCCTGCTGTCTGCCGCGCGTGCGAAGGGCTCTACAGGCCCGATATGATCGACTCACGCGGGATTATGATCGTCAGTCGACTATCAGGAGTTTTGCAGCTGCGAAACCCATTGGGCGATATGGTGCCACAGTGATCCCGGCGCTTTGCGACCTACGACCATGCCGACATGGCCCTCAGCGAGCGAGAGGCGCTCACCATGAGGCAGGGCGGTTGCCTCAGGGGTGATCCGGTCGATCGTCGATACGATGTTCAGCACAGGCATGCGCAGGCTGTCCGGCGTGATCGTCTGTCCGGCCACGGTCCAGTCGCCTCGTCCGCTGCAATTCTCGACCATGAGGGATGTCATGAGCTGACGGCCCGCAGCAAAGGTCATCGGGGGGCCGTCATTGGCCCAATCCTCTACGGCGACATAATTCCGGCCTTCGGCGCTTGCCGGATCCTTGGTGGAGAATTGCTCGAACTTCGCAATCGTCCTTACCGGGTCGATCCGCCAGAAAATCTGCTGGAGGATTTCCGCAGGAAGGAGGCCCAGCTGTTCCGCTGCCGATGCTGCGCCCTCCCACAGTTGCAACAGATCGTTTCGCGTCTGCGAAGAAAAACCGGAAAAATCCCAGGGTGCTGCGATCAGCAGAAGCGCATGGGGGGCGGTCAGTGCGGCGGCTGCGATGCTCATCGTCCCGCCGAGGCAATAGCCGGCCAGCACGGTGTCGGGCCCGAGCAGATCAAGCGTCGGCAGCAGATAGCGTTCGACATGGCCAGCGATGTCGAGATCGGCTTCTTCCGGGCCGGGTGTGCCCCAGTCGAGCAGAAAGGGCTGCAGGCCGTTTGCTGCAAGTCCGCGCATCATCGAATTTTCGATACTGAGATCAAGGATCTCGCAGCCGTTGATCAGCGACGGTACGAACAGCACCGGCCGTCCGGCTTCGGCATAGCCGTGAATCCGGACGCGGCCGATCTGTTCGACGGTCGAGAGCGCCGGCTCACGCGGCGTGCGCGGAGCGGACTGGTAGCTGCGCAATCCCGCAAGGGCAGCCTTCATCCGGCTCGGGTCGGCGCCGGTTTCGCTGCGCAGCATGTCAAGGAACAGGGGCAGGGGGCGCGGCCTGTGTTGCGGCGCGGAAAGATTTGGTGCTATGCTTCCGCCAGAACTGTTGGGCAGGCGGGGTATCATGGCGAAATCATCGGACGGCTCGGGCACGGTCATCATCAAGAAATACGCCAATCGTCGGCTCTACAACACCGAAACTTCGAGTTACATCACCCTCGACCATCTCGCGACGATGACGCGCGAGGGCCGCGACTTCAAGGTGATCGACGCCAAGTCGGAAGAGGACATCACCCATAATGTCCTCACGCAGATCATCATGGAGGAGGAGAATCGCGGGCAGACGATGCTGCCGGTCAGCTTCCTTCGGCAGCTGATCTCGCTTTACGGCGATTCGATGCAGTCGATGGTGCCGCAATATCTGGAAGCGTCGATGGATGCTTTCCGCCGCAACCAGACGCAATTCCGTCAGGCCATGGAAGGCGCGTTTGCGGGCGGTCCCTTCGCGGAGATCGCGAAGCGCAACATGGACATGCTCGAAGCTGCCGCAAGTGCTTTCAAGCCGCCGCGTGCCGGCGCAGCCGCCAAGGAAGAGCCGGCCGCCGAAACCCCGCCGCGCAACGAGGTCGAAGCGCTGAAGGCGCAGCTTGCCGCCATGCAGGAACAGATCAACAAGCTGAAATAAGCGCGACAGGGCAGAGCCATGCAGCGATAGCCGCCGCCGGTGATCCGGCGACGGCTCCTCCCGTCATTTGGCGGGTTTGACGAATTTCAGAGTCAGACGATCGCTCTCGCCGATCGCCTGATATTTTGCCCGGTCGACATCGCCGAGGCTGTAGGTCGGCGGCAGCGTCCACACCCCCTTCGGCCAGTCATGCGTGTCCTTGGGATTGGCGTTCACCGGCGATTCGCCTGCAAGCTTGAACCCGGCTGCCGTGGCCAGGCGAATGATGGTCGAGCGCTTGAGATAGCCGCTCTCCTTCTCTTTTGCCGAATCCATCTCCTCGGGGAGCCGGTGGTCGACGACCCCCAATATGCCGCCGGGCTTCAGCGCGGCATAGAAGTCGGCAAAGGCTTTGGCTGCCGTAGCATCGCCCGCCATGATCAGATTGTGGACGTTGCGAAAGGTGAGCACACGATCCGCCGTGCCAGCCGGGAAGGTCGACGGCTCGGTCGGGCTGAACGGTGCGATCTCGACGGTACCGAACCAGTCCTTGTTGCGCTCGAACATTGCCTTGGCGGCGTTGAGACCGCGTTCGGATGCCGGGGGCACCGCGACATAGCGGCCATTGCCCTTGAGCATCGGGGCGAGGATCTCGGTATACCAGCCACCGCCGGGATAAAATTCGACCACGGTCTGGCCCGGTGCGACCTCGAAGAAGGTCAGTGTTTCCGCTGGGTGGCGATAGGCGTCGCGCGCGCGATTCGTCTCGCTGCGACGGCTGTCGGACAACGCCTTGGCCAATTCCGGCGAAGGGGTGGGAGCGGCGAGAGCCAGGGACGGTGCCGCGAGCGAAAGGCCGAGGGCGACAAGAAGCGAGTAGCGCATGGGCATCATACTCCCGATATGGATTTGACGATCCATCATGACGGAGCCTCAACAAGGTGCAATCGGATTACGCATGGCCGACATTGTGCTTCGCCGCGCTGGCAGTGCTATCCATCGCGGCAGACTGGCGAAATCATCGCCGGAGGGAGGTGAATCGCGAGCGCGGGCGAATCGCCTGGATGCCCTGGTCGCTGATTGCGGTGCTGTCGTTGTTGCTGGCGGCGGTGTTCGCGGCCTGGTGGTTGCGCGGCGAATGACGCTTCAGAGGCAGGATTCCAGCAGCGCCTGATCAAAGCCGAACTGGCGCGCCTTCTCGATCGTATAGGGGCGCAGGCCGGTCGGGACGAACTCGCCGATGATCTTACCTTCGGTGTCTTCGGCATGATATTCGAACTTGAAGAGCTCCTGGGTGATGATCACCGGACCTTCCATGCCCAGCACTTCCGTGATGCTGGTGACGCGGCGCGAGCCGTCGCGCAGGCGCTTTACCTGGACGATCAGGTCGACCGAGTCCGCGATCTGCTTGGAGATGGCTTCCTTCGGGACCTTGATGTCCGACATCATCACCATATTCTCCATACGCGCCAGCGCCTCGCGCGGGCTATTGGAGTGGAGCGTACACATCGATCCGTCATGACCGGTGTTCATGGCCGCAAGCATGTCGAAACATTCGGGGCCGCGAATTTCGCCCAGGATGATGCGATCGGGGCGCATGCGCAGCGCGTTGACGACGAGGTCGCGGATCGAGATCGCGCCCTGGCCTTCGAGATTGGCGGGGCGCGTTTCCAGCGGCAGCCAGTGCGGCTGTTGCAGGCGGAGTTCGGCCGCGTCCTCGATCGTGATCACCCGTTCGCCCGGGTCGATCATCTTCGACAGGGCGTTGAGCATCGTCGTCTTGCCCGAACCGGTGCCGCCCGAGATTACCACGTTGAAGCGGCTCGCGCCGGCGATCTTGAGCATGGTCGCCATCCGCTCGCTCATCGAGCCGCTGCGCGCCATCATGTCGAGCGTGATGGGCTTCGACGAGAATTTGCGGATCGAAATCGCGGTGCCGCGCAGGGAGAGGGGCGGTACGATGACGTTGACGCGGCTGCCGTCGGTCAGGCGCGCGTCGGCCAGCGGGGTGGTCTGGTCGACCCGGCGGCCGACCTTGGACACGATGCGCTGGGCAATCTGGAACAGATGCTCCTCGTCGCGGAAGTTGACCTTGGCGAGTTCGAGCTTGCCCTTGCGCTCGACATAGGTCTGGTCGGGTCCGTTGACCATGATGTCGGTGATCAGCGGGTCGCTGAGCAACTCTTCGAGCGGCCCCAGACCGAGCAACTCGTCGATCAGCACTTTTTCGAGCGCGAACTGCTCGCGCCTGTTGAGCGTGATGCGAAGCTCTGCAAGCACCTCGCCGATGATCGGGCGGAACTCCTCGGCGAGTTCGTCCTTGCTGAGCGAGGCCGCCGCCTCGGGATCGACGCGCTCGAGCAGGCGGGGAAGCACCTGCTCCTTGATCTTGTGAATCGACGCCTCGAAGCCTTCTACCCGCGAGCGCCCGGCGTCGCCCGACGCCGCCTCGCGAATGGCGAGACGGGCCATGGCGTCGATCTGGCGGCTGCCTGTGGCTTCGTCCGCACTGGCGGCGATCGGATCGTCGAAGCCGGGGAGTCCGGCGAAGGGATCGCTCCCCGCTCCGGGGAAAGCCGTATCGATTGGCGGGAATTGCAGACCGCCGGAAAGGCCGGACGGTGGCGCGTCGCCGTGCATCGGACGCGCCACGCCAAAGGCCGGCTTAGCCCCGTGCGTCATTGCGCCTCTTTTGCCGAACGCACTCATTCACCCTGCCTCACGGCCGATCAACCCGTCAGGGAGATAGGGCGAAAACTCCTCAGAATCGGTTAATTTTCAGGCGTCTGCGGTTAGCCAAAGTCCGAGAGCGAGAGGCCGCTGGTTCCTTCTAGACGAATCGCCTCCAGTGCGGTCAGCGGTCCGGCGTCATAGAAGAGGTAGAGATCGCTGCCCACGGAGATGGTCGCGACCGCCGTCGATCCGCTTACCGCAAGCGACTGCAGCGCGGATGCGAGGGCAGCTTCGAGGGAGACGGTGGCAGTCAGTGCGGTCACGGCGGTGGGGACGAAGCCCAACCGGATATGATCGACACCGCGGACGAAGTCGGTGACGCTGTCTGTCGCGGATCCGACGAGGGTCGCGTCGGCATCGACGAACACGAAGAGATCGGCGTCATTGCCGCCGGTCAACCGGTCTATGCCGGCACCGCCGGCCAGCGTGTCGCTGCCGAGGTCGCCCTGCAGGATATCGTCGCCGGT
>JAIYAJ010000572.1 GCA_027489105.1 Zymomonas sp. | reverse complement strand
GGCGAGGTGCTGGCGGCGGTCCAGCGCAATGGTCTCGGCATCGTCGACGTGTCCACGCAGGAGGCCGATCTGGAGGATGTGTTCCTCGCCCTGACGCGCGCGGCCAATGGCTGAGCATCAGTTCGACGTCATCGTCATCGGATCGGGTGCTGCGGGCCTGACCGCAGCGCTTAACCTGGCGGACCGTCACCGCGTCGGCGTGCTCGCCAAGGCGGGGATATCCGACGGCTCGACCGCCTGGGCGCAGGGCGGCATCGCCGCCGTGCTGGAACAGGGCGACACGTTCGAATCGCATGTCGAGGATACGATCGTCGCGGGCGCGGGCCTCAACAACCGCGAGACGGTCGAGTTCGTCGTCGAAAATGCGCCGCTCGCGATCGAGAAGCTGGCGGCGCTGGGCGTCCCCTTCAACCCCGCCGAGCAGGGGCAGGAGGATCGCTGGCACCTGACCCGCGAGGGCGGGCACAGCCATCGCCGCATCGTCCACGTCAACGACGCCACCGGCCATGCGGTGCAGGTCGCGCTGGAAAAGGCCGCCGCCGCGCACCCGAACATCACCCTGTTCCCCGACCGCGCGGCGATCGACCTGATTACGAGCCGCCATGGCGAACGCTATTCGGGCGACGGCCATGTGTGGGGGGTCTATGCGCTCGACCGCAAGACCGGCGCGATCGAGAGCTTTACCGGGCGCGCCACCGTGCTGGCCTCGGGCGGCGCCAGCCGCGCCTATCTCTTCTCGACCTCGCCACGCGGGGCAACCGGCGACGGCATCGCCATGGCGTGGCGCGCGGGCTGCCGCGTGTCGAACATGGAGTTCATGCAGTTCCACCCGACCTGCCTGTACAATCTTGAGGTCAAGAATTTCCTGATCACCGAGGCGATGCGCGGCGAAGGCGGGCAGCTCAAGCTGCCGACCAACGGTCGACGCTTCATGCCACGCTTCGACCGTCGCGCCGAACTCGCCCCGCGCGACATCGTCGCCCGCGCGATCGACCATGAGATCAAGCGGCTCGGCCTCGACTATGTCCATCTCGACATCAGCCACAAGCCGGCCGAGTTCATCACCGGGCATTTCCCGACGATCCACGCCAAGCTGCTGGGCCTGGGCATCGACATCACCCGCGACCCGATCCCGATCGTGCCCGCCGCGCATTATACCTGCGGCGGCGTGCTGGTGGACCTCGACGGCCGAACCGACCTGCCCGGCCTTTATGCCGCAGGCGAGGTGACCCAGTCAGGGCTGCACGGCGCGAACCGCCTCGCCTCCAATTCGCTGCTCGAATGCTTCGTGTTCTGCGATGCGGCCGCCGAGCATATCAAGGCGCATTTCGACGAGATGCCTGCGCCCCCGGCGATCCGTCCCTGGGACGAGAGCCGCGTGACGGACTCCGACGAAGAGGTCATCGTGCAGCACAATTGGCGCGAGATCCGCCGCTTCATGTGGGATTATGTCGGCATCGTCCGCACCACCAAGCGGCTTGAGCGCGCGCAGCATCGCGTCGCCCTGCTGCGGCAGGAAGTCGCCGAATATTACGGCAATTTCCGCGTCACGCCCGACCTGATCGAGCTGCGCAACCTGGTCGACGTCGCCGACCTGATCGTACGGTCGGCGCTGCACCGCAAGGAGAGCCGGGGCCTGCACTATACGCTCGACTATCCCGACATGCTTGACGAGGCGAAGGACACGATCCTCGTTCCGTGACGGCGTCTCTTAGCCGAGCTTGTCCTTGAGCGCCTTCAACGCGGCGAAGGGACCGCTGACGACCTCGTCCTCGGACAGAACGCCTGCCTCGCGCAGCACCGCGTCCGCGCCTTCGCTGCGGGGGAAGGGATCGAGGCTGAGCATCATCGTCTCGGCCACCGCCTCGCCCAGATCGATGCTGCCGCCCGTATAGTCGACCACGTCGCAATCCTCGGCGTCGAGCTCGATCTCTTCCTCGCCACCCTCGCCTTCGGGCACGAAGCGCAGCGTGAAGGCGTCATCGACGGTCGAGGGCACCGGCTCGCCCGTGGCGACGCAGGCCTGGGCGACCACCGCCTTGATCCGCCCCTCGGCAAAGACCCGCTCGCCTTCGCGGCGCAGCGTCGCGGTCGCCGACAGGGCGTCCAGCGATACCAGCCCGAAACGCTCGACCAGCGCCGCGCGCTCGGCGGATTCGGCAGCGATCTCCACCGCGCGGTCGCCATCGCCCAGCGTGTCGATCCGGAACGGACGGCTGAACTCGACCGCGCTCATGCGGCGATGCCTCGTGCGACGAGGTCGTCCCAACCGGTCGCCTCCATCCGCGCATGAAGCGCACGTAGCGCATCGGCCGCCTCGGCAGGCCGCGCTTCGGGGCCCGGCTCCCCGCGCCACAGATTGCGGACCAGCGCCTCGATGAGCGCCTCACGGTCGGCCATGCCCTGGCGATAGGCGAGCAGCCGGCCGCCCATCGCCGAGACCATCTTGCCGAGGTGCTTGCCGACGATCACGTCGCCAATGCCGATCTGGCGGACCTGCCCTTCCATATCCTCGATGAACAATTCGGTGAGCAACGCGGAAATCTCCCCCGCCTTGTCGCCTTCGCACTCGGCGCGCAGCAGCAGCAGCGAAAACAGCGCCGCGACCATATCGAACCGGCCGTCGAGCGTGTCCGGTACGCCATAGTCGGCATACCAGACCGGGCGGCGCGCCTCGGCGACGGCGGAGCTGTACAGGGGGATCAGCGCCTCGCGCGGATCGGGGCCGATGCCGAAGAGGGATTTCAAAAAGCGCACGTCATGTCCTCGCGACCGTTCACCGACCATAAAGCGGCGTCTCTATACCGCGTATCGCCATCTTGCCACTGGGCAGGTCCAGCGCATATTGAGGCGGCTGGTTCGCGCCGCAAGGGTGTCGCGCCGCGAATGTCGAGTATCGAGGAGAATCGAATGCCCCGGACCCTGTTGCGATCGGCGGCCGTCGCCGGAACGATCGCCATACTGGGCCTGACGGCCGGCTGCTCGCGCATCCGCGACCATAAGGGCTATGTCGTCGATTCGACCCTGATCAACACCGTCGCCCCCGGCGTCGACAACCGCGAATCGGTTGAGCGCACGCTGGGCCGCCCGAGCTTCGCCGGCCAGTTCGACAAGAACCGGACCTGGTATTATGTCGCCCGCGATACCAGGCAGGTCGGCTACCGTACTCCGAAGCCGTTCTCGCAGCTGGTCCTCGCGGTACATTTCGACGACAAGGGCAATGTCGTTTCGGTCGACCGCACCGGCCTCGAAAAAGTCACGCCCGTCTCGCTCTACGCCGACAAGACCCCGACCCTGGGCAGCAAGCGCGGCTTCTTCCGCGAGCTGTTCGGCAATATCGGCCGCGTCGGCAGCGTCGGCCCGGCCGGCGGCACGGCGG
>JAIYAJ010000172.1 GCA_027489105.1 Zymomonas sp. | reverse complement strand
GCCGTGCCGGTCGATGACGCGCCGCAGCCCATTGGCGACGAAGCCCGCCGCCTGGTTCCAGCTCGCGCGCTGGCCATGGATCATCGGGTGCAGCAGCCGCCCCTCGAGCGACAGCGTCTCGCCCAGCGAGGCGCCCTTGACGCAGAGCTTGCCGTGATTGGCCGGATGCGATGTGTCGCCCGCGATCAGCGCCCCGCCCTGCCCGTCCGGCGTCGCCGTCACGCCGCAGCCCACGCCGCAATACGGGCAGGTCGTCTTCACCGGTGCGGCGGCTAACATCAGTAAACATCCGCCTGATAGCGGCCGGATTTCCTCAGCCCGGCCACGAAGGCGATGGCGTCGTCGCTGGACAGCCCGCCATGGGCGACCGCGATGTCCACCAGCGCCCGCTCCACATCCTTGGCCATGAGCTTGGCGTCGCCGCAGACGTAGAAGTGCGCGCCCTGCCCGAACCAGGCCCACAGCTCCGCGCCGTTCTCGCGCATCTGGTCCTGCACGTAGATCTTCTCGGAGCCATCGCGGGACCACGCAAGCGTGAGCCTTTCGAGCTGCCCTGCCTCCTTCATGGCGTTGAGCTCATCCGCATAGAAGAAGTCGCTGGCTATGCGCTGATGGCCGAAGAACAGCCAGTTGCGGCCCGGCGCCTTCACCGCCGCGCGCTCCTGCAGGAAGGCGCGGAAGGGCGCGATGCCGGTGCCCGGCCCCACCATAATGATCGGCTTCGCCGGGTCGGCCGGCAGCCCGAAGCCATGCGCCTTCTGGATATAGGCCTTGAGCGTCTGCCCCGGCTCGATCCGTCCGCCGAGGAAGGTCGAGGCCACGCCGATGCGCTGTCGCCGGCCAAGCTGGTAGCGCACGGCGTCGACCGTCAGCGTCAGCCGCCCGGCCTGATGGCGCGGCGAGGACGAGATCGAGTAAAGGCGCGGCTGGAGCTCGTCGAGCGCCTCGACAAACGCCTCGGGCGAAAGCCTGAGCCCCGAGAACTTGTGCAGCGCGCCGAGCACGTCGAGCAAAGCGAGGTCGCCGTCCGGATCCTCGCCGCGCGCCAGCGCCTGCGCCTTGGCGCGCACGGCCCCGCCGGTGACGAAGGAGATCAGCTGGAACAGCCCGTCCGGCGCCGCGCCCAGCGAGCGCTCATGGATCAGCGCATTGCGCAGCGTGCCGGCGCCAACGGGATGCTCTGGCCGCGCGCCCATCAGCGCGATCACCGCATCGGCAAGGCGCGGATCGTTGGCGGCGAAAACGCCGAAGGAATCGCCCGCCTCGTAGCCGAGCCCGCTGGCGCTCAGGTCGAACTCGACATGCCAGGTCTCCTTTTCCGAGCCCGGCCCGTTGAGCTTGCGCCGCGAAACGAAGGTGACCTCCACCGGGTTATCGCGGCCCAATCCCGGCGCCGCGGCAGGCTTCGACGCCGCTTCGGCGACTGTAGGGGCCGAAGCGGGCGCTGCGCCCATCTCTGCGGCGAGTTCCTTGAGCGCCCTCAGCGTGTCCTTGCCGCCGGGCGCGCAAAGGTTGAGCTTCGGCTCCTTTCCCTCTGCGATCGCTTGCGAATAGGTCTCGCACACATACCCGCATTGACCGCAATCCTGCTGGGCCATCGCCGCGAACATGCGCCGCCTGAGCGGCTTGCCTTCGGCGAGCTTCATGCGCTCGGCGATGTCCATGGCCGGATCATGCCAGGGCGCGTCCTCGTCCTCGGCGGGCGCCGTCCCGATCAGCGCCTCGGCCTCCCGGCTGGAGAGCGCCGTCACGGCGGCGGTGTCGAGGTTGAGGTAACCCGCGAAGAAGCCGCTGAGCCAGACGCGCTGCTCGGGCGTGAACGGCGCGCTTTCGGGCAGGAGGTCGAATGTCCTCACCGGCGGCAGGGAAATGCTCATGCGTCGGCCTCCGCTCCGGCCAGCGCCCGTAGCGCGGCGGGCTCATGCCGGTTCGAGAACGCCTGGAAGCTTTCGTCGGCAGCCGCCCGGTGCTCGACCCAGGCGCGCAGCAGCGCCTCGACGGCAGCCGGCGCGGCTTCGGCCGTGACGCCCTTCCACACCTCGCGCCCGATCCGGGCCTGATCGCCGAAGCCACCGCCGACGACGATGTCGTAGCCTTCCACCGTGTCGCCCTCATCGCCCACCGGCACCTTCGCGCCGATGAGGCCTATGTCGCCGATGTAATGCTGGGCGCAGGAATGGTGGCATCCGGTGAGGTGCACGTTCACCGGCTGGTCCAGCGTCAACCGCCCATCGACATGGGCTGCGATCCTGAGCGCGTCCTCCTTGGTGTGCGCCGCCGCGAACTTGCAGCCCGTCGCCCCCGTGCAGGCCACGAGGCCGGCCTGCAGCGAGGTCGCGCGGGTTGACAGGCCCAGCGCCTCAATAGCGGAGGCGACACGTCGCATATCATCGGTGGCGATGCCGGACAGCAGCAGGTTCTGCCAGACGGTCAGCCGGATGTCGCCGTCGCCATGGGCCTTGGCCAGCGCAGCCAACCCCCGCATCTGGTCGGTCGTCATCTTGCCGACCGGCAGCGCCACGCCCAGCCAGTTCAGTCCCGGCTGGCGCTGCGGCCTCGGCCCGATATGGGCGAGCCGGTCGAAGGGCGGGCGCGGCTCCACCTGAGCCTCGTCGATGCGTGTGAGAGGCCGGCCCAGAACCGTCTCGGTTTCGGCGATGAAACGGTCGAAGCCCCAGGCATCGAGCACGTATTTCAGCCGGGCCCTGGCCCGGTTGGTGCGGTCGCCATGGGCGGTGAATACGCGCACCATCGCATCCGCCACCGCCGTGCAGTCCTCGCCCCTGCAGAACACGCCAGTGGGCCGGGCAAGGTCGCGATGGCCGGTGATGCCGCCGATGACGACGCGCCACCAGATGCCGGCATCGGGGCCGGCCGCGACCCTCACGGCCTGGAAGCCGATGTCGTTGGTTTCCTCCAGCGTCGGGATGATGCCGCCGCCATCGAACGCCACGTTGAACTTGCGGGGCAGGCCATAGAGCGTGCGTTCGTTGAGGATGTGGAAATGCCATTCGCGCGCCAGAGGCCGCGTGTCGGCGATCTCCTGCGGATCGATGCCGGCCGTCGCCGAGCCAGTTACGTTGCGGATGTTGTCGGCGCCCGAGCCGCGCGAGCACAGGCCGAGATCCTGGATGGCTTCGAGCACGGGAATGGTCGCGTCCGCGCCGATCTCCCGGATCTGCAGATTGGCGCGGGTCGTGACATGGGCATAAGCCCCGCCATGGCGGTCCGCGATGTCGGCGAGCCCCGCGAACTGGTGGGCGTTGAGGATGCCGTTGGGGATGCGCAGCCGGCACATATAGCTGTTCTGGGCCGGCGCCACGTAGAACAGGCCATAATAGCGCCAGCGGAAATTGTCCTCGGGCTTGGGAAACTCGGCCCGCGCCGCCTGCCCCTTCAGCCGTGAATAGGCGTCGAACGGGTGTTCGGCCCGCTTCCACTTCTCCTGGTC
>JAIYAJ010000221.1 GCA_027489105.1 Zymomonas sp. | reverse complement strand
CTTGAGCAGAGTGCCGTCGCGGGTGATGCCGGCATTGTTGACGACGATGTCGACCGGGCCGAGCTCGGCCTCGATCTGCTCGACGCCGCGATGGCAGGCGTCGAAGTCGGCAACGTCCCACTTGTAGCTCTTGATCCCTGTCCGCTCGGTAAAGGCACGGGCGCGCTCGTCATTGCCGGCATAATTTGCCGCGACGACGGCGCCTGAATCCCTGAGCGCGAGGCTGATCGCTTCGCCGATGCCCCTGGTTCCTCCGGTAACGATCGCAACACGCGCCATATATCTTCTCCCAACAGATTCGCGACCGATGCTAGAGGGTGAAGATGACGAGCGGAAGCGCGCAAAGACAAGAAAATTAACCCCTTTCAGGGGTAAATCAAATTGTCGACTACGATAGCCACCCGAGCAGTTCATTACGCACGAGGCGTTCGAGCATCGCCATTCCGACCGGCGTGTCGTTCAGGCACGGCAGATAGGCGAAGCGCTCGCCACCCGCTGCCTCGAACTGCTCCTTGCCCCGAATGGCGAGTTCCTCGAGCGTCTCCAGACAATCCGCCGAAAAGCCCGGAGCGATCAGGGCGATCCTGCGCTTGCCATCCTTGGCCAGGCGCTCGAGCATGTCCTCGGTCGACGGCTCCAGCCATTTGCCGCCTCCAAACCGCGACTGGAACGACACGGTCAGCTCGCGGCCCAGCGCATCGCCGAGAAGGCGCGCCGTCTTCCGGCACTGGCAATGATAGGGATCGCCGAGGTGCAGCGTCCGCTCCGGCATGCCGTGGAAGGTCGCCAGGATGGCGTCGGGTTCGAAATCGAGCTCGGCTATGCTTTCCCGCGCCGAGGCGGCCAGCGCCTCGATATGCACGGGCTGATCATAATAGGGCGGCAGCGTCCGCATCGCGGGTTGCCAGCGCATCGCGGCGAGCGCTTCGAACGCCTTGTCGGCAACGCTCCCCGTAGTGGCCCCGCTATATTGCGGATAGAGCGGCGCGAGCAATATTCGGTCGCAGCCTTGCGCCTTCATGGCGTCGAGGCGCGACGCGATCGATGGGCTGCCGTAGCGCATCGCGTAATCGACCAGCACCCCGTCTCCCAATCTCTCGGCAAGCGCCGCAGCCTGAAGACGGGTGATCGACGCGAGCGGCGAGCCGTCCTCGGTCCACACCTGCGCATAGGCATGCGCCGACTTACGCGGCCGGACGTTGAGCACGATCCCGCGCAGAATCGGTTGCCACAGCAAAGGCGGTATCTCCACCACCCGGCGGTCCGACAGAAACTCGGCCAGATAGCGCTTGACCGCCGCCGGCGTCGGCGCGTCGGGCGTTCCCAGATTGACGAGAAGGACACCGACGCGGCGGGGCGGCACGGGGGGATGGTCTGCGGGAAGATGGCTCATGCGTCGGACAGACTCAATGGAAGGTGGCGGAGGCGCTTGCCGGTGGCAGCGAAAACGGCGTTGGCGATGGCGGGCGCAACCGGAGGCACGGCGACCTCGCCGGCACCCCCGACGCGCTCTTCGGACGGAAGGATCTCGACCCGCATCTCGGGCGTGGTGGCGAGGGTCGGCAGGTTCAGGCCGTCGAAATTCTGTGCCGTAACCATGGCTTCCGCCAATGAGATCGGCGCGCCGAAGGCATTGGCCAGGCCCCATGTCGCACCACCCTCCAACTGCTGGCGGACGATATCGGGATGGATCACCTTGCCCACATCGGCGACGATGGTCAGGCTGGTGACGCGGATGTCGCGCCCCTCGGCGCGGACCTCGGCCATGACCGCAACATGACTTCCGAAGCAGCTGTGGAGCGCGAAACCCTGGCCGGTTCCGGCCTCCCCACCCTGCCAGCCGCCGAGCGCGGCAGCGGTCTGCAGGCAGCGGGCGAGACGGGGCTGCTTCGTCAGGGCCTGCATGCGGAAGGAGAGCGGATCGAGCCCGGCCGACAGCGCGAGTTCGTCGACGAAGCTTTCGGTAAAGAAGGCGGTGTAGCTGTTGGCGACCGACCGCCAGGCGCCGGTTCCGACACCGATGTCGACCGGCGCATGTTCGACCGCCAGCGCCGCGATCGAATAGACCGGCACGGCGCCTTCGACCGCGCCCTGATCCGGATCGAAGGAACTGGCGCGCGGCTTGCCGCCGAGACGGTCCATCATCTCCATATTGGACGAAGGCGCCGCGATGGTCGCCGACCAGCCGGCAATCGACGCCGCCGGCCCCAGCTTGGCACGCAACCGGCCAAGCGCGGGCGGACGGAAGCGGCTGTGCTGGATATCCTCGCGCCGGGGCCAGACAAGTTGCACCGGCTTGCGCAGCTTGGAGGCGATGATCGCAGCCTCGACCGCTGCATCGACCTCGATCTTCCGACCGAAGCCACCGCCGACGAGCGTCGGATAGATGGTCACGCTGGCCTCGTCGCGGCCGAGCGCCTTGGCCACGGCGGCACGGGTGAAGGGCAGCGATTGGGTCGGCACCCACACTTCCACGCCGGTGTCGCCGACCCGCGCCGTCGCGGTCAGCGTCTCCAGAGGCGCCTGCGGGAGCATCGGCACCGAATAGGTGGCGGTCACCACCCCTGCGCCGGTCAAGACGTCATCGGGCTTTTCACGCTCGGTGAAGCGCTTTCGCTCCTTCCCGTCGAGCGCCGCGGCCAGCGCCTTGCGGATCGACGCGTCGTCGGGCTTCGGCCCGGCAGACTCCCACTCGATCGCGAGCGCCTGGAGCCCGCGGTCCGCCGCCCACCAGTTGTTCGCGACCACCGCGACCCAGCCCGGATTGGTGAGCACCGCCGACACGCCGGGAACCGCATCGGCATCGCCGGTGACCATCTTCGCCGGCCGCGTGGCGCCGTAAGGCCCATGCGCGATCGAGGCGTAGAGCATGCCGGGCAAGCGGATGTCCGCCCCCATCTGCGCACTGCCGTCGACCTTCGACGGCAGGTCGAGCCGGGGAACGTCCTTGCCGACCAGCGTCCGTTCGTCCGGCTCGCGCAGCCGCAGTTCCTTCGGCGGTTCGAGCAGTGCTGCCGCCGCCGCAAGCTCGCCGAAGCGCAGCCGGTCATTGCCGCGCACGACGAAGCCGGCTTCGGTATCGCAGGCCTTCCAGTCGATCTTCCACCGCTCGGCGGCCGCCTTGCACAAAAGGCTGCGCGCCGCCGCCCCTGCCTCGCGCAGGCGCGGCTCGAAACTGCGGATCGACGAGGACCCTGCGGTCATCGTCAGATTGGCGCGCATCGCGATCTCGCGCGCGGCGAAACCCGTCACGCCGTGCAGCCAGCCCGGCAAAATGTGCTCCATCCCCTCACGAACCGCACCGATATTGGCGTAGATCGGATTGATCGGGGCAGGCTCGACCGCCACGGTGCGCCAATCGGCGCCGAGTTCGTCGGCCAGGATCTGCGGCAGCGCCGTGTAGACGCCCTGCCCCATTTCGGCCTGAGGCACGACGACCGTCACGCGGCCGTCGGCGCCGATCTTGAGAAAGGCATCGAAGATCGTCTCGCCGGGTGCCGCGCTAAGATTGGGCGCATAGTTGCGCGGCCAGATCGCCCAGCCGACCACCAGCCCCGCCGCGACGCCCCCGCCGATCAGAAGCTTCCGGCGGGTTATCCCCGGTCGCGCTTTCACCGCTTCGCCTTCGCGGTCCATCCTTCCATGCATTGTCCCACGATAGGCGGGCCGCCGTCTCTATGCCAGCTTCATGAAGGGGTAGGCAGACCAGCGCCGCATGCTTTTCCCCTTGGGACTGCTTGATCCGGCGATGGTGCTGGCGCATGGGGCCCGCATGTCGATGCTTTCGCGCCCCGCCTCGTCTCATCCGCAGCCGCGCGCCCTGGGTGCCTGGCTGCTCGTCGTCGCGACCCTCGTCTTCCTGATCGTGGTCGTGGGCGGGATCACGCGCATCACCGAATCCGGCCTGTCGATCACCGAGTGGAAGCCGATCAGCGGGATATTGCCGCCCCTCGACGACGCGCAATGGGCGGCCGAATTCGACAATTACAAGCAGATCCCGCAATATACCGCCTTCAACCTCCATATGACGCTGGACGGCTTCAAGGAGATATTCTTCTGGGAATATGTCCACCGGCTGCTCGCGCGCGGCATTGGTGCGGTGCTCGCGGTAGTGATGCTGGTGGCCTGGTGGCGGCGCGCTATCCCCGCCGGCTATGGCTGGCGCATGATCGGCATCTTCGCGCTGGGCGGCATGCAGGGCGCGATCGGCTGGTGGATGGTCTATTCGGGCCTGTCCGAACGCACCGAGGTCAGCCACATCCGGCTGGCGGTGCACCTGCTGGCGGCCCTCACCATCTTCTCGGCCCTGGTGTGGACGGCGCTCGACCTGTTCCGGCTGGCGCGCAATCCCGCCGCCCGCCCCGCGCGACCGGCGGCCATCGGCCTGGTCGCGCTCGGCATCCTCGCGGTGCAGATCATGCTCGGCGCCTTCGTCGCGGGCCTGCGCGCCGGCTATGCTTTCTCGACCTGGCCGAAGATGGGCGAGGAGTGGTTTCCGCAGGGGGGCTGGAACGCGGTGCTCGGCCTCGCCAATCTCTGGGACAATCCGGTCGTCGTCCAGTTCATCCACCGCTGGTGGGCCTGGATCGCCGCGATCGGCGCGCTGCTGCTCGCCCGGCGTGCCAAGGCTGCAGGCGTCAAGGGCCCGGTTCACGCGATCGCCACCTTCCTGGTGCTGCAGATCCTGCTGGGCGTCGCCACCCTGCTGACCGGCGTCGACATCGCCGTGGCAGTAGCGCACCAGGGCGTCGCGGTGCTGCTGCTGGCCAGCTTGCTATGGGCAACGCACGGCCTCGACAAGATCAAGGTATCATAGTACCACTTTAATTCAGGCCCATTTTGCTTGACTCAATTGGCCTCTCCGCGCATTAGCGCCCCGTCAACGCCGCCTCCCCGAGGGGCGGCGTCGTTCATTTCGGAACGAACGAAACAGAAGGTCCCAGGCCCATGAAGGCGCTCATGAAGACCACCAAGATGGCGACCCCCGCCACGGTGGAAAAGAAGTGGCATCTGATCGATGCGGAAGGGCTGGTCGTCGGCCGCGTCGCCTCGATCATCGCCAACATCCTGCGCGGCAAGAACAAGCCGAGCTACACCCCGTTCCTCGATTGCGGCGACAACGTCGTCGTGATCAACGCGGACAAGGTCCGCTTCACGGGCCGCAAGCTGACGCAGAAGGTCTATTATCGCCACACCGGCTATGCCGGCGGCATCAAGGAAGCCCGCGCCGACAAGATCCTGGGCGGCCGCTTCCCTGAGCGCGTCCTGGAAAAGGCCGTCGAGCGGATGATCCCGCGCGGCCCGCTGGGTCGCCAGCAGATGCGCAACCTGCGCATCTTCGCCGGCACCGAGCATCCGCATGGCGCACAGAATCCCGAGGTTCTCGACATCGCTTCGATGAACCGCAAGAACAAGGTGGGCGCATAATGTCCGATAACCGCCAGTCGCTTTCCGACCTCGCCGCGCTGACCGGCGCGGCCGCCGCCCCGGCTGCTCCGGCTGCCGCTGCTCCCGCCACCGAAGCCGGTGACGTCGCCGAAGTCGCCGCTCCGGTCTCGCACCAGCCGACCACGCCGCTGCGTGCGCAGGAACTGGACGCCTATGGCCGCGCCTATGCGACCGGCCGTCGTAAGGACGCCGTCGCCCGCGTGTGGCTGAAGCCGGGCACCGGCAAGGTCATCGTCAATGGCCGCGACCAGGAAGTCTATTTCGCACGCCCGACGCTGCGTCTCG
>JAIYAJ010000480.1 GCA_027489105.1 Zymomonas sp. | reverse complement strand
CATAGGCGGCGATCCAGTCGCTCGTCTTCATGTCGCCCTTGCGGATCATCGGGCCGGCACGCATCGAGGTGTGCATCTCGTCGCCGGTGCGATCGAGAAAGCCCGTGTTGATGAACATGATCCGATCCTTCACCGCCTCGATGCACGCGGCGAGGTTTGCCGAGGTGCGGCGCTCCTCGTCCATCACGCCGACCTTCAGCGTGTGGCGGTCGAGACCGAGCAGATCCTCGATCGCGTCGAACAGCCGGTTGGTGAAACCGGCCTCCTCCGGACCATGCATCTTCGGCTTGACGATGTAGATCGACCCTGTCGCGCTGTTGCGATGGCGACCCAGGCCGCGAACATCGTGGAGCGCGATCAGACTGGTGACGATGCCGTCGAGAATGCCCTCGGGCGCCTCGCTTCCATCCGGGAGCAGCACCGCCGGGGTCGTCATCAGATGCCCGACATTGCGCACGAAGACGAGGCTGCGCCCCGGCAGAGTGAAGGCCGTGCCATCGGGCGCGACATAATGCCGGTCCTCGGCGAGGCGACGGGTGATCGTGCGGCCGCCCTTGTCGAAGCTCTCCTCCAGATCGCCCTTCATCAGGCCGAGCCAGTTGGAATAGGCCAGAACCTTATCCTGCGCATCGACCGCCGCGACCGAATCCTCGAGGTCGCAAATCGTTGTCAGCGCGGATTCCAGGATCACGTCGGCGAGGCCGGCCGGATCGTCGCGCCCGATCGGGTGGACGCGGTCGATCACCAGTTCGATGTGCAGGCCGTTGTGGCGCAGCAGCAGATTGTCCCCTGCGCGGCCGGCGAGCTGCGCCGGGTCGGCAAGCGCCGGAGCGGCACCGTTCCAGTCTGCCCAGCTGCCCTCCGCGAGCGGCACCGCGCGGTCGAGGAAAGCCTTTGCCCAGGCGATAACCTTGGCGCCACGTTCGGGATCATAGCCCGGACCCGCCGGCGACCCCGGAATGGCGTCGGTGCCGTAAAGCGCGTCGTACAGGCTGCCCCAGCGTGCATTGGCGGCGTTCAGCAGGAAGCGGGCGTTGAGGATCGGCACCACCAGCTGCGGACCGGCGGTCGTCGCCAGTTCGGCGTCGACATTGCGGGTACCGACAGCGAAGGGGGCCGGCTCCGGAACAAGATAGCCGATGGACGAGAGGAAGGCCTTATAGGCGTCCATGTCGATCGGCTGGCCGGCCCGTTCGCCATGCCAGGCGTCGATCTGCGCCTGCAGCGCGTCGCGGTGGGCGAGAAGCGCGCGATTTTCGGGAGCGAAGCGCGCGAATATGTCGGCGGTCCCTGCCCAGAAGGCGCCGGGCGCAATCCCCGTCCCCGGCAGGGCCCTATCCTCAAGGAAGCGGACGAGCTCATCCGCGATCTTCAGACCTGCCCTGTCCACCATCGTCGTCATGTCAGCCTCGCCATCGAAAGAGATGGCACCCCGAGTAGCGCAGACGGCGATTGGAAACTATTGGGATAATATGCGCGACATTCATTCCTTTGAAGAATGAATTAGCCACCCATGCGCCCCGTCCTGAACCAGCGGCGCGAAGAGCCGAAGCGCATCAGATCGCACCCGCAGTGGCGGCAGACCGCGTGGCTGATCCCGTTGATTTCGGTGCGGCTGCCGCCGACTGCCGAATGCCGGCCATTTTCGCAGGCCAGGGCACTCGCTTTTTCGGGCGGGGCAGAGCTCGGCATGCTGGAGAATGAAACGAGCGACATGGCGGACATCCTTTCCACCGGGTTGGCGTGGATGCTCTCTGGTAGGGCCGTTTTGCCGGCTTATTTCACCGCTGAAACCTGTGCCGTCATTTTCCGCCAGCCAGCCAATGCGAATCGCGCGCCCCGTTCGGCGGCTGCGGCAGGTCGCGCGTGGGGACACGATCCAGTCCAACCCCTTCTACCGACCCGTCGGCATTGCCGCGCCGCTGACCGGTGGGAAACCGGTGGTGCGGACCAATGCGCCATCGCGTCCCGTCATCGGGTTGCTGCGGGGGACATCCTACGCAGTGCCCTTCGTCGCCGGAACGCTGGCCAATCTCGATTCGCGTCAAGGGGCCGACCGAAGCGATGCGGTTCCCGGCCAGGCCCAATTGCCGGGCGGTTGCGAACAGCGACGGTCAGTGTCGTCCGGAGGCGACACGGCCTTTCCGCTGCTCGGGATCAAATCGACAGGATGAGATCGAGATAGAAAACCTTGGCGTCGCCGGTCGCGGGCGCATTGGGAGCGTTCTTGAGCAGCGAGGATTTGGCGAGCCATGCGGCGCCAGTGTCGATCTGGACGCGCTCCGGCACGATCCAGTAGCGGATGCGCGCCTCGGTCTGATAACCCGCGAAGCTGCCCGATCGGCCCTGTGCATCGACGACGCCGGTCTGGGAGAAGCTGTCGCGGCGGCTCTCGGTCCATGCCGCCCGTACCATGACGAAGGCATCCCAAGTCTTGCTTGGCGCGATCTCGAACCGGACGCCTGGCGAGACGATGTTGGCGCGGCCGAGCGGACCATAGAGGCTCGTCGGACCGAACTCGAAGCGCCGCGCACCGTAGAGTGTGTCGAAGCGGCCGAATTTTCCCGGCTTGCGCTCGTCGCCCGATGCGACATCCATATGGACCGACAACCGCGACTTGAGCCTGTCGGTAAAGCCGTAACCGACCTCCGCATGGGCAAACCAGGCCTCGACATCGAGGTCGCTGAGGTCGGTGACGCCGGTGGTCCGCCGCGTCTTGCCGAACTGATATGCCGCCTCGACATCATGATCCCATTTGCCCTTGGCCGGCTTGCGGAAGGCCCGCGCGCCAACGGTCCAGAGGCGGCGGTTGCGCGTCAGGCGGCCGGGGCTGTCCTTCTCCCGAAGACCGAAGCCATAGGCCTCGACGACGCCGCCGAGCATCTTCGGCATGGTCAGATGCGCACCGAAGAACTGGAGATCGGTCGTTTCCTGATCCCACTCGATGCTGTCGTTGCGGATGCCGTTGGCGTCCTCCGGCAGGCGGATCTGCGGCATGGACCACAAGAGCTGGAGCTTATATTTGTCGGACGTGGTCCAGTCGGCAAACACGCCGGTGTAGGCGTTGGTGTTGTTCCGGTAACGCTGGCGCGACACGAGACGTCGCGAACCGATGTCGAGGGTGAAGCGCCCGGCCATGATCTTGCCATGGCCGCTCTTCGCGCCCTTGGTCTGGTCGCCGAGCTTCACGCCCACATAAGCCTGGATCAGTTCGAGGGCGTTGACCTCGGTGGCGCCAGCGCTCGACAAGCGGTCCTGACCGTAAGTCCGCGCATCCCAGATTTCACCGCCCAGAAAGACATCGCCGCCGTCATATTCGGCGGCGAGCGTCGTCTTGAGCGACAGCATCTCGTCGCTATTGGCGCGGCCACGACGAAACTGGCCACCGAACGCCTCGAAGCGCGTCCGCATCCCCGCGGTGATGGTCAGATTGTCCGGCGCGCCCAGTGCGGTGGCCAGCGGGCCTCGCTCGGCGGCGGCAGGCGTGGAAAGCAGCGCGAGCAGCAGGGCGGGCGGCAGGAAACGGAAGGTCTTCAAAATTTTGGTCCCCGGTTCGAAAAGCTGCGTCCGACCTAGACAACAAAGTTTAACCACCGCTCTTCGCCATGCGACGACGTCGCCCTTCTGCCTAAGACTTTGGTATAGACAGTTTTAGCCTAGGGCAGCGGTTCGCGTGCGCGCCGCAGGATCACATAGAGAGCGCCGGCGCCTCCGTGGCGGGGATGCGCATTGCGCACGGCGGCGATCCGGCTCGCGTGGCGCGAGCTTTCGAGCCACTGGCCGATCGAGGCGCGGATGAGACCACGGCGCGGCCTGCCATCCCAGTCGCGGTCGCCCTGTTTCGGCGGTTTGCCGGTGATCACGAGCAGAACGCGCACCCCCTCGGCGATCGACTGATCAAGGATCCGATCGAGCAGGCGCTGGGCGCTGTCGAGCGTGTGCCCGTGCAGGTCGACCGTCCAGTCGGGATCGGTGACGCCGCGGCGCAGGCGGCGGTCCCATCCGCCATCGAGCGTGTCGGCGAGCGGCTTCTGCTGCGTCAGTGGAGTAGCTGCCGGCACCCGCAGAGGCGGAACCCGGCCGCGTTGCGCACGGGGCACGGGGGCGTCGGGCCCTGCGGGAGCAGGCGGAGCTGAGACAGCCTTGTTCTGCGCCCTCGGCGCGCGTCCGGGCAGCGGCTTTACTGTTGCGGTGACGCGCTGCCAGAGCGCGACTTCGTCAGGATCGAGCCGCCTGCTCACGCCGGTCCGCCAGGCGGGCCGCAGCGATGCGCGGAATGAGCAGCCATGCCTGGCCGCGCCCGCTCATCCCGCCCGCAATTATACGGGCCTGATCACCAGCGCCCCAGAAAGTGTCGAACCGGTTGGCGCCCTTGATCGCGCCGCCAGTGTCCTGCGCGATCCACAGGCCGTTCGCCTCGGGCCGATCGAGCTGCAGGATCACGGGCGCGCCGAGAGGGACGAAAGCAGGATCTGCAGCCACCGTGACGCGGCCCGTTACCGGCACGTTGAGCGCGCCGATCGGGCCCGGCCCGGTCAGTTCGCGGAAGAAGACCCAGCTCTTGTTCTCGCGCATGATCGCGCGGCCTTCCTCGGGGTTGGCGCGCAGCCACGCCATCACGCCCTGCATCGACAACTGCCCCGGCCCGAGCAGACCCCGGTCGCGCATGAGCTTGCCGATACCGACATAGTCGCGCCCATTCTGCCCGTCATAGCCGATCCGCATGACCGAGCCGTCGGGCAGGCGCAGGCGGCCCGATCCCTGGACCTGGAGGAAGAAGAATTCGACCGGGTCGGCCGCCCAGCCGATCTCGAGCGCCTTGCCGCTCAGCGCGCCATCCTCGATCGCGCCGCGATCGGGATAAGGCACCAGCTTGCCGCCCTGAACGCGGCCGCGAATCTTCTTGCCCTTCATCTCGGGGAAGAAGTCGCCGAGATCGCCTTCGACGAGATCGGACGGGCGCTTGTAGACCGGGACCTCATAGCCAAGTTGCGGCGTGCGCGATCCGGCGATCTCCGGCTCATAATAGCCGGTGGCATAAGCCTTGCCGCCACCGACCTGGATGACGCTCAGCTGATTGGCGAAGAAGGAGGGGGCGTCGCTGTCGGGCCATCCGGTGGCGCGGGAGCAAGGCTCGCTCCAGTCACCCGACTGGGTGAGGCCGCTCTGGTCGCTGCGCCGCTGCAACGCGGGACAGGACAAGCGAAAAGCCACGAGCGCTGCCCTGGCCGCATCCGCATTGATCCCGAAACTGGCGAAGGCCGGACCGGGAAGCAGGCCGCTCTCGACCGCCGTGCGCGGCGCCGACGGCGCAGGCGTTCCGGTAGAGGGCGCTGGTGTTGGCCGGGGCGCTGGTTCGCCAGCCGGGGGGACCGGCTGGTTGGGAAGATGCGGCTTGGGAACGACTGTACAGGCCGACAAGGCAGCCAGCGCGGAGAACCCCGCGACGAGGCGGCGGATCACGCGGCCTCGTCGGTTTCGACCAGCATCCAGTTCGGATCGTCGGCGCGAACATGCCGGCTGAAGGCCCACACGTCATGCGTCGGCACGGCGTCGGACAGCGATCCGGCGAGCACATTGCCTTCCGCATCGCGCGTCACGGCAGCGATATCGGCGTCGAAACGGACCGTGACGTGCGCCATCTGTCCGTTCATCCGCGCCTGCTCGATGACGGCATTCTCGATCGAGACGAGCCGGTTGTCGAGCGTCTCGCCCGCGACCTTGCGCTCCTCGATCGCAGCGGAGAAGGCCTCGAACACATCGTCCTCGACCAGTCGGCGCAGTGTATCGACATCGCCACGCCAATAGGCTTCGAGAATCATCCGGTACGCCGAGCGCGCGCCTTCGAGGAAATGCGCCGGATCGAAGCTGCCATCGGCGGCCTGGATCGCACGCACACCCGCTTCGGCGCGCGGCTCGACAGCTGCCGGACGGGCGGCCGGGGCGGGCGAGAGGTTGTCGGGAAGCGAACGCCCGGCGCCGATCGGCGCGGGTGTCACTTCGGCTGGCCGGGCGATGGTCTGCTCATGACCGGTGCGACGGCCGAGCACGCTCCACAGGCGGAACGCCACGAAGAGGAACACCATCGCTAGAATGACAATCGTCGTCACCGGGCCTCCAATACGCTACCAGAACGCATAACATAGGGACAAAGGGTCCAAGTTTCAAATGACTCGACCCTGCTGACCTTTCGGGTAGCAGCACCGGCCCGCGACCGACCGGCAGCGGGGGCAACCGCGCCATTGCTCCCCCCCGCCCTGCCTGCTAGTCGCGAAGCGCATTGCCGGGCGCAGGCGGCCCCTGCTCCGGCTCAACGAACCTATGGAAAGACGTGCAATGAGCGAAGAGACGGGCGCCACCGAAATGCTGGGCAACGGCCAGGACAATCTGCCGCAGGTCGCGATGATCGCCCAATATGTGAAGGACCTCTCGTTCGAAAATCCGAGCGCGCCGGGCATCTATCAGGCGCCCGAGCAGCCGCAGATCGACGTGCAGTTCAACATCGGCTCGCAGCTGGCCGGCGAAGACGTCTACGAAGTCGCGCTCAAGATCGAGATCAAGGCGACCCAGGGCGAGCTGACCTCCTATGTCGTCGACCTCGTCTATGCGGGCCTGTTCGGCATCCGCAACGTGCCCGAGGAACATATCCCGGTCTTCCTTTTCGCCGAAGCCCCGCGCCTGCTTTTCCCCTTCGCCCGCCGCGTCGCTGCCGATGCGATTCGCGACGGCAACTTCCCGTCGCTGGTGCTCGAGCCGATCGATTTCGGAGCGCTCTACATGCAGCAGGCCCAGCAGCAGCAGGAACTGGCCGAAGCCCAGCCGGCCGGGGAAGCCTGAAACCCGGATGGACCCGTCTGACCGCCTTTCCCGCGCCGCCGGGAAAAGCGGTCGCGGACTGATCGCATGAGCCTGCTCAAAGCCAGCGCGACCATCGGCGGACTGACTCTGGTCAGCCGGATCGCCGGTTTTGTCCGCGACATGCTGATGGCCCGCTTCGTCGGCGCCGGCTTCGCATCGGACGCCTTCCTGATCGCCTGGCGGCTGCCGAACCTGTTCCGCGCGCTCTTCGCCGAGGGGGCCTTTTCGGCCGCCTTCGTGCCGATGTTCAACCGCACGGTGGCCGAAGCCGAGAAGGACAAGCCCGGCGAAGGCCTCGCGATCGCGCTGCGCTTTGCCGAGGACGTGCTGTCGGTTCTGCTGCCTATCCTGATCGTCTTCACCGTCATCATGATGTTCGCAGCCGGGCCGATCGTGTGGACGATGACCGGCGGCTTTCCCGATGGCGGCCCCGAGAAATTCGCGTTGGCGACGGAATATACGCGGATCACCTTTCCCTATCTGATGCTGATCTCGCTGGTGTCGTTGCTCGGCGGCATCCTCAATTCGCTGAACCGTTTCTGGGTCAACGCCGCCGCGCCGATCCTGCTCAACCTGTGCCTGATCGCCGGCCTGCTCTTCTTTCGCGGGCATAGCGACGTCGAGACGGCGCGGACCCAGGCGATCGCCGTCACGGTGTCGGGCGCCCTGCAGCTCGCCTGGCTGGTTCTCGCCTGCTGGCAGGCTGGCGTCCGCCTGCGCGTTCGGCTCCCGCGCCTCAGCCCGGAGGTGAAACGGCTGCTCAAGCTGATCGGCCCGGCCGCCCTCGGCGCCGGCGCGGTGCAGTTCAACCTGCTGATCTCGACCACCCTTGCCGCGCGCTTCCTGCCCGAGGGCTCGGTTTCCTATCTCTATTATGCGGACCGGCTGAATCAGCTGCCGCTGGGGCTGATCGGCATCGGCGTCGGCACGGCCATGCTCCCCAGTCTGTCGCGTCAGCTCGGCGGAGGAGATCGACAGGCCGCGCTCGATACGCAGAATCGCGCGATCGAACTGGTGCTGCTGCTCACCCTGCCGGCGACCGCCGCGCTGATGGTGTCGGCCACCCCGCTGATCCGGGCGCTGCTCCAGCACGGCGCGTTCACCCCCGCCGACACGATCGCCAGCGCCCGCGCACTCGCCGCCTTCTCGCTCGGCCTGCCCGCCTATGTGCTGATCAAAGTGCTGACCCCCGGCTTCTACGCGCGGGCCGACACCAGGACTCCGGTGCGCATCGCGCTGGTCGCGATGCTGGTGAACCTCGTCCTCAACCTCGTGCTGATCTGGCCGCTCGCCCATGTCGGGCTGGCGGTGTCCACCGCCATCT
>JAIYAJ010000077.1 GCA_027489105.1 Zymomonas sp. | reverse complement strand
GTCGTGGTCGGTGACGGCAAGGGTCGTGCGGGCTTCGGCCACGGCAAGGCCCGCGAAGTGCCGGAAGCCATCTCGAAGGCGACCGCCGCTGCCAAGAAGGCGATGGTTCGCGTTCCGCTGCGTGAGGGCCGTACCCTCCATCATGACGGCAAGGGCCATTTCGGCGCCGGCCGCGTGACGGTTCGTACCGCGCCTCCGGGTACCGGCATCATCGCCGGCGGTCCGATGCGCGCGATCTTCGAGAGCCTCGGCGTTGCCGACGTGGTGACCAAGTCGGTCGGCACCTCGAACCCCTACAACATGATCCGGGCGACCTTCGAGGCGCTCAAGGATCAGACGTCGCCGAAGTCGGTTTCCCAGCGCCGTGGCAAGAAGATCGCCGACCTGCTTGGTCGCAGCGGTGTTTCGGCTCCGGTCGCAGAGGCCGAAGCGGCCGCGATCACGGAGTAATCGATCATGGCTGGCAAGACCCTCAAGGTTACGCAGAGCGGTTCGCCGATCCGCCGTACGGCCGACCAGCGCGCCACGCTGATCGGTCTGGGCCTCAACAAGATGCACCGGAGCCGCGAACTCCAGGACACGCCCGAAGTTCGTGGCATGATCCGCAAGGTGCAGCATATGGTGAAGGTCGAGGACTAAGTCCTCGATCGATCCTGACCGGCTTTCGGGCTGGTCAAAGGGTTTGAAGGGGGCTAAGGCCCCCTTCCTCTATTTTCAGCGCGAACATAGCGAAAGCGAGTGCATATCATGAAGCTCAACGAACTCCGCGACAACCAGGGTGCCCGCAAGAGCCGCGTCCGTGTCGGACGTGGTATCGGTTCCGGCGTCGGCAAGACCGGCGGCCGCGGCCAGAAGGGCCAGAAGAGCCGCTCGGGCGTCTCGATCCATGGTTTCGAGGGCGGTCAGATGCCGCTCCACATGCGTCTGCCGAAGCGCGGCTTCAACAACATCTTCGCCAAGGATTATGCCGAGGTGAACATCGGCGCGATCCAGAAGCTGGTCGACTCCAAGGTGCTCGACGCGGGCAGCCTGATCGATCACGCCGCGCTGAAGGCCGCTGGCGTCGCCCGTGGCGGCAAGGACGGCGTTCGCATCCTGGGCAAGGGTGAGCTTTCGGCCAAGCTGTCGCTGAAGGTCGCCGGCGTTTCGGCCGGTGCCAAGGCGGCGATCGAAAAGGCCGGCGGTTCGGTCGAAGTGATCGAGGTCGTCCCGGCTGCCGAGAAGGCCGCTGCCAAGAAGGGCACCACGCGGGCCGCCAAGAAGAAGGCCTGATCGCGGCTCAGCCCGTCGTCCTGACGCTTTCGGGCTGACAAGTCCGAGGCACACATTATATGAGACGGCGGCGGGACCAATTCGGTCTGCCGCCGTTTCCATTTCCGGGGTCCGTAAATCACATGGCATCCGCAGCCGAACAGATGGCCGCCAACATCAACCTTGGCCAGTTCGCCAAAGCCACCGAGCTCAAGAAGCGCCTGTGGTTCACCCTCGGCGCATTGATCGTTTTCCGGCTGCTCAGCCATGTGCCGCTGCCGGGTCTCGATCCGCGTGCGCTGCAGACTCTGTTCGACACGACCCGGGGCGGCGTGCTCGACTTCTTCAATGCTTTCTCGGGCGGGGCGCTGACGCGCATGTCGCTGATCGCGCTCGGCGTGATGCCGTACATCACCGCCTCGATCGTCGTTCAGCTGGCCACCTCGCTGTCGCCATCGCTCGGTGCGCTGAAGAAGGAAGGGGAGAGCGGACGCAAAAAGCTCAACCAGTTCACCCGCTACGGCACGGTTCTGCTTACCGCGATCCAGGGCTATTTCATCGCCGTCGGCCTCGAGAGCTGGGGTGCCAGCGCGGGTACGGACGCGGTCGTGATCGACCCCTATCTCTTCCGCGCCACGACCGTGATATCGCTGATGGGCGGAACCATGTTCCTGATGTGGCTCGGTGAGCAGATCACGAGCCGGGGCATCGGCAACGGCATCTCGCTGATCATCATGGCCGGCATCGTGTCGCAGCTGCCGACCGCGCTCGCCAACCTGTTCGAGGGCGGCCGCACGGGCTCGCTGTCGCCGATCTTCATCCTGGCGGCGGTGGCGGGTGTCGTCCTGCTGGTGGCCGTCATCGTCTTCATGGAGCGCGCCCAGCGCCGCGTGCTTATCCAGTATCCGAAGCGCCAGACCCAGCGCGGGGTGATGCAGGCTGACAAGAGCCACCTGCCGCTCAAGATCAACACCGCGAACGTCATTCCGCCGATCTTCGCGTCGTCGCTGCTGCTGATGCCGCTGACGATCAGCCAGTTCGCCGGCCAGAAGACCGCAGGCGAGAGCAGCTGGGGCGACTTCGTGATCGCGCTCAACCAGTATCTGCACCACGGCACGCCGCTCTATATGGCGCTCTATGCGCTCGGCATCATCTTCTTCTGCTTCTTCTACACCGCAGTGGTGTTCAATCCGGAAGAGACGGCCGACAATCTGAAGCGTCATGGCGGCTTCATTCCGGGGATCCGTCCGGGCAAGAACACGGCCGATTATCTCGACTATGTGCTCACGCGCATCACGGTGATCGGTGCGGCCTATCTGACGCTCATCTGCATCGTGCCGGAATATGTGACGGCGCAATATGGTCTCGGCGTCGCGCTCGGCGGCACCAGCCTGCTGATCGTGGTCAATGTGACGATCGACACCGTCACGCAGATCCAAAGCCATCTGCTCGCCCATCAATATGGCGATCTGATCAAGAAAGCTAAACTCAAGGGGGGATACCGCCGTTGAACATCATCCTGTTGGGCCCGCCGGGCGCGGGTAAGGGCACCCAGGCGTCGAAGCTCGTCGCCGATCGCGGCATGGTGCAGCTCTCCACCGGTGACATGCTCCGTGCGGCCGTGAAGGCCGGCACACCGATCGGCCTGAAGGCCAAGGCGGTGATGGAAGCCGGCGAGCTGGTGTCCGACGAGATCGTGTCCGGTCTGATCGGTGAGAAGCTGGATTCGATGGGCGCCGACGAAGGCGCCATCTTCGACGGCTATCCGCGCACCGAGGCCCAGGCGGTTTCGCTCGACGAGATCCTGGTCAGCCGTGGCCGCAAGCTCGATCGGGTGATCGAACTCGAGGTCAACGAGGACGCGCTGGTCGAGCGCATTACCGGCCGCTTCACCTGCGGCCAGTGCGGCGAAGGCTATCACGACGTCTTCAAACAGCCCAAGGTCGAGGGTGTCTGCGACGTCTGCGGCAGCGGCGAGTTCAAGCGTCGCCCCGACGACAATGAAGAGACCGTGCGCACCCGCATGGCCGAATATCGCGCCAAGACCGCACCGATCCTGCCGCTCTACGAGGCGCGCGGACTGGTCCAGCGGGTCGATGGGATGGCGGACATGGGCGCCGTCTCGGCGCAGATCGCGGCAATCCTGGACGCCTGATATCTGGAGGGCGGGGGAGCGATCCCCCGTTCAGCCCTGATCTTTCGCCAGCAAGGCGTGGCCGATCCGATACAGTCGGGTCGGCTTTTTTCATTACGGGCAAGGTTGGGTATTTCGCGGCTTTGGTCAGACCCGGAGATGGTGCATATTCATGACGATGGAACAGCAACCGGTCCGGCGCAGACGCAGGCGACGCCGTTCCGCCAAGGCGCGGAACGAGTTCATCGCATGGCTGACCTATTTCGGCAGCCTGCTCAACCGCGCCTATCATTGGGCGCTGCTGCTGTTCGTGGTCTCGGTGATCCTCATTCTCGGGCTGGGCGCTCCCTTCATGCCGTTCGAGAAATTGGTGAGTGTCTGGGGCCACTGGTGAGCGCGGCAGCGCGCGTCGAGCTTTCGCTTCCTCTTCCGCAACGGAAAGTCCTTGCCCACCGGCTGAATTCGCGGGATGCCTAGGCCTGCGGGCGTCGAGTCACGAGGGATGCTGCTCGGGCCCGGGGAGCAGGGGAAAATCTTATGGCGGTTTCGGACCATGTCGATCTCTCGACGTTCATCGAGGGGGTGAAGAAGCGCAATCCCGGTCAGCCCGAGTTCGTTCAGGCGGTGACCGAGGTGGCGCAGGACATTTACGAGTTCATCGAGGACAAGGAACAATATCACAAATATCAGATCCTGCGGCGCATCGCCGAGCCGGATCGCGTGATCAGCTTCCGAGTCTGTTGGGAAGACGACAACGGCAATATCCGCGTCCAGCGCGGTTGGCGTGTTCAGAACAACAATTCGATCGGGCCTTATAAGGGCGGCATCCGCTTCCACCCGTCGGTGACCGAGAGCGTGCTGAAGTTCCTCGCCTTCGAACAGACCTTCAAGAATGCCCTGACCGGCCTGCCGATGGGCGGCGGCAAGGGCGGCGCCAATTTCAACCCGCGCGGCAAGAGCGCCAATGAAGTGATGCGCTTCTGCCAGAGCTTCATGAACGAGCTCTATCGCCACATCGGCGCGGACGTGGACGTGCCGGCGGGTGACATCGGCGTCGGCGCGCGCGAGATCGGCTATATGTTCGGCCAGTATAAGCGCCTCACCAACGAATTCACCGGCGTGCTGACCGGCAAGGGCCTCGAATATGGCGGCTCGCTGATCCGGACCGAAGCGACCGGCTACGGCGCGGTCTATTTCCTGCACGAAATGCTCAAGACCAAGGGCAAGGATCTGGTCGGCCTCAACGCGGTGATCTCGGGTTCGGGCAATGTCGCGACCCACGCCGCCGAGAAGGTCAACCAGCTGGGCGGCAAGGTCCTCACCCTGTCGGATTCCGAGGGCTATATCTACGATCCGGATGGCATCACCCAGGACAAGGTCAACTGGATCAAGGAGCTCAAGAACAAGCGGCGCGGGCGCATCTCCGAATATGTGAAGGAGTTCAAGGGCGCGCAGTTCTTCGGTGACGGCGCGCGGCCGTGGAGCGTCCCCTGCGATGTCGCGATTCCCTGTGCGACGCAGAATGAGCTGAACGAGAAGGAAGCCGAGACGCTGGTCCGCAACGGCTGCTTCGCGGTGTCCGAAGGCGCCAACATGCCGACCACGCTGGAAGGCACGCATGTCTTCAAGAAGGCGCAGACGCTGTTCGCTCCGGGCAAGGCGGCCAATGCCGGCGGCGTTGCCGTGTCCGGCCTCGAGATGAGCCAGAACTCCGCGCGCATCTCGTGGAAGGAAGAGGAGCTGCAGCGCCTGCTGCTCGACATCATGCAGGGCATCCACTCGCGCTGCGTCGAATATGGCGGCACCGCCGGCAGCGATCATATCGACTATGTGAAGGGCGCGAACATCGCGGGCTTCAAGAAGGTCGCCGACGCGATGCTCGCCTACGGCGTCGTCTGATTGCGATCGTCATGGGTTGAAGAGGGCGTCCGTTCCGAAAGGAGCGGGCGCCCTTCGTCTTTGACGGCCCGGAGGCGGGCCCGTCGTCGCCGGCCGAGACAAGGCCGCTCCACCAGCCACCAGCTGGCGATCCCCGCCGCAAGCGAGAGCAGCGCCGAGGCGATAACGAAGACGGGGAAGGGCAGGGCGGTGCGCGCGACCAGCATCTGCTGGATGACGAAGGCATAGAGATAGACGCCATAGGAAAAGTCGCCATGGCGCGCTGTGCCGCGCAGGTCGATGCGCGGATGATAGGCCAGCCAGAATACGGCATAAGCGAGG
>JAIYAJ010000581.1 GCA_027489105.1 Zymomonas sp. | reverse complement strand
CGTGCTGTGCGCGCTGGGCGATGCGACGACCCGCATGCGAACCGAGACCGCTCGCTCCTTCAGCCGCAGGATCGACCAGACCGACGAGGCCGATGTGATCGCCCTGCTCGACGAGATGGCTGCGCAGACCCGTGCCGAACTGACCGCCGAGGGCATTTCGGAGGCCGACGTCACCAGCCAGTTCGAACTCGACATCCGCTATGAAGGCCAGGCCTTCGAGGTGCCATTGTCGATCGACGCCGAAGTGCTGCGCCGCGACGGCCTCAAGGGCGTGACCGATCGCTTCGACGCCGAGCACAAGCGCCTGTTCACTTTCAACATGGACAGCGCCCACGAGCTGGTGAACCTGCGCGCCGTGGCGATGGGGCCGGCGCTCGACCTGCCCGCGCCTCCGCTTGAACAGGGCAATGGCGATCCGTCCGCCGCGAAGATCCGCGACCATGAGCTCTGGGCCAATGGCGCGATGGTGCCGGCGGTGATCTACGAGCGCTCGCTTCTGCGCGCCGGCGACGTCATCCCGGGTCCCGCGATCGTCGTGGAGATGGACTCCACCACGCTGATCGAAGCCGGCTGCACCGGCAAGGTCGACCATGTCGGCAACATCCTGATCCATCTCGCCTGAGGAAATCGCACCATGCCCGCACAGATCATCCAGGCCAACCAGACGCCCTTCGCCACGGTTCCGGTCGACCCCGTCACGCTCGACATCATCGAGAATGCACTGCGCAACGCGCGGATCGAGATGGACGCTACGCTCGTCCGTACCGCCATGTCGCCCGGCATCCGCGAGCAGGGCGATGCCTTTCCGCTGATCGCCGACCATAGCGGCAAGATGATCGTCGGCCAGTTCGGCTCCTATATCGGCCCGTTTCTCGACGGGTTCGACGGCACGGTCGAAGATGGCGACCTGATCTTCCTGTCCGACCCCTATTCGGTCGGCGGCGCCATCAGCCATTCCAACGACTGGCTGGTGCTGCTGCCGGTGTTCAAGGACGGACGGCTGATCGCCTACACCTCGATGTTCGGTCACCAGTCCGACATCGGCGGCATGGTACCGGGATCGATGCCGATCCACGCATCCTCGATCTTCCAGGAAGGCGTCCGCATCCCGCCGGTCAAGATCTGGAAGAAGGGCGAGTATAACGAGGATCTGATCAAGCTGGTGATGCACCAGACCCGTACCCCCGACTGGTGCAAGGCGGACCTCAACGCGCTGATCGCTTCTTGCCGCGTGGCTGCGCGTCGCGTGATCGAGATGGCCGCGCGCTTCGGCGACGATGTCTTCGTCTCGGCGACCGACCTGCTGCTGGAACGCAACCACCGCGCGATGAAGCAGCTGATCGAAAGCTCGATCGGCGAGGAGCCAGTCAGCTTCGAGGACTATATCTGCGACGACGGCAAGGGCTTCGGCCCCTACAAGATCAAGTGCACGATGTGGCGCGAAGATGGTCGCGTCGTGCTCGACTTTGCCGGTACCGACCCGCAGAGTCAGGCGTCGATCAACATGTTCCTCAACGAGAACATGATGCGGATGTTCTTCGGCATCTACATGATCATGATCTTCGACCCGCAGATCCTGTTCAACGACGGCTATTATGATCTGATCGACGTGCGAATCCCCGAAGGATCGCTGCTCAAGCCGAAATTCCCGGCCGCGCTGTCGGGCCGCACCCATGTGCTGGGCCGGCTGTTCGATATCCTTGGCGGCCTGCTGGGCCAGAAGACGCCGGAATTCCTGAACGCCGCCGGTTTCTCGTCGAGCCCACATCTCTTCTATGCGGGCACCGACAGCAACGGTAAGTGGTTCCAGCTCTTCCAGATCGGCTTCGGCGGCATTCCCGGCCGGCCGCTCGGCGACGGCCCCGACGGCCATTCGCTGTTCCCCGGCTTCACCAACGTCCCCAACGAGTTTCTGGAGCGCTATTTCCCGCTGGTCATCGAGCGCTACGAGACCGTGCCCGACAGCGGCGGCGCGGGCCTGCACCGCGGCGGCAACGGGATCGACATGGTCTATCGCTTTCTTGAGCCCGGCACGATCGCGATCCACGACGACCGCTGGTTCGTCCCGCCCTGGGGCGTCAATGGCGGCGATCCGGGCGCACGCGCGCGCAAGGTGCTGATCAAGGCCGATGGCACCGAAATCGTCGTCGGCAACAAGATCGAGGATTATCCGGTCGAACCGGGCGATCGCCTGCACTTCGTGACCTGGGGCGGCGGCGGTTGGGGCGATCCGCTCGACCGCGATCCGGCGCTGCTGGTCAAGGAATTGCGGCAGGGCCTCGTCACCGAAAAGGGCGCGCTGCGTTATGGCGTCGTGCTCGTGAACGGCGAGGTCGACACTGCGGCGACGGACAGCCTCCGCGCGAAGATGCGGGCCGAGCGCGGCGAGATCGGCGTGTTCAACTTCGGCCCCGACATCGAAACGCTGCGCAGGAATTGCCTCGCGGAAACGGGCCTCCCCGCCCCCACCCCGCCGCGCTGGGTCAAGGCACAAGGATAATATAGACGTGGCAAATCCGATCCTTCGCCAGAAGCTCGAAGCGGGCCAGTTCTTCGTCGTGCCGGGCATTCAGGACATGCTGGCGGCTGTCATAGCCAACAAGGTCGGCTTCGATATCGTCTATGGCACCGGCTACTGGCTGACGGCGTCGGCCTGGGGCCTGCCCGATGCGGGCATCGCGACCTACACCGAAATGCGCAACCGGATGGAAACGCTGGCGCGCACGAGCAACGCCGCCGTCATCGCCGATGGCGACACCGGCTATGGTGGGCTACTCAACGTCCATCACACGGTAAAGGGCTATGAGGCCTCGGGGGTCACCGCGATCCAGATCGAGGATCAGGAATTCCCGAAGAAGTGCGGCCACACCCCCTATAAGCGGCTGATCTCGACCGAGGACATGGTCGAGAAGATCAAGGTCGCGGTCGATGCGCGCTCGTCGGAGGACTTCGTCGTGATCGCCCGGAGCGATGCGCGCGAAAGCGAAGGGCTGGACGGGGTGCTGCGCCGGATGGAAGCCTATTCCAAGGCGGGAGCCGACGTGCTCTTCCCCGAAGCGCTGCATTCGGAAGAGGAAATGCGCAAGGCTTGCGCAACCCTCGACAAGCCCTGCATGGCCAATATGTCGAACCACGGCAAGACGCCGGTCCCGCTGGCCCCCGTGCTTGCGGAGATCGGCTATGCCTATGCCATCTATCCCTCGCTGACGAGCCTTGCGGCCTGTGCCGCGATGGAGAAAGCTCTCGTCGACCTGAAGCAGGATGGCATCGGCCAGCCCGATGGTCTGTTCGACTTCTCCGAATTCTGCTCGCTGATCGGGTTCGAGGACGTCTGGGCGTTCGAGCGCAAATGGGGCAAGGCCGACTGATGGCCACGCGTCGCATCGCTGCCGCCGTTCTATCCCGGAGCGGCGACAACCCTGCGCCTTATGCGCAGACCCGGCCGCTCGAGGTGAAAATGCTCGAACTGGCCGATCCGCGCCCCGGCGAAGTGCTGGTCCGGATCGACGCGGCGGGCCTCTGCCATTCGGATCTTTCGGTGATCAATGGCGATCGGCCCCGCCCGATGCCGATGGCGCTGGGGCACGAAGCCGCCGCGACGGTGCTTGCGCTCGGCGACGAAGGTGACGGCAGCCTGTCGGTCGGCGACCGCGTGGTCCTCGTCTTTCTCCCGTCCTGCGGCCACTGCGTCGCCTGCGCCTCCGGCCAGGGCTATCTTTGCGCCAATGCGGCTGCGGCCAATGGCAAGGGCGAACTCATACGCGGTGGGACGCGCCTTTCCTATGTCGAGCACCAGCATTGCACGCACGTGCATCATCACCTCGGCGTCTCGGCCTTCGCGACCCAGGCCGTCGTGGACCGCCGCTCGCTGGTCCGGATCGACAAGGATATCCCACCAGAGATCGCCGCGCTGTTCGGCTGCGCCGTCCTGACCGGCGTCGGCGCGGTAATGAACACGGCGCAGGTGCGACCCGGCGAGAGCGTGCTGATCTACGGCCTCGGCGGCGTGGGCCTCGCCGCGCTGGTCGGCGCGCTGGCCTCGGGCGCACAGCCGGTGGTTGCGGTCGACCCGTCCCCGGAGAAGCGCGCCCTCGCGCTCGAACTCGGCGCCGCAGCCGCCGTCGCGCCCGGCGAGGATGACGCGCTGTTCGGCAGCGATGTCGTCATCGAAACCGTCGGCAAGGCCGCCGTTCTTGCTCAGGCGTATAGAGCAGCACGGCGCGGCGGACGGATCGTGACGGTCGGCCTACCGAACCCGTCGGAAAAGCTGGAGATCAATGCGCTGTCGCTTGTCGCCGAAGGCAAGACGCTGATGGGCAGCTATATGGGCTCTTCGATTCCCTCGCGCGACATCCCGCGCTACATTGCCTTGTGGCGCTCGGGTCGTCTCCCGGTGGAGAAATTGCTCACCTCGGTCGGCCCGCTCGAAGAGATCAACGAACTGATGGACAAACTCGCCGAGGGCAAGGCGGTACGACAGGTCATCGTGCCGGGCTGGTGATTGGCGGGCCCGCCGATGTGTTCCGATCTGCGGAGACATTTATCCGGCAGGCGAATAATTTGTTGAACAAATCGGTCATATGACATTCTCTTGGCACTCTTGCGACATCTGGGTGCCAAGGGGAGTCGTTCACATGGAAAAAGGCGTTCCTATCCGATCGATCACACGGTCCATTGCCGCTCTCAAGGCGATCAATCGCCACGGTTCGCTCTCCATGATGGAGATCGCGAAGTCCGCCGAAGTCCCCTACCCCACCGCCTGCCGGATCGTTCAGACGCTCCTCTACGAAGGCCTGATCGAGCAGGAACCCTCGCGCAAGCGCTACCGCCCGACCGCCCTCGTGCAGACGCTGGCCACCGGCTTCCAGCATGACGACGAGTTGGTCCGCATCGCCCGCCCGCATATCGTGGGCCTGACAGCGCGCGTTGGCTGGCCGGTCTCGATCGCGATCCGCGTCGGGCGTGAGATGATGCTGCGCGACAGCACCCACGCCAATTCCTCGCTGACCTTCGAACATTATTATCCGGGCTTCACCCTGCCGATCCTCGACAGCGCCTCGGGCAAAGTGTCGATGGCCTTCGCCGATCCGGAAGAGCGCGAGATGATCCTGCGCTTCATGCGCGTCTCGCAGGACATCAACCTCAACTATCTGGCCACCGCCGAAGTCAGCCTGGACGTGGAGCGGATCCGCGCCGATGGCTATGCGGTGCAGGGCCGCAACCATTTCAACCTGACGCCGGGCAAGACCTCGTCGATCGCGGTCCCGATCTTCCGCAATGGCCATTTCGAAGCGGCGATGACGATGGTGTTCTTCGTCGCGGCGATGAAGCTGTCGGCCGCGCTCGAAGCCTATCTCGACGATCTGAAGGCGACGGCGGCCGCGATCAGCTACGACCTGTCCAACGCCCCGATGGGCAGCGCCTGATCAGCGCTGTTTCTTCGCGATCGTCGCGGTGAAATCGGGATCCTTGTTCGCGACCCAGTCGACGAACTTGCGGACGGCGGGATTGTCCAGCAGCTGCTGGGCATCCATGCCCGCGCGCTGAAGCTCCGAATTGGTGAAGTTCACCGTCAGCGTCTGTTGACAGATGCCGTGCATCGGAACCACGTCGCGCCCGCCCCGACTTTTCGGGATCGGGTGATGCCAGATGATCGTGCTGCCCGTGGGGCGACCGCACAGCCAGCAGTGAACCACGGGCTTCGGCGCCTCGTCGGCAGCAGGCTCATCGTCATAATCGTAGCGGGAGCGTTTGCGGGCCATCGGCCACGCCTTACAGCATGGCGCCGGCAACGCAATCAGAGGCGCGCCGTCACCGCCTTGGTTTCGAGATAGGCGTCGAGACCTTCCTGCCCGAACTCGCGACCCCAGCCCGACTGGCCATAGCCGCCAAATGGAATATTTGTGCCGACAGCGCCATGGCAGTTGATCGACACCTGCCCGGCGCGGATGCGCCGAACGAGACGGTGGGCGGTCGACAGATCGCGCGTCCACACGCTGCCCGACAGACCATAGGGCGTATCGTTGGCAAGCGCTGCGATGGCGTCGAGGTCGTCGCTTTCGAAGCGCTGAACGGCCATCACCGGACCGAAGATTTCCTCGCGCATCAGCGGCATGGCATTGTCGCAGCCGGTGAAGATCGTCGGCTCGATGAAGTTGCCGGGCCGGTCGAGCCTGCTGCCGCCGGCAACCAGCGTGAGCCCGTCGGATCTGGCGTGGTCGATATAGGACATCACCTTGGCGCTGTGGGAGTCCGAGATCATCGGGCCCTGCAGCGTGGCTAGATCGAGCCCGTGGCCCAGTTTCATCTGGCCGGCGAAGGCAGCGACGCCCTCCATCAGCGCGTCATGGATCGCGGCATGCGCGAACACGCGCGTGCCCGCCATGCAGTTCTGGCCCTGCAGGAAGAAGGTCGCCATGGCGACGCCAGGAATGGCGAGCGACAGATCCGCATCGGGCATGACCACGACCGGGCTCTTTCCGCCCAGCTCCAGGCTGACCTTCTTGAGGTTGCCGAGGGCGGCCTGGATGATCCGCCTGCCGGTTGCGCTCGATCCGGTGAACGATATCTTGTCGATGCCGGGATGCTCGGCCAGCGCCTGTCCTGCCTGCGCACCAACGCCATTGACGATGTTGACGACGCCCGCCGGGATGCCGGCGTCGAGGATCATCCGGCCCAGCGCGAGCGCCGAGAGCGGGGTTTCCTCCGACGGCTTCACCACCACCGTGCACCCGGCGGCCAGTGCCGGGGCGAGCTTCAGGATCGCGGTCGAAAGCGGCACGTTCCACGGCACGATCTGCCCGGCGACGCCCACCGGTTCGCGCAGCGTGTAGGTCAGCGCCTCGGTCTCCGACGCGATGTGGCGCGGCGGGGCGGTCGTCGTGCCCTCGATCCGCATGATCGCGCCGGCATAATAGTCGATCATCTCGACGCAGTTGGCCGTGGTCAGCCCGGCGATGAAGCGCGGCATGCCATTGTCGATGATGTCGAGTTCGGTCAGCAGCGTCGCATGGCTGTCCATCACCCGCGCGAGGCGATGCATCAGCGCCGTCCGTTCGGCGACCGTCATCCTGCCCCAGGGCCCCTCGAATGCAGCGCGGGCCGCCTTGACCGCCCGGTCGACCTCATCCGCCCCGCCGATGTGGAAGCGCGTGAGGACCAGACCCGTCGCCGGGTCGCGCGTCTCCATCTCGCCCGAACCGTCGACCCATTCACCGTCGATCAGCAGGCGGTGCGTTTCGTCGAGGAAGGTCGCGGTCTGCGCAGAGATCGCGTGTCCATCGAATGCCGTCGGCGCCACGCTCATATCTCCACCGTCCGCGGATCATAGGTAAACAGGCCGAGCGACTCCTCGTCCTTCATTTCGCCCAGGCCGAAAAGATCGGTGTCCTGCCCCTGCATGCGATCGGCATTGGCGTTCGATTCCTGCTGGATGAAGGTCGCACGCTCGTATCGGGCCTGCTCGTAGCGAGTCAGGCCTTCGGCGGCGCTGTCGGATGCCGCAAGCGCGCGCGCCAGCACCACGGCATCCTCGATCCCGCTGGCCGCACCATGACCCAGGAACGGCGTCATCGCATGGGCAGCATCGCCGATGAGCGTGACATTGCCGTCGAGCACCCAGCTGGGCATCGGCTTGCGGGCGTTGATCGCCCATTTGAACAGGGGCTGCGCATAGGCAGCCTTGAGCAGCCGCTGAGCGTCGGCGCACCAGTGACCGAAGATGGACTGCAGTTCGGCCGGGTCGGCAGGCGTCATCCAGCCTTCCTCGTTCCAGCCGTCCTGGCGGGCGAAGAACACGAAGTTCATCACCTTGCTGCCGCGCACATTATAGCGATTCATCATCGCGCCGGGGCCGATGATGACACCCGGAAAGTCCGATAGATCCTGAATATCGGGGGTAACGGGCACCAGGCAGCGCCAGGCCACATGACCGGTGAAATGCGGGCTGTCGTTGCCGAAGCGCTGGCGGATGACGCTCTTCACGCCGTCGGCGCCGACCAGCACATCCGCGCCGAAAGTCCGGCCATCGGCCAGCGTCACGGTCGTTCCTTCGCTCGACACGACCGCAGCGCCTGCGATCATCGTCACGCCCGCCCGCTCCGCTGCGCGGGTCATCACCCCGTGCAGGTCGGCGCGGTGCACCGTGATATAAGGTGCGCCATATTTTGCGCGCTGGGTCGAGCGATCCATCGCGACGAGCGTCCGGCCGTCCTGCCAATGCTGAATGCGCTGACGGGTCGGCTCGACAGCGACCGCAGCGGCCTCCTCGCAGATGCCGATAAAGTCGAGGCCCTTCATCGCATTGGGTGTCAGCGTCAGCCCCGCGCCGATCTCGCCGAACTGCGGCGCGGATTCGAGCAGGGTGACCTCGAACCCTTGTTGCGCCAGCGCAGCCGAGGCGGTCATGCCGGCGACGCCGCCGCCAACGACCAGGATGGTACGGGGCTTGCTCACTTGGCGCCGCCGTCGAGCTGGCCGGGGATATGGCTCTCATGATTGGCGAGATACCATTTAGCGATTTCCTCGCGGGTGGCCCACCACACACCGGGCAGCGACTTGGCATGTTCGATGAACTCGCGCAGCGCGCGGATGCGATGGGCGCGCCCCGATACGTGCGGATGGAGCCCGAGGTTCATGATCCGGCCGGTCTTCGCGCCCTCGGCATGGAGAACGTCCAGTTCCTCGATCAGCGCATCGCGATATTCGTCGGTCGTGTAGTTCTTGCGCGTGATGAAGGTGAAGTCGTTGATCTCGTTCGAATAGGGCACCGACACGATCGGTCCGTGCGGGGTCCGCAGCAGATAGGGCTGATCGTCGTTCATGATGTCGCAGTAAAAGGTGCAGCCATATTCGGCGAGGATATCCGCCGTCTGCAGCGTGCCGCGCAGCGACGAGGACAGCCAGCCCTTCGACTTGCGTCCGGTGAACTTTTCGAACTGGTCGAGGCTGCGCAGGATGATGTCGCGCTCCTTGGCCGGCTCATGCGCGAAGCTCGACAGCAGTTCGCCCTGCTCCCAATTGTGGGTCAGCAGCTCCCACCCCCGTTCGAGGACGGCATCGGTCATCGCCTTGCGCCGTTCGAAGGTGACCGCGTTGGTCGTGCAGCTGGCCTTGACGCCGAGTTCGTCGAACAGGTCGATCAGCCGCCACAGGCCGACGCGCTGGCCATATTCGCGCCAGGTGAAGTTGGGGAAATCGGGGGTGTTCCCCGGAAGCACGTCCGGGAGGATCGCGGGACCGCCGGCATAATAGGGCTTGTCGGTGTCCTTGGTCAGATCCCAGGTTTCGAGATTGAAGGTGAGGATCAGCGCGACGCGGGCGCCGTTCGGCCAGATCAGCGGCTTGCGCTGCGGCAGCGGGACATAATCATATTCCATCGAACACTCACCTTCCGATATCTTGCCGTCTCAGACGGCCGACAGTCGCCCGAACGGATCAGGCGGTCAAAACCTCCAGCACGACACGCTCGGCGGACTCCAGCGCACCTTCGAGACCGCGCGCCGCCGTCGCGGTATGCTCGCCGCAGAAATGCATACGTCCCGCCGGGCGGATCATCTCGTCCACCCAGCTGACCTGGCCGGGACCGAAATAGGACACGTCACCGCCGTTGAAGCGCTCGCCCGCCCAGCTGAAATAGCTGTGCGCAGCGACCTTGCCCTTGGCGGCGGGACGCAATTTCTCGAGCTGGCCAACGACCATGGCCTTGGCCAAATCCGGTCCCATGCGGTCCCAGTAGAGGGCGAGATTGCCGCGCGCCTGGACGATGAAGCCGGTGATTTCCTCGGGCGTCGCGCCGTAGCGCTGCGGCATCACATTGCCGAGCAATCCGTCGGTCCACATGCCGGGCGCGAGCTTGTCCTCTTCCCAGAAGGGCGCGTTCGCCGTGACGAACACCATCGAAATCGGCTGATAGCCCAGCTGGGCGACAGCGCGAGCCTGCACGCCCTCCAGCGCCGGCATCAGCTTGACGTTGCGGAGCGCCGAGAAGGGCAAGGAGCAGATCAGACGGGGGGCACTGAAGGTGGAGCCGTCAGCGCAGTGAACGCTGACGCCGGCGCCATCCTGATCGATCGCCACCACCTCGCGCCCGAGAAGCACGTCGCCCTTGAGCAACTTCGCCATGCCGGTGGCGAGGTGGATATTGCCGCCCTTGACCGAGAGCGAGCCCGTCCCTGCCCCCATCTGGGCTTTGATGAAGCCGTCATTATATTCCATCATGAGCGACGAAACGCCCCAGGCATCGATGCCATAATAGGGGGCCAGATCGTGGCAGAGATGGATCGCGGCATCGGACAGCCCCTGCGCCTTCAGATAATCGTGCAGCGAGATGTCGAGCGCGGCGTTGGCCGGGTCGTGCCAGCTCGTCCAGTCGCTGAGCCGGTTATTGTCGGAGACGATCTTGCCGACGAGTTCGCCGGGCATCAGCGCCTTGAATTTTTCCGGGAAAGGATTGCCCGGAAAACCAGCCCATTCGGCGCGGGTCATCGGCTTGCCGTTGATCCAAAGCAGCGGCGGCGCGCCATAGCGATAGCGGGCGCCGACTTCGTGCAACTCCACGCCGGCCCGGCCGGCCGCATCGATGCCCCGGCCATAGCCCTCGGCCATCGAGTTGAAGCCCATTTCGGGGTATCCAGGCTGATCGAGCAGGGTCCAGATACGCCCGCCGACGCGCTCGCGCGCCTCGATGACGGTGACGGTCTTGCCTTCCTGCTCGAGCATCCAGGCCGCCTGCAGACCGGAAACGCCCGCCCCCAGCACGATGACGTCGCTTTGCCCCGGCTTCCGCCGGTCCGGCCCGGTCGGCATCGGCGCCTTGCGCTTGCTCGCGCCCAGCAAGGGCGCGCCTGCCGTAAGAGCGGCAAGGCCAAGCCCGCCGAGGGAGAATGTGCGCCGGTCGATCATCATCTGCCTTGCCTAACCCTCGGACTGCACCCGGATCACGGGCTTGCTGATAGCACCAATCGCCACAGCCGGCGCTCGACTGTCGATCCATGGGGCATGGCTCACCACCAGTCGGATAGAGATGCATGGCTTTCGGAAAATGCGCCATTGGCAGATAGCTGAGGGACGAGCCTGATGTTTGACGCCTGCGCCGGAGAAGCCATGAAACCGTTGCACGTGCTGTTCTGTGGGGCCGCCATCGCGCTGTCGGTTCCGTTCGCGCCCGCCCCGGCACAGATCGCCGCCACCGCCCCAGATTCGCCGCAGACACCGCGCCTGACGGTCGCGCAACTGCGCCAGCGATATGGCGATGCGCAGAGCCGCTACATGACCATCAAGGGCATGGAGGTCCATTACAAGGATGAGGGCCCCCGCACGGCGCCGGTCCTGCTGATGATCCACGGCTCGCAGAGCAGCCTGCGTACCTGGGATCGGATCACGACCCTTCTCAAGCCGCGCTACCGGATCATCCGCTTCGACATCCCCGGCTATGGCCTGTCCTCGCCCGCGACCGAGGAGGCTGCAAAGACCGTCCGTCCGGTCGAGGTGACAGAAGGGCTGCTCGAAGGACTGGGCGTGAAGCGCGTAGCCGCAGCGATCGGCGTGTCGAGCGGCGGGACGATGGCGATGTATCTGGCGGCCAAGCGGCCTGAGATGGTCGAGCGGTTGATCCTGTCCAACACCCCGTCCGATCCTGTCGACACGAGCCACATGGTCCAGACCCCGGCCTTCCTCGCCGCACAGGAGCGCGTCAGGAAGACGGGCTATCAGGACCTCGACTTCTGGAACCAGTATCTGTCCTTCTTCTCGGGCGACCCAGCACGGATCAGCGCCAAGACGCGCGCCGAATATTGGGACTTCAACCGCCGCGCGCCCGAACCCTATCCGATCGCGATGGTCGCGCGGATCGGTGACGGCAAGCAGGCCGCGATCGAGATGGCGAAGATCAAGGCGCCGACCTTCCTCGTCTGGGGCAGCGGCGACCCGCTACTGCCCGAGTCCGCCGTCAACGCCATCACCCGCTATTTGTCGAACGCCACCATATCGAAGGTGCTGATGCCCGACGTCGGCCACTATCCCCCGCTCGAAGTCCCCGTCCGCTTCGCGCGCTGGATCGAGACCTATGTCGAGGCGGGCGTGCCGCTCGCAGGAAACAGGGCACCATGACCGCCAGGACGCTCTACGAGAAGCTGTGGGACTCGCATGTCGTCGCCGATCTGGGCGATGGTGAATCCCTGCTCTACATCGACCGCCACATCGTCCATGAGGTGTCAAGCCCGCAATCCTTCGTCGCGCTGCGCGGCAAAGGACGCAGGCTGCGCCGTCCGGAAACCCACCTCGCCGTGGCGGACCACGCCATACCGACCAGCCAGCGCGGCACCATAGACGATCCGCTGGCCGCCTCGCAGATCGCCGAACTCGAAGCCAATGTGCGCGAGTTCGGCGTGCCCTATGCGGCCGTGAATGGGCCGGAACAGGGCATCGTCCACGTCATCGGGCCGGAAACGGGCTTCACCCTGCCCGGCACGACCATCGTCTGCGGCGACAGCCACACCACCACCCATGGCGCCTTCGGTGCGCTCGCCTTCGGGATCGGCGCGAGCGAGCAATCGACGGTGATGGTAGCGCAGGCGCTGCGCCAGACCCGCGCCAGGACGATGAAGGTCGAACTGGTCGGCGAACGGCATCCGCTGGTTTTCGCCAAGGATATCGCGCTCGCTTTGATAGCACGGATCGGCGCCAACGGCGCGGTCGGTCATGCGGTCGAATATGTCGGGCCCGCCATTGCTGCCATGTCGATGGCGGAGCGGATGACCTTGTGCAACATGACGATCGAAGCGGGCAGCCGCATCGGCCTGGTCGCGCCCGATGAGACGACCTATGCCTTCGTCAACGGACGTCGGCTTGCCCCGAAAGGCGAGGCATTCGCGCGGGCCTGCGCCTATTGGGACGGCCTGCGGAGTGACCCCGGCGCCCGCTATGATCGTGTCGTGACGCTCGACCTTGCCGAGATCGCGCCGCAGGTCAGCTGGGGCACCAGCCCGAACCAGACCCTGCCGATCGATGCCGTCCTTCCCGACCCCGCCCGGATCGATGATCCCTCCGAGCGCCGCGAGGCGGAGAAGGCGCTGGCCTATATGGGCCTTGCACCGGGTGCGCGGCTGTTAGGGACCCCGGTCAGCCATGTCTTCATCGGATCCTGCACCAATGGCCGGATCGAGGATCTCCGCGCCGCCGCCGCCATCGCGATGGGCCGCAAGGTCGCGTCCGGCATAAAGGCGATCGTCGTTCCCGGCAGCATGGCCACCCGTGCAGCCGCCGAACGCGAAGGCCTCGATCGCATCCTGATCGACGCGGGCTTCGAGTGGCGCTTCGCAGGCTGCTCGATGTGCGTCGCCATGAACGACGACCGGCTCGCGCCAGGCGACCGCTGCGCGTCCACGAGCAATCGCAATTTCGAGGGCCGTCAAGGCGCCGGCGGCCGCACGCATCTGATGAGCCCGGCGATGGCCGCCGCCGCCGCGATCGCCGGCCATATCGCCGACGCGAGGGATTATCTGGCATGACCCCTTTCACCACCGTCACCGGTCATGCCGCTGCGATGCCGGAAGAGAATATCGACACCGACATCATCTTTCCCGCGCGCTTCCTGCTGCTCACCGCGCGCGAGGGGCTGGGGAAGCACGCCTTCCACGATCGCCGCTACCGGCCGGACGGCAGCGAGATCGAAGACTATGTCCTCAACACGGCACCTTTCCGCGATCCTCCGGTGATCGTCGCAGGCGCGAATTTCGGCTCGGGGTCTAGCCGCGAGCAGGCGGTCTGGGCGCTCCATGGCCTGGGGGTAAGAGCCGTGATCGCGCCGGCGCTGGGCGAGATCTTCCACAACAACTGCCTGCGCAACGGCATCGTTCCGGTGATTCTGCCGTCCGAAACCGCGTCCGGCCTTCTGGCATCCGCTGCGTCGGGTGAGCAATTCACAGTCGACCTGGAAGCGCAGACCGTAACGGTCGGCAGTGCCGAGCCTGTGACCTTCTCCATCGCCCCGGAACGACGCCTCGCCCTGCTCAACGGATGGGACGAGACCGATCTCGTGCTTGCCCGCTTCGCCGGGGACATCGACCGGTTCGAGGCAGGTCAACGCGCCGTCCAGCCCTGGCTCTATCCCGAGGACAGCACCCTGTGAGCGAGACCGAAGACCTGCTGGCCAACTACAAGAAGGCCTATGATCGGCGCGTCGGGTTCGGCGCCCGGCCCGCGCTGATCCTGATCGACTTCTGCATGGGCTATTTCGATCCTGCCTGCGAACTTTACGCGGGGGTCGAGGAAACGATTGCTTCCGCCTTGCGGGTACGCGCCGCCGCAAAGGCCGCAGGCGTGCCGGTGATCCTGACCAATGTCGTCTATCACCCGCAGGCGATCGACGGCGGGCGCTTCTTCGAAAAGGCCGCCCCGCTGCGCAATTTCGTCAAGGGGAACCCGATGGGCGCCTGGGGCCCCGGCCTCGAGCCGTTCGAGGACGAACTGGTCGTGTCGAAGCAATATCCGAGCGCCTTTTTCGGCACGTCGCTGGCATCGACGCTGACTGCGATGGGCGTAGACTCTGTGCTGCTCACCGGTCTGACGACCTCGGGCTGCGTCCGCGCATCCTGCGTCGATGCGATGAGCCATGGCTTCCGAACCGCCGTGATTGCCGACGCCTGTGGCGATCGCCATGCCGCGCCGCATGAGGCCAATCTGTTCGACATGAACGCCAAATATGCCGACGTCGTCGGTGAGGATGAAGCGATCGCGTTCATCCGGGGGCTCGCGACCTGATGCGGCTGGCCGGACGGGTTGCGGTCGTCACCGGCGCAGGCCTGGGCATCGGCAAGGCGACCGCGCTTCGTCTCGCCGAGGAAGGCGCGCGGGTCGTGCTGGCCGAACGGAATGAGGAACGGTTGGCGGAGGTGGCTGCCCTGCTGCTGAACGCTGGCCACCCGTCGCTGGCGGTACCGTGCGATGTGACCGACGAGCAGAGCGTCGCGGGACTGGCCGAGGCTGCCGCTGCGATCGGTCCGGTGTCGATCCTCGTGAACAATGTCGGCGGCGGCCGCAGCGGCCGGGTTACCGATCTGTCGGTTGCCGACTGGGACCATACGATGATCCTCTCGCTGCGATCGATGTTCCTGTGCACGCGGGCGTTCGTGCCCGGAATGCGCGAGCGGGGCTATGGCCGGATCGTCTGCCTGTCGTCGGGAGCGCGCAACGGCACCGTCTGGAATGCCTTCCATGTCGGGGCGAGCGCCTATTCGACAGCGAAGGCAGGCGTCACGGGCTTCGTCCGCGCGCTCGCGATCGAACTCGCGGACGACGGCATCACCATCAACGCAGTCGCCCCCGGACCGATCGATACCGAACTGGCGGGACCTTATCTGAAGAAGATGCATGAGGACGGCCTTGAATATTCGCCGATCCGCATGACTCCTCTCCACCGTCTGGGCACGGCACGCGAAGTCGCCGACGCAGTGCTGTTCTTGTCCT
>JAIYAJ010000212.1 GCA_027489105.1 Zymomonas sp. | reverse complement strand
TGGTGGGCCCGGCAGTTGTCCAAGTCGTTAACCATATCAGCGGTTTGACATCAGGTGCGGGCCATTCTGCCGCCTTTAACTTCATTGGGAAATTTTCAGAGCCGCCCGCACCGTCAGGGCCGCGGCGGCTGGGGCCTGGCATTGTTGAGCAGGATCGACATCTGGGCCTCGAGTCGCGCGAGCACCGCACCCACGTCACGCTGGTTGTCCGTGACCACTTTCAGGATGACCTCGTCCTTGGTCTCGAGCCGTTCGACGCGAGCGCGCATTTCCAGGCGAGCTTCCCGCTCCTGCTTCAGGTCGTTCTGCATCGTCGTCCAGCCGACGATGAGCACCACGACGCCGCCGAAGATCGTCAGCAGATTGCCGAAGCTGATCTTGGGATCGAATTGAATGCGCGGCAGGCTCATCAACGCTTCCTTCCGAAACCAATCGTCGGGGCGATTTCCTTCAGCGTGTGCCCGCCGTTGAAGACCGCAAGCCAGGTCAACGTCACGGAGCCCCACGCGGAGACGACATCCGCCATCGGCAGCATGGGCGCGACCCGCCCTCCCCCGAAAACGCTCGAGAGCAGGATGATGGTCCATCCGCCAATGATGAGCGCCTGCCACGCGCCGCGCCAGAACTGCCAGGCGCCGAAGCCGCGATCGATCTCGGCCGACTGCGCGTCGCTCGCGCGCTGCGCCTCGATCTCCCAGAGCTTCAGGATGGCCGGCGCCTGAGCCTCGACCCCGGCGACGACCGGCGCCGCGTTCTTCCCCTGAACCGCATCGGCCACCGCCTCCGGCGTCGCCGGCACGCCAAAGGCATCGGCAAGCGCCTCGATCGCCTTCCCGGCGAGGCCGCCGACGACCGTCCCGGCCGGGCCGCCGATCGCAGTGCCGATCATGCCGCCGAGGACCGGCGCCCCTTGCTTGACGAGCGTCGAGGCGAGGGTTGCGAGGATATCAGACACGGGCAGCCTCCCGGCGCAGGGCTTCCGCCTCGTCGCGGCGGTTGCGGTATCGGATGACGAGGAAGGCGACGGCACCGATGATGACGACGGCCACCATGGCAACGGCACCCCAGCTCGTCGCGTTTTCGACGGGCGCGGCAGGGAGTGTCGCGGTGCCTGCGCCGCCGGTTGCCGCTGTCACGGTGCCGGCCGCCTTGTCTCGCTTGGCGAGGGTGTCGGCGCGGGATGCCTCGGCGTTCAGTGTGGCGCGCGTCTGCGGCGCCGTGGCGCCCATGCTAGCCAGCGCCATCGTTGTCGCCTTGGCGCGGATGTCGGCGACGCGGCGCGACCATCCCTTGCCGAAGGTGGACCACGTGCGCAGTCTCTGCAGGAAGCCGAGCCGCAGGTCGCAATAGGCGCGGACGAAGGCGAGCGCCGTGTCGGCCTTCACCTGCTTCGCCCAAGCGGTGCCGCGGCCGACGCCGCTGTTGACCGACGCGTCGAAGACGCAGAGATCGGCACCGGGCTGGTAGCCTCCACAGCCGGCGGCGTCCCAGTATCGCAGCCGATAGATCGGCTCGACCTTGGACACAGTCAGCGCCTTCACCTCGGTTTTTGTCGCCGGGCGGCCGATCCAGTCCGACAGAGTCTTGATGGTCACCCCGAGGTTCGTGGCGCCGCCGGGGTCTTTCGGGTGATCGACGTAGCCACCCTCGTGATGCAGCACGATCGGCAGGCATGTGGCAAACCGCTCTTTCGACTTCGACACCATGGGCAACTCCGATGAGTTGCCCGGACGGTGCGGGTGCGGACGCGCGCAAGCTATCCCACGAGCTGCCAGGCTACGTCAGAAGCGTCGCCTGCGGCGTCGGCCATGTGTTAGCGGGCGGTGGATAGGAGAACGCGGTCAGGTCATCGAAATAATAGAGGAGGTGCGACGGTCGGTACGCGCCGTTGGCGAGCGCGTTCACCACGTTGCTATGAAGCTGATCGGTCGCCGATCCTGGCCGCTGATAGAGACTCTTGCGGTAGGCGGACAAGCACGGCTTGCCGGAGGCGATCCCGTCGAAGTTATAGCCGCATTGGAAGACGGCAACGGTTGGATCGATCATCCAGTAACCGCCTCCGTTCCCATTGGCGTCGGCTGCCTTCTCGCAGAAAATCTGCGCATGGTTCCCGATGGGGCCGCCATCCCAGCCGACGATGGCGATTGTCGTTACCGGAGACGGCACGAGCAGCTTGAACAGGTGCCAGGTCAACGCGGCGTAGTTGTCGCAGTCCAGGACCGTTGACGCTAGCATGCCGGGGAGATCGATCACCGTGCACGCGCCGTAGGGCTTCAGGTCATGGGCCACCATCGCGCAGAAGGCTAGCTTCAGATGCTCGTCGATCTCGGCGGCAAATCCCGAGCCGAGGTCAGTGCGGAAGCGTGCTTGGTGCGCTGTCCAAAGCGACGCGATGGACGACGGCGATGCGATCAAGGCGGCGTGGTCTGAAGCTGAGAGATAGGGCATCGCGATGGGCTTCCTGGTTACAGGTCTGCGGAAAGACTGACATTGGCCGCGCCGAGATAAATGTTCCCGAGATGACCGGACGAGCCGGAGAACGATGAACCGGCCAGCAGGCGCAGGATGCCGCCGGAGTCCGTCTCGCCGGCGAGCGAGATTGTCAGTGCGCCGGATATCGTCGTGAACCCGGCCGCGTTGTTGTTATAGAAGGCGATATTGTTGCCGCTCCCGGGGGCACCGGCTGACCACGCCGGGGCTGAAGTAACGAGCGTTGGCGCGACGCGCATCTTCGTCCACGACACGAAAGTATCGATAATATTCACATCGATCCGCTGTCCCAGATACGGGACAACGGCGTTTGCGGTGCCGCGGGTGATGTCGCGAAAGTACCGCTGGCAAGCCAGAATACTGGTCTGCACGGAGATAGGCGAGAATGCCGGTGCCGAGCTACCGGAGACGAGCTGCATCCGGTTGAAGTCGAGCGTCGCATTTTGCGCGAGCGTCCCGTCCGACCAGATGAAGACGAGCAGATTGTTGGCGGACGCGCCGACCGAAGCGTTGAGCGAGAAGTCGGTCCACGTCGCTGCACTCGGCGTGATCGTTCCCGTCGCCAGGTAATTGAAGCCTGCCGTCGAGATGAAGAAATTGCCGCTCGTATAGGTGTTCGAGGTCCACGTGTTGACGATATCCGAGGTCAGGATATCGACCGTGCCGGTCCACTCGACGATCGCGTAGCGGATGGCCTGCGACGCGGAACACCGCACCCGGCCCGCGAACGTGACGGTAGAGGATCGCAGATCGCGGCAGCGGACGCTTTCGACGATCTGGGCAAGGCCGATCCGCTTGGCGGACACGTCGGGCTGCGTCAGCCGGACGCCAAAGATAGCGCCCGCCTCGGGATCTGTTTGCTGGGTGACCGTGACGTTGCCGGATTCGGTCAGTACGTACCAACGGTCGAGGCAATAAGCGTCGTCGGCGAACGAAGTACCGCCCCGCTGGAACACCATGAAATCGGCATTGTCCAGACGATTGATGACCGAAGAGCCGCTGCCGCCGCCGGACGCGGCGATTGTCACGTCCACCTCGTCGTTGCCGCTGTCGTCAGCCACGGTCAGCGTGACGTTGGCACCCTCAATCAGGTTGACGCGGCGCCTGGTAAAGGTCGACCCGGTCGAATTCTTGCGAACCTGGACGCCGGACCAGTCGATTGTGGGATTGCCGGCCACGCCGTCGCCGTTGGTGACCGTGACGCGACCCGCCGATCCAGCGATCGTGCGTGCAGCGCCGGCCCCGGCGCCCGTTCGCGCCCAAAGACCGTTGGTAGCGTTCGCTGCAAGGGCGGCCAGGTTCGCGCTGTAGGCCTGAACGTTGGTGCCGATGACGAGCCCGAGCGTGGCTTGTGCTGCCGCCGCGTTGGCGTCGTCGATCAGCGTCAGCCCGTAGGCCGAGAATGGCGCGTTGCTGGCGTTCCAGATCTTGTGGCCCTGCCACGTGAGCTGATCGACGCCAGGGCCGAGAAGAGCCAGCTCGCCTTCGAAAGCCGAGCCTGCGGCGTTGTAGCGTGCAAACCGCAGGCTATCGTCAGACCTTTGCCAGAACGCAACGCCGTGGGCGAGCGACGTTTCGTCCTGAAAGAAGACGCGAGCATTCGCCGCCGCAGATGCGCGGGAAATAAGCGTTCCGGTGCTAGAGACGAAGTTGGGCGCGGTTGCAGTCCCCGTGAAGGTCGGGCTGGCGATGGGGGCTTTCAGAGCAAGGGCAGCGTTGACCGTGGCGGTCGACTGCACGTCCAGCGCCGTCCGTCCCGCCGTCGGATCACCGGTCACCACGGCCCGCCCCGTCGCCGTGCTGTCGCTGATCTGCGAAGCGGGGATCGTGGCCGAATTCGCCAGCAAGCTCGACGTAACCCTCACCGGCTCTCCGGTGGCGGGATCGTAGGCGATCAGGGCGAGATTGGGGGTCGAGGCCGGTGCCGTCGAATAGATGGACGGATCGAACGTGAAGTTGATCGAAGCTCCGGCTTCGGTGATGACGATCCCGCGTGTCCCGTTGAACGTCACGCCCAGCGTGCCCGATGCCGACACGTCGCGCGGCGCCTGGGGTACGGCGGGAGGGAAGGTCTGCACCGCGGGCATGTCTACGCCTCCGGCCAGCCGTACGGGGCCCAGGCCTCGACCTGATCGTCGGGCGTGTCCTCAAGGTCGATTTGCAGTACGGCGGTATGGCGACGAACGCGTGCCACCCGGGCGGCAAGAGCCTGAAGCTCTTCGAATTGAGCCTGCTCCTCGTCGGTCCGATAGACGACACCCGGCGCATCGCGGCTTCCATCCGGCGCCGGCCCCGCTTTTTTCGACAACTCGACCAGGTCGATCATCGCCAACCGAAGCCGACCTTCGGAGGCGATCTTCAGGATCTGCGCCCGCTCGGCTTCAAAGAGCTCATTCGTCTTCGCCTGGCGAAGCGCTGCGATGTCGAGAGGCTCAAGCGGATCGTCCACGATGGTGAAGGCCCCACCGTCGCGCACGATCTCGATGACCAGCGGGTGCGCGATGGGTGCCGGGACGCCAACGCTCTCGTGATGTGCCTCCACCGCCGCGGAATGGGCTGTGACAGCTTCCGCAAGATCGAAGCCGAGCGCTTCGGCAACAGACTTCCTGACTTCGGTCATGACGACCCCGTAAAGATGATGTAGTTGCGGACGATCGATGGCTGCACGTTCGGATGCGCCTCGTTTCCGCCGGCGTTCGCGATGCCGTGCGTGCGCCCTTGGTTCGTGACGACCGTGCTTCCATTGGCCGTTGCGACGAAGAGGTTGAACTGGGGCGCGGCGCTGCTGAAGGTGTAGTTGCCGTAGGCGGCCTCCGGTGCGATCAGCGTTGCGCTCCCCCCCGTCGTCTGGCCGCCGTGATTGTGCTGGGCCATCTGCGCCAGCAGCAAGGCGAACCGGTCGACGCCGCCGGCGGCTCCCAGCCGCGTGCCATCGAGGGCGGGGTTGCCGGTGCCGGATGCCGTCAGGCGGTTTGCGGCCGTTCCACCCATATTGTCCCGGCCTACCGAGACGCGACCGCGCGAATCCGGCAAGGCGGCGGTCGTGGTGCCGTTGCCGTTGCCAAACGGAAAGATGCGGATCGGTACTGCGGTGCCGTTGACCGTGGCTTGCGCCGACATGGCTGCGCTGTCCACGGTGACCGACGACACCGTCGTCCCGGGCGGGATGCCGACACCTTCGATCGCAGCGCCCTCGAGCCCGAGAAAGCGCGGGTCGGCCGAAAGCGAGGTGATCGTCGCCTGGCCAGAGGTGATGGTCGCGGTCGCGTTGAACGTCAGTGCGGTCAGGAGCGCCGGATTGCCGGAGCGGAGAAAGTTGGACCCGTCCTCCCACGCCCATCCCGTGGGCAGTGCGACGCCCGAATAGGGAATGGACGCGCCGATGGGAACGCCGACGCTAAGCCCGCCTGCGCCAAACTCGGCGACCTTGACGCCGGCGATGGCGACGGCGAACCCGCCTGACGTCTTGTAGAGCCCCGTTCCGAGCTGGGTGCCGAAGGCGAGGCCCGGCGCGGTGACAAGGCCGTCCGCGAGCTTCAGCTGGCCCGACATGCCGGCGCGGCCGTCCCGGGGCAGGCTCTCGGTCAGCCCCTGCTCGATGTCGTCGAGGGTCGAATTATGCTTGGCAGGGTCGAGCACCGCGCCGGCTACGGCGCGAAGCACGGACGAAAACGTGAAGGTCCCGTTGGATGACCGAGGCACCGTCTACCCCTGTTGTGGCAGGGGCGACGGTGCGGCGTGGCGTCGGGTGAAGCTATCCCACGGGAGGCACTCTAAAGTGGGGTTCCCCCTACACCCTAAATTTCGGTCGGATAGGAACCTTTGATTAAAGAGTCGCATTGACACTGCAATACGAGTCACGCATACCGTGGCGCATATCCGCTACGCCCGTAGGCGGGCACATATCCAAAACCCCCTCGCGGCGACGTGAGGGGGTTTTGTTTTGCGCATAGCGATTCTCATTGACGGTGGCCATCTGCGTGTTTTGGCCAAGAAAGCCGAAAAGAAATACACTCCCGACTATATAGAAAAAGTTGCGAACGCCTGCAAAGAGGCGGATGAGACGCTTATTAGAATTTTGTATTACGATTGCGCTCCATACAACGGAGAAATAAAACTTCCGATATCTGGAGAATTGAAACTATTCAATGGCAATGATTATTGGCTTAGAGATCTTGCTGAAAAAAATCTTTTCGCGGTACGGCGAGGAGTATTAAAATTTCGTGGTTTTAAGCCAAGATCCATTCCAATTGCCGGAAAAGAACTCAAAGATGAAGATTTCAAACCAGATTTTGAACAGAAAGGAGTTGATATGCGAATTGGCCTAGATATGGCCAATTTCTCCGCCATGAGATCAGTTGATCGCATCGTTCTTCTTACAGGCGACACAGACTGCATACCCGCCATGAAACATGCGCGAATAAATGGTCTACAAGTAGTTATGGTAGCTTTGCCTCGACATCGAATCGCCAAGGAGTTACTTTGGCACTCCGATTATGAGCGGCGGGTTGCATGGCCGGCTGAGTAAACTCCGTTGAGAACACGGTAACGATAACTTGTCAGCCCCGTGTGGCAATTTGGCCGTTAAGGCTAAGAGAGGGTCAACGACCTCGACTCTTGATCCGCTCCCGACAGCGTGGTCATTAGACGGCGTGAAGCAGATCGACCACGACCCGCACGAGTTCAAGAACACCGGCAACGGCATCTGGTGGGCCGGGTGGGCGTTGGTCGCACTCTCGTGGGCTGGATATCTCTATTTTCGAAAACCAGACTGGGTGGCGATTATTGGCGCTTTCGGAACCGGGTGTTTGTTTGCTGGCTGGGTCATGGACATGAAATACGGCAAGCGCTTACGGGACGACTGACCTCCCCGTTGCACCCGCCCCGGATTGAACCAGCAACGCATTGACGACCGCCCGCACCTTGTCGTTCGCCGCCGCCTTGAATGCGCCGCTCTCAAGGATCTGACGCGCCGCGTTCGGATCGCTTTCGATCATGGCGCGGGCCACTTTTTCGACCACCCGTGGCGGCATGCCCTTGGCTTCGCTGCCCAGGCGAGAGATCGCATCCATCGCCGCATCGATCGGTCGACCGCGCAGCAGGTTTTTGATGACGCCCGGATCGAACTGCGCCATGTCGGCTGCGTCGGCCAGGTTGTCAGCCGTCTTCGACCCACCCAATGCGGTGTTCGCGGTGTCGAACATGGTCTGCTCGCGTCGGATGCGGCGGTCCATCAGACCGAAGCGGCCGGGCTCCGCAAAGGCCGGGAACTCCTTTTCGCTTTTCCCGGTCTGAAGCAGTCGCGCCTTGTTGGTCGTCGGCGACGTCGATGCAGCCTCGACACGCGCAATGACAGGATCGGCATACCCGACGCGAAACGCAGATTGCTCATCGGCCGTCATGCGGCTGAACGCGGGCACGCTGTCGTCAGCTCGCACACGCGGCGAGGCCGCGCTCTTGCCAGCGTCTACGGCCTCGATTGCGCGGCTCTGCTGACGGAACGTGTCGCGCGCCTTGCTGTAGTCGGGCGAGGCCTTGGCCAGCGCGTCGTCGAGAGCATTGCGGATTGGCGCGAGGTGCTTTTGCACGGCAGGCTTCGCGCCTTCGATCATGGCATCGATTTCCTGTTTCGCGCGAAGCGCCGACTGGAAATCGCTGACCACAGATTGGCCGTCGGTCAGATAGGATCGCGCCCGGCCAACGGCGGCCTCGATGCTGTCATCAGCAATGCCGGTCTGGTTTCGCATGACGGCCATCGCGCCGGGTTTCAGAAAGTCGTCGGCCGCCGCGATGGCAGAGCTTGGATCGACGCCCCCTGCCGATGCACGGGCCGCGCCATAGTTTGCATCGGCTGCCGCGCCGCGCTGGGCCGTCAGGCGGGCCGCCCGCTGGGCCGCGGTGTCCGGCGCGCCAAAGCCATCGGCGAGTGTTGCCGCCAGTCGCTCCCCCTGCCCGGCCTGCCGTTGCACGAGCGCCTCGACGACCTCCTGCCGCGCATCGTGCGGCACCCGCGCGGCGGTACTGAGCATGCGCTGCCCGGCATTGCCCATGGCATCGGCGATGTTGAACATGCCCTGCCCGTCCGCCCGAGCCGCCGCCAGCGCTTCGACGACCTGATCCGCGCCCTTGCCAGATCGCTTGAGCGCCTCGCCGACGGCCGAGTTCGCATAGGCATCGGGCCGCAGGCGAGCCATCAGCGGGGCAAGGAGCGGCTTGCCGACGGCCTGGACTCCCGCGACGGCGAAAGGCGCCGCTCCGCCTACACCAATCCCAAGCAAAGACCCCATAGCAGCGCCCTCCACACGCTGCTCCAGCGTCTCGCCAGCACCAGCCCCTGAAAGACCTCCAGCGACTCCGCCGTCAACGGCCGTGCCGAGCGCAACACGCGGCAGGGATGCCCCAGACCGGAGCGCGTTGGCACCTGCCGACAGTCCAGCCTTTGCCAGCCCCAGACCACCCGTGACGACACCAACACCCTGCCCCGCCAGGCGGGAGCCGAAGCGGTTCTCAGAGTCGGCCTTGTCGATGGCCCGTTGATCCTCGACGTTCTGGTCATAGCGCTCGCCGAACGTCGCACCGGGCTTACCCGTCCCGAAGACGGGATTGAGCGCGGCGTCCATGCCGGCCGCCATCTCATCAGCGAACCCGAACGTCAGCATGTCGGTCGCGCCGCGCACGCCAGCATCGATCTTGGCCAGGATTCCGCGCCGCGCACCACGAATGCCAGCATCAGCCGGGGGCGCTTCGACGGCTGGGGCGGCTTGGGCCGCGTACTTCGCCCAAGGTCCATCGCCGACCGGCGGCGCAGGGTTGGCGTACTTTTCCCAAGGGCCGCTCACTGCACCTTCTCCCATGCGTTCGGATCGGCGGGGTTTCCGCCCTTGAACCGATAGCCGTTCTCGACCTGCCCCAGCTGGGGCACGCCCGGCGCCGCCGGAGCCTCCGGCGTCTGGACGCCAAACAGAGAGCGTTCCCGGCCGAAGTTTTGGCCATCAGGGTAGACAGCGTTCAGCTTGCTCGTGTGCCCCTCGAGAACGGCCATGGAGCCGCGCTCCATGATGTCCAGAAGGCGCGTGATCGACTTCTCGTCGAGGTTGATCGAGCCACCTGCCGCCTTCTCGGCGAACTCGCGATCGGCATTCGAAATCTGGGTGCTGCCGACGGTTGCCTTCATCAGCGAAGCCACCTGGGGGGCAATCGCCGAACGGAACGTCTCGGTGTTGACGATCTTGGTCGGATCGGCGCCGAACATCGCGCCGATCTTTGCCAGCCCAAGCCGGGCGTCGGCGCCCGCGCCAAAGATGCCGCCACCCTGCACCGCAGCGCGTGCCTGTCGAATGGAGTTGAGGCCGGTCGCCGCCGCCCGCGCGGCATCCGCGCTCGATTGCATGGCGTCGAAGATCTGCTTGTCAGATCCTCCGCCCAAATTGACGCTCGTCGCGCCAGCTCGCTTCAGCTCCATCTGACGCTTGGCAAATTCGGGGTTTCGTTGCCCGTATTCGAATTCCCTCACATCAGTCGGACGCTCGTCCTTGGGGTCGGCGCGATAGATCACTCGCCCCGTGCGTGCGTCGATTACAGCTGATCCGGGCGCGACGGACGTCAGTTGGGGCTCCTGCGCCTTCATGTGCCGCTCGACGATGGCCAGCGCCATCTTTTTCGTCGTCTCATTCGCGTAGGGCGAGCCAAGCGCCTGGCGCGCGGCGGCCAGTTCTGCCGCCACACGTCCAGCGCCGCCCTGCATCGGAGCGCCAGGCGCCGCCACGGCTTCGGCCACCTTTGCCCCGCCGGGCGGCATGAAGCCCTGCGCTTCGATGGCGCCGGGCGCGGGGACGTCGGCTCCGCCCATTCCGGCATCGAACTTGCGGCCGTAATCGGCCACCGACGTTCCCAACTGGTCCTTGCGGTTTGGGTCGTTCATGCCGCCTTCGCCAGCGAACCACGCCCGCGCTGCGCCGTTGGGCCCATGCTTGGCCGACAGGCGCCCAAACTCGCCCTGAAAGACCTTGTCCTGCGCGTCCTGACTGGCGAGGAATTCCTGCGGCGTCATCTCACGGCCGAGATACTGCTTGGTCCACGGGCCGACATTGGCGCCCATGACCTGGTACTTGCCGTAGGCGCGGTCGCCCGTCTTCGTCACCGGGCCAAGGGCGTCGTAGCGGCCATCGCTCTCGATCCCCGAGATCGCCGCGGCCGACTTGTCCAATCCGCCGCCGGCCGGCGCTGGCGTCGTCACACCGGCTTCCGCAGGCGCGCCGCCAATGGCGCCTAGCATGCCGCCCTGCATCCGCTGGTTTTCGGCGAGGCCCTTCTTGTCCGCTTCGTCCGCTTTCCGGTTTTGCCATCCGCCGAGCAGCGCCTGCGCCACCCGCGCCGCGCCCTGGGTCCAATGGTCGACCGGCGAAAAGTCGGTACCCTTCGCGATCATCGCTTCGGCGACTTTTCGGCGCCGCGCGATGGCGTCCTGCGTCACCTGCTCTCCGCCGTCACCCCAGATGAAGCTCATTGCACGCCCCCGATCATGCCGTAGTCGACCATGGCGAAGCCGATCGGGTGCCGCGCGACTGCCGCCGGCATGACGCTTTCGACCTCGTCGGCCATGACGCCTCGCTCGCGGCGGCCCAGGATATCAAAGTCGTAGACGCCGATGCCCAGCGGATGCGTTCCGACACGGGTCACGCGGCTCTTCAGTCGGCGGTCAGACATCGCGAACTGCGCGGCGGTGCCAGCGAGACCGAAAAGGCCGCCCATCATGGCGGCGTTACCCTTGGCCTTGCTGTTATAGGCGGCCATGTCCGCGTTGTACTTGTCCCGGACGAGGCCGGTGTAATCGACGCCGGCAACCTGAGTATTCGGCGTATTGGTGAAGTTCGGCTGCGACACCTGCGAGCCGGACATGAGCGCCGTGATCTCGTTGATGGGCTGGTTGCGCTCTGCCAGCGCCTCCTGCACGGCCTGGCCACGACCACCGAGTAGCAGGGAATTGTAGGCGTCGTTGCGGCCCTGCTCAAACGTGGACCGCGCGGATTCGTAAGCCGCCGAGCCGGGTCGAATGCCGCGGTTGACCATCTCCGTCTCGAAGTCCTGCTGGCGCTGGGCGAACATTGGATCAAGGCGCTTTCGACCGAGATCCATCAGCCGGGCTTCGGTCGTCTCGTTGTTGATGTCGACCGGCGTGCCGAGCAGCGAGCCGAGCCGTCCCGACTGATCCCGCGCCAGCGTCGCGAGGTTCATGTCGGTCGAATCGTTTACGCCTTTCAGCGCCTGCTGCTGCTCCGAGAGCGTCTGTGTGGCCTTGTACCGCGGTACCTGGGCGGTCCCGCCGAAGCCGTCGGGCACACCGGCCGTGCCAATCTGCTCGTAAACGAGCGAGCCGTCCGGCGTGTACTGATCGACCATATTGATCGACTGCGTCGCGGCGGCCGTGCCGATGTTGGATGCGCCCTGCGCCTTGGCCGTGGCAACGGGATCAGGCGCAGTGGGCGGTGAAGGCGTCTTCATGCGGCATTCCTCAGCAAACGGCACTCCCCCGGGAGAAGGCCGAACAGGATGGCGTCCTCGTCGCCGAACCAGGCGCGGGCCACGCCTTCGGGCTGGAAGCCGAGCATGGCGAGCGCCGTCAGGCAGGCGGCATTGGAGGCCCGGGCGCGAGCGCTGACACGGGCGCAATCGAGCTGGCCGAAAAGGTAACGGGCGATGTCACGAGCGAAGCGCAGGGGCACCGGCCCGCTCACGACGGCCGTGAGCTCGGCATTGCGCTGCGACCAGTCGTTGATGATGACGGCGCCGCCCGTCGGGATCAGGAAGCCGATGAACGGCTCAGACGGCGCGGCGCCCAGCGCCTCGCTGCAGATCCGTGCCGCCTCGGTGTTGTTCTGGACCAGCTCCATTCCGTCACGCTGCACGGCGCCGGCGGCGAAACCTATCCCACGGCTACACGACCGCGCCGCCGCTTTCGTAAAGGAAGTCGAGCCGCGACAGCCGCAGATCGGGCGTCGTGTCCGCTTCGACCGTGATCTGAAGCACTGGCGAGAGCGCGGAGCCCAGGCCCTCGACGGCCTGCCATTCGGAGAAGCGCCTGGATACGCCAGGCCAGACGTCGACGCCCCAGATGGCGACGCCCCAGACCGCACCCTCTCCGCTCGTCGACGGCGAGCCCGGGGGCGGCGGCACGTCGTCCAGGTAGTCGACCATCACCCGGACTTCCGGCGCGAGCGTGATCGATGACTGCATGATCGGCCGGGCAGCGTGCGCCATCTTGAACGAGGCCGCGTCGCGCATCGCCGAAAACGGCCACGCGACGGCGCAGGAATAGGGCAGGCCATCGTCCGTCCCGCCCACCTCCGCCTCGACGACGCGGCCGTCTGCCGTGCCGAAAAAAAGGCGGTTCTGGTACACGCCGAAGCACGTCGCGCGCCATCCGACATAGCGGGCCCATGCACCGGTCACGACATTGGCGACGAACTGCTCCGCCTCGCCGCCGTCGAGCGGCGGGATCGTGATGACGGCCATGCTCTCGCGCTTCCAGAGCGTGACCTGCCACTCGTCCTCGCGGTCGGATCGCGCCTGAACGGCCTGCGTCCAAAGCGGCGCGATCGGTCGCGTCACCGCCTTCTCTGCCAGAGCCTCCTCGGCAAGCACGATGGCCTGCGAGAGCGGGATCATGCCGTCTTCCGTCATGACGACGAGGTCGCCGCCCGCCTTCATGAAGCAATCCCGGCCCAGGGGGCGGCCGAGCTGATAGACACCCTGCAGCGACCAGTCGGCGGCGTTGCCAGGGTTCGATCCGGAGTAGACCGCCGCCTCTCCGAGCGTCGAGATGAAGACGCACTTGTCGTCGAGGCCCGCGCCGCTGTCCTCGGTCGACCACGTCGCGCCGGCCAGGAGCGCGCCACCGCGCTGGAACACGCCGCCAAGGTTGAAGGCAGCCGCGGCCCCGCCGACGCTGTCCACGGGGAGATACCAGGCCTGCAGGCTGTCCTTCTGCGCGAAGAAGATCCGGTTCCGGTGCACCCACACGTCGGACAGGGTGTCGCTGTCGACGCCAGTGATGGCCGGCGACGTCGACCAGCTGGACCCGTCATAGACCAGTCGATCATCGGCGCCGTTGACGAGCGCGACGTAGGTCGTCCCGCCGCTCGTTGTGATCGTGGCGGTCTGGCATCGGCTCGCGGTCAGGCCCGTGTGAACGGCGGACCCGACGGCGCCCGATGCCGATACGTCGAAGATCGCCCCTCCCGCGATCGCGAAGTGCTCTTCGGTCGCGCCCGAAAGGTAGCGGACGAGCGTCTCAACAGGCTCCCCGATATCGGTGGCGAATTCCTGAGAGCCCCGGCGCGCGCGGATGTCGTCCTGCTCCGGAAACCAGTTGTCGAGGACGATCGCGCGGCCTTTCGCCTCTCGCTGATCGGCAACATTTTCGCCAACGTAGAGCCCGCGCGTCGGCGCGATGTAGCTCGCAACCGTCGATTTGGGTCGCGCGCTCATACGGGGATCGTGTCCGGCGTCAGGAGCGGGGCGAGCCCGTCATCCATGGACCGGCCCATGTTGATCGGGCGCGGGCCGCGATCGGCAAAGGCTTCCTGCGCGATAGCAGCATCATAGACGAGCTTGTGCTGTTCGAAGGGCAAGCCCTTCTGCATGCGCCAGCGCCACCGCAGCCCGAGCTTCAGGAGCCGCTCCGGCATGGCCGGGTAGTCGGTGTCCTGCGCCACCGACAGACGGCGCGTCAGCGTGTCCTCGCTGATCACCCAATGGCTGGAGAAATACTCGATGCGCACGACCTCTCCGGCGCCGAGCGCCGGGTAGATGTCGAGCGTGCCACCAACCAGGCGGTAGACCCTCTGATATCCGGCGGTGATGCTGTTGGTGTATGCGACCCACTCGGCCGAGCTGAGCGGGCCGACGAGCGGCTCAAGCAGCGTCTGGTCGCGCCATAGGGCAGGCCCGGTCGCCAGGCGCTGAAAGTCAGGGGGCAAGTCGAAGGAGATGGAGCTGCCATCGCCCGTCACCTGCCCCGGAACGATCAGGCCGCGCCAGTCATGGGCCCGTGACAGCTCTTCGCCCTCCTCTTGCAGAAGAGCGAGCAGCTGCCGCGTGGTGACGTCAGTCGCCGTGATGGACGAGGGCCGCGGGATGCCGAGAAGGTCGGCCGCGCCCTGAAGGATCGCGATTGCGGTCATGGCGCGGCCTCACGGTTTCAGGCGGCCTTGTCGGCGCCTTCCTTCTTCACTTCGTCGTAGCCCAGCTCCCATTCCTCGCCGGCAGGCTTGCCGCGATAGGCGGGAGGGACGTTGCGGGGCTTGCCGTCGCGGGCGGCCTGCATGCCGCGCTCGAGCGGCGAGAGCTTGCCGTCGCCGTCGGCGTCAGGATCGGCCGGCTCGGCCTGCTTCGCGTTCAGCCGAGCCTCCATCTCTTCGAGGCGTTTCTTCAGGGCCTCGTTCTCGGCCGCGATCTTGGTGATCGCCGCATCGTCGCCGTTCGCCTTGGCGAGGTACGCCTGGGCTTTCGCGACCCACTCGCGCGCGCCCATCGTGTTGGCGGCGCGGGAGCCTTCCGACATGTCGGCGAGCTGCTCGACGGTCGTGACGTTGAAGAAGGCCATCTCCTTGACGAACGAGGACGACACGCCAGGCAGCTCGGTCAGCGGAGTGCCGGACGCCGGCGCGTTGATCTGGGCCTTGAAGCGCTTGTACTCGTCGCCGAAGGTCTGCTTGTCCTCGTCGGTGGCGATGCGGAATATCTCATCCCGCTCGCCGGCCACCAGGATGCGGATGTGCTCGATGTCGTCGTAGACGTCGCGGCCGGCCTCCGCCGACTTGAATTCGTTCTTGACGGGCTCGACGAGGAACTGGGCAATCACGGTAGAGCGCATGGTTCACTCCAATTGGGCTGGGGGCTTGAGCCCGATTTGTTAGAGGGTGGCGCCGACGGTCGGATACGAAAGCGTGCCTTCGATCACCGCCGCAGCGCCGCCATTGGCGGCCGGAAGCACCAGGTTGTTGACGACCTTGGCGCCGGTCGTGCCGTCATCGTCGATGCGGCCGGCGGTGGCGGTCGTGTTCATCCGCGTGTTCGCCGTCGCCGACGCCGCCACGTTCACCGGCGCCTGGCCGGCGATCTGCACCCAGCCGTATTCGTCCGTCGCAGCGGACGTGACGACCGCGGCGCCCACGCGGGCGCCCAGAGGGGACGAGGCCGTGGTCAGCCGCGTCGCCACATGGGAGCCGTTGAGGTGCACCAGGTCGCCGCGCACGGTGGCGGCGGCGAACTGGACGTAGATGAACTCCGAGCCGCCCTCGCCCTTGACCGTCTGGCCGAGCGCATGCCCGGCGCGGGTCTCGTTGAGGTCCAGCTTCACTCCGGCAAGGCCGGTCGCATAAGAAGCGATGGTCATGGACGTTTCTCCTTAAGCGAAGAGCACGCCCTGCAGCATCATGTTGCTGCAGGTCATGTTGCCGGCCCACCCGACGATCTGGATTTCGGCGTCCTGGTTGATCGGCTGACGGTTGTCGCCGATCTTCGTCATGTTGCGCCGCGAGTGCGGACGCAGACGCAGGTACTTCGTGTTCTGGAAGTACATGGTGTTCGACGGCATGCCGGTATTGGCGCCGGCGAAGATGACGTCGCACTCGTGGCCGACCTCGTAGAACTTCAGGGCCTTGAAGCCGGACCCGAAGCTGTCGTTGCCCGTCACGCGCTGGTAGGGCGTCAGGCTCTCGGCATAGAGGTTGTAGTAGTTCAGGTCGGCGGTGATCAGATCCGGAAAGTCGTCGCCGCGCACGAGCCGAAGCGCGAGCTGGCGCATATAGGACCGGATGTTCGCGGTCGACACCGCGCCGCCACCGTCAGACGTGCCGCTGAACTTCTGGTTGCGCCAGAAGCTCCAGGACGCGCGGTTGATGCCGCCGACCGTGCCGGACGTCGGGTTCGTCGAGATGAAAGCCTGGAGCCCCATGATCTGCTTGCCGCCGTTGCCGGTGCCGTCCGAATGGACGGAGCGGGCCATGGTGTTGGCGAGCGAGGACTTGAGGTTGTTGTACTTCTTCTCGACCAGATTGATGATGGCTTCCTTGTTGCCATCATTCTGGAGAAGCTCGCGGCCGGAGGTGGTGACGGTGCCCGCCAGCTGGCGGATATCGTACTCGGCGGCCGTGAAGATCTCCTGCGGCGCGACGTCGAGCGTCTCGTAGCCGGAATACCACTTCACGGTGCCGTTCTCGGCGTACTCGAGCTCTTCCAGGATCTTCGATCCGCCCGTGATGGGCGTGACGTTGCCGCGCTTCTTCAGCCGCATGAAGAGCGGCATGTGGAGCGTGATGTTGTCCGCAAGCTCTCCGCTGCGGCTTTCGATCGTCGTCGCGATCAGGTCGTTGATGCTGACGTTGGGAGACGGCATGATTGCACCTCAGAGCGGGTTCATGACGCGAGACTGTCGTAGGCCTCGCTGATGGTTTCGCGAACGCTGCGCTGATCCCCAGGCCCGGGCTGTGACCCGGCCGCCGATCCGGCAAGCGATTTGCCGGCGCGCTGAGCGGTTGTCGCCGCCTTGGTCGCCGTGGCGATGCGGGCTTTCGCCTCTTCCGTCTGTCGCTCGGCCAGGAGCCGAGCGCGGACGGCCGGGTTGGCCCAGATCGCCTGTTCGTACGCATCCTTGAGGCTCAGGTTGTCGCCCGAGGCATTGGATGCCCTGATGAGGCGGCTGACATCGTCCGCCACCTCTTCGAAGTACTTGTTGGCCGGGTCCGACATGAACGCCTGGACCTCGCGGCCGGCTTGCTCGAGGCGCATCGAATGCACCGTCTGGCGGAGCTCGATGATCTCCGGATTGGGAGCCGCGGACGCGGCCGGCTGCGACCCGGTCTGAGCCGGAGTCCCCGCCGCAGCCGGCGCGCCACCGAGCTGCGCCGCGAGAGCGGCGGGCTCGATTCCGTAGTTGCGGCAGATCTCCTTCACGCCGCCGATGAAGTCGGCATGCAACATCTGCTCGATGTTGACGTAGGCCGCGAGCGCGGTCTGGAGCGTGGTGCCGGACTTCTCCGCCATGTCGGCGAACTCGGCCAGGCCTTTGAACCGCTCGACGCCGCGGGCCATCTCGGCCTCGCGCTCGACGATCGCCGCCTGAAGCTCCGGCGGCGCCTTGGCGAACAATTCCGAGCGCTTGGACCACGACGGCGGCACCGCGCCCGGCTGCGCCTCCTGCGGCGCGGCCTGCTGTCCTTCGACGGGCTGCTGACCGTCGGCCACCTTCGGCGCGAAGCGACCCGTCGCCGGGTCGCGAACCTGGCCTGCGGCCGCGGCGGCGGCGTCCCCCTCGCCTTCCGACAGCTTGTCGAAGGCGGCAGAGATGTCATCGCGCAACGATGGGCCGGCCTCGGCCACCGGCGCCTCGGCGGCCGCAGAGGCGTTGGGATCGACATCCGGGGGCAGGTCGTCTTCGTTCACCATCCAAGTCGCTCCAGAGTGCGCGCGATCTCCCGGCGGCTATCGCCGGGCGAATAGGGGGCTTCGCGCATGAGGTGGCGGTAGTCGTTCCCGACGATCTCGCGATCGCCGCCGTCGCGGGCATTCGCCTCGCGGATCGAGCGCAGGTATTCCGACTTGCTGTCGTAGACCCTGCCGTCGACCATGGACTGCATCGGCGCCATGGCGTCGCGGATGATCGACGGAAAGCCGGCCTTCTCCAGCGCGGCTTCATTGCGCGGGATCAGCTTGCCGGTCTTCTTGTCGACGATGTAGCGCTCGCGCATGGCCAGTCCGGTGGTTGTCCGGGTGCCAGAATGCGAGCGCGAAACGCCAAAGCTATCCCACGGCTTCGATGAGATCGGGAACGATGGCGTCGATTTTCCGGCGCAACTCATCGAGCGTTGGGGCTTCTGCCGCCAGGCCGGGAATGTCTGATTCCGCGACGTACCAGCGTCGGGCGGCAGCGTCATAGGCAACGATCACAATCTGGGACATGGACGGCTTCTCCTAGGACACGGGCGTCATAGGGGCAGGCTGCATCGCGGCCTCCATGGCGCCGGCCTCGCGCTTGATGTTCGCGTCGAGCATCATGCCCTCGCGCTTCAACTCGGCATCGACCATCATCTGTTCGCGCCGCAGCTTCGCGTCGGTCTCGATCTCGGCCATCTTCGCCTGGTTCGGATCGGGCGGCGGCGGTTGGGGCTGGTTGAGCTTCTCGACGATCGCGTTGATGCCGTCTTCGAAGGTCTGCTCGAGCGAACGCGCGGCGGGGAAGCCGCGGACCACGAACTTCAGCGTCTCACCCACCATTTTCGCCAGCTCCGGCGCCATCGGCCCCGCCTGACCGATCAACTGCACCCCGGCCGTCAGGCCCTGCGTCATCGCCGTGCCGAACTCCATCCGGTCGCGCCGATCCTGGCTTTCGTCGCTGGCGACGGTGCTGTCCGCCTCAATCTCGATGACGTAGCCGCGCATCCGGTCGTCGCGCATCAAGGTGACCATCTCGTCGGTCACCTCCATCTGCGTCAGGCGCGCCAGCGTCTCGCGGTCGAAGTGCTCGGCGATGATCTCGGCAGTCAGGCGGCAAAGATCGCGCGCGAACCGCGCCATCTCGTTCTGCTTCCGGCGCATGCGGATGGAGCCCCACTGCGCCTTGAGCTGTTGCGCGCCAAGCGTCTCGCTCGCCTCGCTGTCGCCGCGGATGATGTCGGAGATGCCGGTGATCTGGTAGACGTCGTCGATCAGCTGGCGGCGAACGGCGATGCAGTCCGTGATGACCTTCGACACGACGTCGACCGGCAGCCACATGATGGCCTGCGACTTCTCGCCGAACGCCGCGAAGTTCGTCACCGGCACCAGGACGGCGTTGTCGTCGTTGGACTTGATCGCCGCCTCAATGGCAGACGCGCCGCCCGTGTTGGACGCCCCGGCCGGATAGAAGCCCTTCACGCGCAAGGCGCCCTGCAGCGCGTTGATGCGAGCCGTGAGCTGGTTGATCTCCTGGATCTGGCTCTCGTAGTAGACCACGTCCGGAATCGGCACGAGCGTCTCGCATCCGTCGGACGTCTTGCGCAGCGTTCCGAAGGCAGGCGCCGGGCAGGGATAGAAGCCGTTCAGCGACAGGAGCGGCTCTTCCTCGTCAAGAAGCTCCGGGCATGCCGGCGACGCCCAATAGACCCGGTCGCTTTCCTTGCACCAGATCTCCCAGACCGGGATATCGCGATCCTTGCCGTCATCGGCCGCCCAGGTCGTGGCGTATGGCTTGCCCGGGAACCGCTTCTCGTACTCGTCCTTCGTCAGGTGGACGCGCCTGGCGACCCACGGCACCAAGGGCCATGTCTTCGCCTTGCCGTGCACGAAGTCGTTCCACGACACGAACTCGTGCGCGACCTTCTCGTCGACCTTGACGGGATAGGTCGGCGCCTCGCCCTCGCCGCCTTCGAAACCCATCGCCGCGGCGGTCATGACATCGACCGGCTGCTGTTCGATCGTCGGCTCGTAGCGCACCCAGGCCGTGCCGCGGGCGAAGTCGACGAGCTGGTCGCGGACGCCCTTCAGCGTTTCGTGCGCGTCGTGCAGATCGAAGCTGGTGTTGACCGCACGCTCCATGCACTCGGAGACGGCGCGCGCGAGCTGGTCGCCTTGCGTGTAGCGGGACTTCACGACGCACACCGGCGGACGGTCGTAGACGGCCGATTGCAGGATTTCGCGGTTCGCCCAGGCGATCTCGAAGCGCCGCTTGGCGCGCTCGGTGTCCTTGCGATCAAGGCCGAAGGCGCGCACGACGCGCTTCACGTCAGCCCGGAAGGGCACCATCTCCTTTTCGGCTGCCGCGATGCGCTCAAGCCACCTCTGGGCCTTCGCCTCGCTTTCGCGGCGCTCGTGACCTTCGTCGTGCGGCTTTTCGGGCAGGGCGGATGACGGCTCCATGGCGTCACCATCATGCGATCACAGGCCGAAGCTATCCCACGTACGCCCATGATCGCCGATAGAACTCGTCCGCGCCCTGGGCGGTCGGACGAATGATGCCGTCTGCGATGGTTGCCAGCCCACGCGCCTCCAGCTCCCGGGCTTCGGGAGCCTCGTGTGGCAGACGAATGGCGTTCGCCTGACTGGTCATGATCGCATGCAGGAGCATGCCCGCCTCGGCGCTCAATCCGGCTTCGGTCAAAGGTAATCCTCCATCGCCGGCGCGAACCGCGCGATCTCATCGAACCGGGCCCCTTCGATGCCACGCGGCTTGACCGGCTCACCGGTCGGCTTGCCCGCCATCTCCTGCCACGCGAGCGCGAGGTAGCGGAACGCATCGGCGTAGTGGCTGGCCCAATCGTGCAACGGATGATCGGCGAAGACCTTGCGGTCCTCGTCATAGGCGCGCCGGTAGTTGCGCAGCGCCTCAAGCCCGGTCGGCCCCACCTTCTTACGGTCGAACCAGCAATGCGGGAGCGTACGGCGCACGGCGTTGATGCCGTCCTCAAGCCTTTGGTTCGGCACGATCTGCGGCCGCCTGCCCAGCATCTGGAGCGTCTCGATGCGCGAGCGAGCGCCCGGCGCGCCGAGCTCCCGCACCCGGGCGTCGTGCGGCACCCAATCGATGCCGTGGTACCCGCGCTCGTTCAGTTGCTCGGCATACCAGTCGAGCCCGACGCCATGGCTTTCGATGCAGTCGACGACGCGGATCTCGGTGCCGGACACCTGAAAGCACCAGATCGCCGTGGAATCGCCGACGCCAAGGTCCCAGGCCGTATGCACTGGCAGGAGCGGCTCGACGGCCAACTCGACGAGGCGGCCCTGTTGCTCGAGCCGCTCGATGATGCGGCCGTAATAGGAGCCGAGAATGGGCGCGTCGAAAGAGACCATGTATTCCTGGCGAAACAGGGCATCGCCCTCTTCCTCGCCATAATCGCGGACGTATTCGGCCCGCTCCTGGTCCAGCGTCTCCTGGGTGAAGACGCCTGTCTGCAGCGCGGTCTGCCGTTCCACGAACCAATTGGGATCGCGCTCGGCGGCGTCATACATCCGCGCCGCGTGGTTGCGGCCGCGCGGGGTCGTGATGAAGAGCGCCCAGCCTCCGTTTTCGGCAAGGATCGGACGCAGGTACGCCCATGCTTTCGGATCGGCGAGCGCCCACTCGGAAAAGACGACTCCAACAGGCGGAGAGCCGACGAGCGCGTTGAAGTTGTCGGACCCCACGACCTGCCATGCCGAACCGCTGGCCACGGCCAGGCGCATGTCGGTGTTGCGGGTGCTGGTACGGATCGCCTGGGGGAAGGCCTCGTCAATGCGCAGCTTGCCGGTATGCGGGTTCACGGCCTCCCAGATCGCCTTGCGTGACTGGTTGGCCATGGGGAGCATGTGCCAGTAGACGCCGGGCCGCTGCATGGACGCGCAAGCCGCCCAGTGCAGGGCCACGTCATCCTTGCCCCATCATTGTCGGCGGTGGGCAATCTCCACCGCGCGTTTTCCTCCTTTCTCCAAGTAGCTCCACAAACGCATCTGATAGGGGCGCGGGCGCCAGCCGTTCGGCAAGATAATCTCAGGCATGTTTTTGCCTCTTGTTTGTATTCTGCGTAACCCAGTCAGCCCACCGGCAGTTTTCCGGACAATAATCTTTAGAAGGATCAATACGGTCGAGCGTCAAACCATTTGGAACGCCCATATCTCTGTAGAAGTTCTCAAATGCTTTCCATCTTTCGCAGACCTTCACGCCCTTTGCTCCATAATGCTTGAAATCCTTTGATTTTGGATTTTCGCACCTCTGGATCATGGCTTTCCATACGAAATAGACTGGCGTCTTGGACAGTCCATGTGTTCGCGGTAGAGAAGAATTTATTTTACATGTCGCGGCGTGCTCCGCCGAATGCAGGTATTCAGTCAAAGCGCATCCGCACGATATTATGCGACCGGCTTTGACATGCATCGCATTCGCAACCTTTTCGGTTCCGCAATCGCATCGGAAAGCCCAGAAGGTCCGTTTATTGATTGGGGCGACCTTTCGCAGAGCAACAAGCCGGCCAAAGCGAAGGCCCGTTATGTCAATAGCCGCTGGCATCACTCACTCTCCCCAAAGCGCAGGATCTTGACCGTCAGCGGTCCGCCGTCTTCGCCGGTGTGCTCGATCCGGTCGCGCCAGTCGGCCTTCTTCCGGTTCTTGAGCCAGAAGATCATGGCGGCCGTGTCCGGCGGGACATGCTCGCGATAGGGCACCACGACCGCCTCGCCCTTGTACTGCATGACCTTGACCGCATCGTAGGTGTAGCCCGTGGCGCGCTGGTAGAGGCTGCGCTCGACGCGGGCGTCGGCCGCTTCCTTCGCCTCCTTTACGGACCGACAGAAGTCAGGGTGTTCGGTGCGCCAGCGTTCGATGGTGCGGATCGACACCTCGAAGAAATCGGCGAGATTGGCATCGGTAGCGCCCAGGTCGCAGAGCTTGGCGGCCTGGACGGCGAACTCGGGCTTGTACTTGGGCGGTCGGCCCATCTTCGCCTCGGGCTCGTCGGGCTTGATGCCCTCGGCACGATCGGCGGCGGCCTTGACCTCGTCTTCGGTCATCTCGCGGCGACGGGGCATGTCAGGCCTCCACCGGGCCGGCGATCAGCGCGGCGATGTCGTTGAGGATGCCAGCGCTGCACAGGGCGGCCGCGACGGCGGCACTGCGACGATGCATGACGGGAACGGCGCCACTTCGGCGCGCCCTGCTCTGGTTGGCGTATTCCGGCCTGTGATGAGCGCGGGGATCGCCTTGGGCGCGCAGGATGCGCAGATGCCGATAGACGTTCTTGGGCTCGATCTCGAGCCGCCCGGCGATCTGGAATGCCGTCCAGCAGCGCCCGTCGATCTGGCCTGACCAGGCGCGGGCGATGAACTCGCGTCGGTCCTGAATGATTTGATGGTCGTGCATGGGCCGCCCCGGTAGGAGCGGCGCTGGCAGGCTTGGCAGGCGGCGAGACGGTGATGCCCGATTTGGGCATGCCCCGTCAAGCCAGCCTTAGCCCTAGGTTGGGGACGCCTCACGCGTATAGACCCACCCCTACAGGGGTCAAAATTGGCTCAGGGGAGGGGGTCAGCCGTCCCCGTCCCCAACCTGGATATATTCTCTATATATTTCATATAGATAAGTATTTCTAGGTTGGGGACCAGGTTGGGGACAGGTTGGGGACGCTTGTCCCCGACCTAGCGCCAATTGTGGCGAAAATGTGCAGATTTGGACGCTAGGTTGGGGACGGTGCCGACGCTTTTGGTCCTGATCGTCCCCAACCTACAGGCATAAAAAAACCCGCCGAAGCGGGATCTTCAGGGTGCTCACGACGCTCGTCGTCGTCCGGTATAGGTCACGACTTCCAGCCCGTCCTTGGCTCCGGACTGGCTCATGCGGTGGATCACGACTTGCCCGCCATATTGCAAGGCCTTCAGCGCGTTCTCGAACTCGCCCGGGTGCCGGTTGATATGGCGCTTCAGGTTCTTGAACAGGAACCGGCGCGATAGGGTCATGCCGCCGAAGCGGGCCATCATCGCCCTGCCCTTCTCGGTCGGTTTGGTGAACTGCTCTTCCAGCTTCATCAGCATCTCGCCGGCCGACAGCGGGTCGAGCATCTTGGATGCGAGCTCGTGTCGGAACAGGTCCGCGCTTTGCCGTGCGACGGCGATGCCCCATTCCATGTCCGCGAGCGTCACGGGCGAGTGGCGGCCGCAGGCGCGGATGGTCGCGATCTTCACGGCCATGAAGGCTGTGCGGCCATAGATCTTCCCCATGTCGCCCATGCTGGCGTAGAACCCCTTGCACTCCGCGTCGAAATCCGTGAACCGCTTTTCCGCGGTTTGGCTCTCCCACGGCACAATCACCGGTTCAGGATCGACGGCACTGTTCTTGTCGACGTAAGCTGTCAGGTTGCCTCCCCCGCCCCCCATGGCGTAGAGCGACTGGATTGCCTCGACAAGCCGAGCGGGCGGGGTGCGGATGTTGCCGGTGATGACGTGCTCGCGGTTCGCACCCGATGCGTTGATGACGGTCAGGCGGTTTGCAAAGCCGCCCGTGACGTGCCGGCTCTTGATGACGCGAAAGAACGCTTCCGGCGTCGTGGTGCCGTAGATCGAGTAGCAGGGCACGGAAACCTTGGTGCCGCTCGCGCTTCTGGAATGTGCGGTGCGAAGCGGCTGATCGAACCCCTTGCCCCATTGCTCCTTCAGCAGCTTCTCCAGCTCGACCTGATGGCTTTGCTGCCGGTCTCCGAGCAGGACGCCGAAATAGTCCGCGATCTCATCGATGATGGATAGCGACAGGGGCGCGCGGCAGAGCTGATCGCCGAACGCAGCGCCGGACCGGAATTCGGGCGGGGCGATATGCTGGTTGTCAAGCCGCGCCATTTCCATGAGGCGCGAGACGCAGGCCATGGGGGCGCTCTTGCCGCCGCCCGATTCCAGCAACGAGATGATGTAGAGCTCCAGCCCGCCGCCCGTGGGCGTGGCCATGCGCCGGCCGAGTACGGTGCCCATGAGCGGAAGCGCGGCGGCGAGCGACAGAAGGCGGTTGCCGGTCGGGCTGCATGACGTGATCCACTCGACGAGATCGCCAAGCACGCCGTCCACCCGCGTCAGCCCCTCGTCTATCGGCGGCGCCGCTTCCTCGCCATCCTCATCATCATCCTCGCCATCCTCGACGATCTCGCCGGTTTCCGCGTCATAGGTCACGCCGTCCTTGCGCTTCAGCCTGATCTCGATGGCGGGCGCGTCATGACCTTCCCGGTCGGACAGCGGCGGCCGCGGCTTGGCCATGCCGGAGCGACGGGCGGATGCGAGCGTCTTGCCGATCTCCGGCTGGCGAAGCCCGATGGCGAGCGCAGCCTGGGTCATGGCGTGCTCGACTTCCGCAGCGCCCCCCCAGCCGGAAGCGACCATCTGGTAGAGGCAGAACGCGGACGTGTTGAGCGTGGCGTTGCGCTGGCCTTCCACGGCGCCGCGCACATTGGCGATCTCCGACGCCAACGCCGCCTCGAATGCAGCCCGCTCGCGCGCGCCGCTGTTGGCCGGCGGCAAGGGGCTCGATACTGCCGATACCCTTTCCGGCTCCATCACGACAGGCACAGGCGGTTTCAGGATGTCCGCGAGCCAGTCCGGCAGGCGCGGCACGGCGTCGTGTTCCATGGCGGCGATGAGACCGTCGCCGAGCGGCTGATAGGCGCGGCCGTCTGGCAGCGTCGCCCCCTCGGCGATGACATAGCCGCCCGTGCCGCGCACATCGATGCCGGCCGGCAGCGTGCCCCTGGCATTGGTCAGCGATCCGTCCTGGCGGAAGAAGACGTGTCGGCCCGTTGACGGCGTCTCGACCGTCGGCCAGTCGCGGTGATCCTCGCCCCGCTCCCCGGCCATCGCCTCGAGCGCCGCGACGCCGTCGGCTTGGCCGTGGCGGTCGCAATCGATGACGACGAGCTGATGCCGGCCGGGCTCGAAGGCCGGGAGGCTGTCCGGCCAGCGGCGCCACCAGGAGCGGATTCGCGCTTCGTCCGCCGTCGCCTCTTGCCGCCAGCGCACACCCGGCCGCGGCTTCTTGTCCGGGGCGCAGGGGAAGACGGCGATGCCGTGGCCAGCGAGCGTCAGGGCTGCCGCCAGATTGGGGCTGGTCATGGTGGTCCGCTGCGAGAGGGTGAAAGGGTAACGTTAACCGGAGCGGGCAGCGCTAGAACGGAACGCCGTCCTTCAGTTCGCCGCGCACCGCATCGCCGAAGGCCTTGAGCGACGCCTGGACGTGCCCGCCCATCGAGCCCTTGGCCAGGGCCTCGACGGCCGCCTCGACCTGTTCGGGACCGACGCTGGCCAGGTCGCGGGCGCCGGCATCCCAGAGCGCGCCGAAGACGTCTGTCAGGATGGCCTCGGTAACGACGGCCGCCGCCGCCTTGCACGCGTCCTCTTCGACGCGATCGATTTCATGCGCCTTCATCATGGCAAGGGCCTTTGCGGGTTCGAGACAGGGGACGGAACAGACCCAGGCGACCATGCCGCGTCGAGGGCCCTGAACTCCGATGCCCGTGGCGCGGCGTCCGCACGCGGCGCAGGTGCCGGGCACCCACGGGTCCGCGTCGCAGCGCATCAGGACGGCGGCCCTCATGACCGGTCGTCCAGAACGGCGTCGACCATGCCGTCGGTGGCGACCGTGGTGATGATCCGCCGGCAAAGTCCCGTCACCGTCTCGCCTCGCGCCGTCGCGGCGGCCTCGATTGCGTCGAAGGCGGTCAAGGGCACCGTCACTGCGATGCACCGCGCCTCGGTGTTGATCGGGCGGACGCTGATGCGATGGATGGCGCGAGGGTCGCCGGCCTGCCGCCGCCGGTTCAGGATCGTGCGGAGCGCATGCTCTCCGGCCAGATGGTGCCGCTCGACGATGGCCCGCGTTGTCAGGCCCTGCCGCCAATCCTCAAGGATCGCGTCATGATCGTATTTGCGGGGGCGGTTCATGCCGCGATTCCAGCGAGGAGGTCTGTCGCCGGCCCTTCACGCTCGGCTTGATCGAGGTTTTTGATGGCCTGTCGGAAGTATGCCGGCTTGAGCTCGGTCCCGATGAAGCGGCGGCCCATGCGCAGGGACTGATAACCTTCACTGCCGATGCCCATGAACGGCGAGTACACGGTCTCGTTAGGGTTACTGTAGAGGGTCAGACAACGTTCGATGACGTCCAACTGTAGCGGGCAAAGGTGTCGCTCGTCCTTGTCTTCACGAGCCACTTTCACGTTCAGCACGTTCGTCTGGTCGATGGTCATCCAGACGGGCGACGCGAGCTCCTGCCATGCCGTGACCGGGTATCGATTTGGATCGTGGACGACTGGTTCCGGCGACTTGTCGGTCTTGCCCTCGACTGGCTTGCGGAAGATCAGCATGTAATCGGGCATGCCGACTCGGCACCGCGAGGCGTCAGTCCGAAAAGTCTTGTAGAGAAGCCCGTGCGCCTTCGTGCGCTGCATCTCCACAACCGGGTCTTTCCAGATCGTCACGCGGGCGTGATAGATCCAGCCGGCGGCCTCGTGCGCCTCGCGGATGTACGAGGGGAAGTCGGTGAGGCCGATGACGCCGTCCCGGGACTTCGTGGTCGGCACGTCAGAGCAATGAACCGCGCTGATGCGGCCTGGCTTCGTCGTGCGAAGAAGGTCTGCGACAAGCGGCGAATATGCCGTCTTGAACTCGTCGTAGTCGGCGACGTTCCCCATGTCCCGCTCGCTCTCCGAATAGACGAAGAGGTGCGCAAACGGCGGAGAGTACACGCTGAAGTCGATGGAGTTGGCCGGCATGCCGGCCGTGAATTCCACGGTATCGACGTTGTACGCGGCGAAGCGCTCGCCGATCTTCTGATCGAAGACGTTCATGCGGCCATCCACGCGGGCAGCGTGGCCTTCTGTTCGGGGTTGTAGGTCTGGAGGACGGTGTGCTCGACGGCGGCGCGGCGCATGGCGGATGCCATCTCCGCCTTCATCCGCTCGTGATCGCCGGCCTTGCGCTGAACGGCGGCGACGATGGCCGCCTCTGTGTCCGCCATGACAACATGCGCAGAGACGGGTTTGGCCTGGCCGAAGCGATAGAAGCGCCGCACCGCCTGATAAAAGGCCTCATACGAGAACGAGAGGCCGGTGAAGATCGCCTGGTTGCAGTGCTGCCAGTTGAGCCCGTAGCCAGCAATCGACGGCTTCGTCAGAAGGATGCGGACCTCGCCGGAACTGAACCCGGCCAGACGCTCTTCCTTGACGTCGGCATTCATCTTCCCGTTGACTTCGACGGCATCCGGCACCGCGGCACGCACGGCCTGAGCTTCGTAATCCGTGTCGACCCAGATGCAGATCGGCTCGCCGGCGGGGATTGCGGCGATGATCTCCGCCACTTTGGCCGCGCGATCGGCTGCCGTGAGGCGCTTTTCCTTATGGATCGACGTCGCCGATCGTTCCGGAATGCGGAACATTCGGAACTGGCCGTCGCGTTCCTCGCCAGCCTCTTGCAATCGGTCGGCCTGGACGACGTGACGGATGATATCGAGCGGCGGCAGCTCGTAGCCTTCGTCGCTGAAGCCGAGATCCGACGGCTTGCTGACGCATCGCGCCCAGGACGCCACCCAATCCCAGAACGGGCGCACGGCATGCCCCTTAAGGCGCCACTGACCGGTATCGGCACTGTCATGGAGAAAGAACTTGGTGAGCATCATCGTTGCCGAAGAGGCGCCCAGGAATTCGCTATGCTGGCCGAGCTCGGCATGATCATTCGGCGCGGGCGTCGCGCTCCCCGCGAGCCTGAACGGCGTGTCCTTGAACGTCTCGATCAGCTTGCGCGTGGTCGCTCCGGTGAAGCTCTTGAGGATCGAGCTCTCGTCAAGGATGACGCCGGCATAGTCGGTCGGGTCGAAACGCTCGAGGCGCTCGTAGTTAGTGATGACGATGCGCGGCGACGACGGCGGCATGCCGAAGCGCGATATCGACGCCTCGACGCCCATCACCTCCGCTTCCTTGACGTGCTGCAGGCCGACGGCCAGCGGCGCCAGCATCAGGACGGGCTTGTTCGTGTGCTCGACGACGCACCTGCCCCAGTCGAGCATCATGCGGGTCTTGCCGAGCCCGGTATCGTAGAAGAGCGCAGAGCGACCGGCACGGAGGGCGAACTCGACGCCATGCCGCTGATGATCTCGGAGCGTGGCGTTGAGCTCCGGCGTGCGGGTGATGCCCGCGCGGATCGGCTCGGCTCGCTTGGATGCACAGAGGGCGCGATAGGCGGAAAGGTGCTCGCTCATGCTGCGGCCCTCCCCTCGACGAGCCGGACCTTCAGCTTCTCGTCGACGGCCTTGCCATCGGATCGAAGCCGCTCGGAGACGCGCCAGTACTTGCCGTCGCGCTTGATGCGGATCGCCGTGCAGTCGATCTCGGCCGCGCCGCTCTTGATCCGGTCGGCGGCGGTGTTGACGTCGCCGGGTGTCGCGTCGTCGCCCGTCATGCGCAGCCACCAGAGCCGCGCCTTCTCTCCGCCCCAGCCGGGCGCGCCGACGGACACCCATTCCGGATAGGTCCGCAGGCCGACGATGTAGTCGACACGCAGGGTAAGGTTACCGGCCTGGGAGATGTGCGGACGAGCCTCGACCGCATCGACGGTCAACCAGCGCTCTTCCACCTCGCGCACCATGACGGCGGCTTCGGCATCGGGCTTGGCCTCGTGCTTTGGCTCGACGGGCCATGCGTGGCCGCAATCGGCACACTCCATCGTGCGTAGCGCGACGAGCGAGCCGCACGACGGGCATTCCTTGGCCCGCACCGTGTCGACGTCGGTTTTCTCGGCCGCAGCGCCCTTGGCCTTGCGCTCGTTGCGCGCCGCCTCGATCGCATCCACCGGCCCGTGCCGGCGTACGTTGCCCGAATAGTCGAGGACCAGGCAGTCGCTCTTGCCGCTGGCGAGCCGCGTGCCGCGGCCCAGCATCTGGACGTAGAGCCCGGTCGAAAGCGTCGGTCGCATCATGGCGATCAGGTCGACATGCGGCGCGTCGAAGCCCGTCGTCAGCACGCCGACACTCGTCAGAGCGCGCAGGCGCCCCGCCTTGAAGTCGCGGATGGCCCGGGCGCGCTCATCGCGCGGCGTCTCGCCGGTGACGCTGGCAACCGCGATGCCGCGGCGCACAAGCTCGGCACGCACCGCCTCGCAATGGTCGAGACCCGTGCAGAAGACAATCCAGCCGCGACGATCTTCGCCACGGTGCACCATGTCCTCGACCGCGGCCTTGACGAGAGCGTCCGTGTTGGTGGCCGCCTCCAGCGCGCCGGGAATGAACTCACCGCCGCGCCGCGCAACCTTCGTTGCGTCGATCTGGCCGGAGGCGCCGTTGAGGGACCGCAGCGGCGACAGGTAGCCGTCGCGCACGCCCTCCCCGATCCCGTAGGTGTAGACGATGTCGTCGAAGAGCCGCCCATCGCCCTCGTCCAGACGGCCGCTGTCGAGCCTGAACGGCGTCGCGGTCAAGCCGGCGACGCGCATGTCCGGCTCGCCTTCGCGCAACCGGTTGATGAGCGACAGGTACATGCCGTCGCCGGCGCGCGGTACGAGGTGTGCCTCGTCCACGATGACCACATGCCGCTTGCCGAGCGCAGAGTGATCCAGCCGGAACACGGATTGGATCGAGGCGAACAGCACCTGGGCGCGGGTGTCGCGCCGGCCGAGGCTGGCGGAGTTGATGCCGGCCGGGCATTCCGGCCACAGACGCAGCGTGGCGGCGAGATCCTGCTCGACCAGCTCCTTGACGTGCGTCAGGACCAGGACGCGGGCATCGAACTGCTCGACGACGTCGCGAACGAGCTGGGCCAGCACGACGCTCTTGCCCGTGCCGGTGGCGAGGTCGATCAGGGGATTGCCGCCGCCGTTGTTCCAGTAGGCGTGCACGGCATCGATCGCCTCGCGCTGATAGGTGCGCAGCGCGGTCATGGCCTGCGCCTCCGGATCAGGCCGGCGGCGAGCATCGCGCCGACGAAGACGACCCAACCGATCAGGACCAGACCGCCGACGACGAGGAACAGGTCGAGCGCGAGATAATCGGCCTCGCTGATAGGCGCGCGCGGGGGCGGGACGTAGGCCATCGATCAGGCCCTCCGCTTGGCGGCGACGATCTCGCAGAGCGAGACCATCACGATGATGAGGATGGCGATCCCGCCGATGCTGACGGTCATTGCGCAGCCCCCGCCCGCATGGCGGCGCGCATCCAGCTCAGGATGCGCAGGCACGTGGCCTGTCGCTGCCGGTCCCGCATGGCGTTGGCCGCGGCAAGGGCGTTCGACACGTCGTGAAACGCCATGCCGAGGTAGAAGCTGAAGCCCTGGCATCGCGCGTTCGCGTGATGGGAGACCCAGCACAGGCCCGAACGCATATGGAGGGTGAAGAGGTCGCTCATATCGTCCTCTCAGGGTGTGATCAGCCAGACGCAAAAAGCGCCGGCGAAGAGGATGGGGAGGGCGGCGAATTCGGCAGCGGCGGTGACGATGCGCATCACGGCGCGGCCTCCACCGGCTTGCCGTCGCGCAGCGTGTAGAAGACGCCCGGCTTGATGCCGTTCTGGCCTACGATCCCCGCCCACACGGCGACAATCTTGCCGTGGTCAGGGTGGCCGTAATTGTAGACGCGCTCGTCCAGATGGAGAGCGGAGCCTTCAACGCCGCTCACCTTGCCACCGAAGCCAGTCGCGTAGGCGCCGCTGAACTTTCCTTTGGCAGAGGCCGCGCCATAGTCGCCGGTGGCAGAGGCCGCGCCATAGTCGCCGGTGGCAGAGGCCGCGCCCTGGTAGCCGGTGGCAGAGGCCGCGCCATAGTCGCCGGTGGCAGAGGCCGCGCCCCGGCCGCCGGTGGCAGAGGCCGCGCCCTGGTAGCCGGTGGCAGAGGCCGCGCCCTGGTAGCCGGTGGCAGAGGCCGCGCCATAGTCGCCGGTGGCAGAGGCC
>JAIYAJ010000278.1 GCA_027489105.1 Zymomonas sp. | reverse complement strand
GAGATCGAAATTGGTGCGCTGCTCCAGACGTTGCGCTTCGAGCAGTTTCCCCTCGCCGACCAGCTCTTTCAGCCGCTCGGACAATTCATGCCGGATCGCGTCCATCGCCGGTTTCATCGTCGGGCCGGGCGTGACGTAATGGCTGTTCGCGTAGACGCGGACGTAATCGAGCGAGGCCGATTTCTTGCCGGTCAGCGGATCGAACTCGACGATGCTTTCGATCTCGTCGCCAAAGAACGAGATGCGCCACGCGCTGTCCTCATAATGCGAGGGGAAAATCTCCAGATTGTCGCCGCGCACGCGGAAATTGCCGCGCTGGAACGCTGCGTCGTTGCGCTTATACTGCAGCGCGACCAGCTTTCGGATGATCTCGCGCTGGTCGACGGTCTGCCCCTTCTTCAGGTCGAAGATCATCGCCGAATAGGTCTCGACCGATCCGATACCGTAGAGACAGGAAACCGAGGCGACGATCAGCACATCGTCGCGCTCCAGCAACGAGCGCGTCGCCGAGTGGCGCATCCGGTCGATCGCCTCGTTTATCGAGCTTTCCTTCTCGATATAGGTGTCGGTGCGCGGCACATAGGCCTCGGGCTGGTAATAGTCATAATAGCTGACGAAGAACTCGACCGCATTGTCGGGAAAGAACTGCTTGAACTCTCCGTACAGCTGCGCCGCGAGGATCTTGTTCGGCGCCAGCACCAGCGCCGGGCGCTGCAGCTGCTCCACCACCTTCGCCATGGTGAAGGTCTTGCCCGATCCGGTGACGCCCAGCAGCACCTGGTCGCGCTCGCCCTGCTCGGCCTGCGCCACCAGTTCGGCGATCGCGGTCGGCTGGTCGCCCGAGGGCTGATAGTCGGAGACGAGCTTGAACGCCTTGCCGCCCTCGCTCTTTGCGGGCCGCTCCGGCCGGTGCGGGACGAAGCTCTGCCCGAGATCGACGTCATCGAGGCTGGTGCGGATCTGGATGGTCATGGCTTTGCATATGTAGGATAGAGGGCGCGAATGTTCACCTTTTATCTTCCTTCCCCATGAGCCAGTCCGGCGGCCTGCTTCCCTATCGCGACCAGGGCGGCGCGCCTGGGTTCGACGCGGCCACGTGCCGTGCGGCGGGGACGGCGCTGGCGGAGCGTTATGCGGAGGCCTCCCCCTTCCCGCACATCGTCATCGACGAGCTGATCGACCCGGCTCTGCTCGCTGGGCTCGCCGAGCATTTCCCCGACCGGACGGGCAAGCGCTTCTTCGACCGCGACCAGGAGCGGTTCAAATATCAGTTCGGGCCCGAGGACATCGACCATGGCGGGCTGCGGACGCTGCTCGGCGAGCTCAACGGCGCGGCCTTTCTCGGCTTTCTCGAGGCGTTGACCGGAATCGAGGGGCTGGTGCCCGACCCCTGGTATCTGGGCGGCGGGCTGCACGAGACGCTGCCGGGCGGTCATCTGTCGGTCCATGCCGACTTCAACCGCCATCCCCGCCTGAAGCTCCGCCGGCGACTCAATCTGCTCATCTATCTGAACGAAGGCTGGCAGCCCGAATGGGGCGGCGAGCTCGAACTGTGGGATCGCGCCATGCACCACTGCGAGCTACGCGTCGCCCCGCTGCTCGGCCGGGCGGTCGTCTTCAACACCGACGCCGACAGCTTTCACGGCCACCCCGATCCGCTGCGCTGCCCGCCCGATCGTTCGCGCCGCTCGATCGCGACCTATTATTACACGGCCTTCCCCGCCGACGAAGCCGACGCGCCCGAGCGCACGACCGTCTTCCGCCCGCGCCCCGGCAGCGGCGACCGGCCTGACCGGCGCGTCGCGATCGACCATTTCATCCAGGATTGGGTTCCGCTACGCCTGCAGCGCTATGCCCGCAAATTGAACCGCTTTCGCTGAGCCCCCCGCAACCTTTTCCCGCCACCGACCCGTAAATCAGCAATGGCTGCACCACGACCAGATCCACATGCGCAGCCCATGAGGGACCCACGGATGATCAAAGCCCGCCTTTCGACCGGCATCGGCCCGCTTGCCGCTACCGCCGCACTGACGCTTGTTCCCGCCACGCCCGCTGCGGCGGACGGCTTCGCTCCCGGCGGCTGGACCCACCACACGACCATGTTGAGCGCCGACGTGCCGGGCGTGCCGCAATGGGTGATCAAGATGTTCGCCGGCAACCGCAAGCGCTCCAGCTGCCACGACGCCGCCGAACTGGCGCGCCGGCCGGAGGCGCTGCTGACCCAGGACGATGCGGCGGTCTGCACCAAGCGGCGCTTCTCGATGGCGGGCGGACAGCTCGCCTATGACGCCTTCTGCACCAACAAGCGTTTCCCTGACGGCTTGCTCGTCGCATCGAAGGGCAGCTACACGGCCGACAGCTACAAGATCTCGACCGTTTCAACCGGCATGAAGGAAGGCAAGCCCGTGAAGATCGTGACCGAAGGCAGCGGTCACCGTACCGGATCCTGCAAGAAATGAGCGACACGACCAACCCCGCCGATTTCGACCTCGACGCCTATCTCGCGCGGATCGGGTTGAAACAGGCGCCCGAGGCCGACTGGGGCGGCATGGATTTCCTCCAGCGCCAGCACCGGCTGACCATACCGTTCGAAAATATCGATATTTCGCTGGGGCGCGGGATCAGCCTCGATCCCGACCATGTCTTCGCCAAGCTCGTCCACCATCGCCGCGGCGGCTATTGTTTCGAGCAGAACCAGCTGTTCCTGCGCGCGCTGCACGCGATCGGGTTCGAGGCGCGGCCGATCCTCGCGCGCGTCTGGCTGCGCACCGAAGGCCTCCCGCCGCGCACCCACACCGCCAATCTGGTCGAGATCGGCGGGCAGACCTGGCTCGCCGATGCCGGCTTCGGCGGCGGCTATGCGCCCCCCATGCCGCTCAGCGACGGCGCCGAGACCCCCGGCCCCGACGGCGCGCTGTTCCGCATGCGCCTCGATGCCGACCATGGCTGGACGCTCGAGCGCCTCGCCCCCGGCGCGGACCGGGCCGGAGGCTGGGAACGGCAGTACAGCTTCACCACCGACCGCGTATTTCCGGCCGATCTGGAAATGTCCAACCACTGGACCTCGACCCGCCCCGAAACCCGCTTCACCAGCCAGACGATCGTCAGCCTGGTCCTCCCCAGCGGCTTCGCCTCGCTCGTCGACCGCCGCTATGTCCGCCACACCGCGAAGGAACAGGTCGAAAGCGAGATCGAAAGCGCCAAGGCCTACCGCCTGCGCCTGAACTTCGTCTTCGGCCTGATCCTCGACGAGGTGGAGGTGATGGGACTGGGCCTGTTTTAGGGGGCTTATCCGAAATTCGGCGACGCCTGGCTGAAACGATGTGGGCCAAGGCGCCTAGCATAATGGCTAGGCCGGGGGGCACCGCCGCCATGATAGCTTCCCTGCATATAGACTGCTGAAATCATGCAGAAAAACACTGCATGATCGAACCAGCGGCGTAGACAGGAGAAGATGCATGGCCGATACGATCAAGAGTTTCCGCCGGGACGAACTGTCTCCCAAGCTCCAGCAGGACTGGGACTTCGTCTATAAACTGACGGGCCAGGCCGGATTCATCGAGAAAGGCGCCCACGCACCGGAACTTCTCGACTTCACCATGGTCGATTTCTACGAGAAGATATTCTACGGCGGGCGCGTCGACGTCAAACTCAAGCATCTTGCCCGGCTGCGCATGAGCCTCGGTCACGGCTGCCGCAGCTGCAACCTGGGCAACACCATCGGCGCCAAGGAAGTCGGCTACAGCGAAGAGCAGTTGAATGCCATTGAGGGCGATCGATCGATCTTCAGCGATGTCGAGATCGCGGTGCTCGAACTGGCTGACGAATTCCTGATGACCAACATTCAGGGGCATCTCGAACCCGAGCTTTACGCCAAGCTGCACAAGCACTTCGACGATGCGCAGATCCTCGAGCTTGGCACGGTCATGAGCTATCTCGGCGGTCTGGCAAAGATGCTGTTCGTCTTCGACATGGCCGAGAAGGAGGAGACCTGCCCCTTCCGTCCTGCGGCAAGGACTCTGGTCGAAGCTGCAGCGTAGAGCATTGGGCAGTTAAGGGTGCTATCGTCGCCGAACCTTCGATCGTCGTCGTCGTCGTCGTCGGCGGCGGCGGCTCTAAGATCTGCGCCGTGCGCCAGCTTTGTGAAGTGCATCCTTAAAATTCTACCATAAGCGCTTGACCGCGAAGCCATCGAACAGCGCCTCGTTCGATATGAGCACCATGTCCTCCGACTGCGCCTGAGCGATCAGCAGACGGTCGAAGGGGTCCTTGTGGGGAATGTTCATTTCCCCGGCGACGCGCGCATGATGAACGCTGATCGCCAGCTCGTCGAAGCCCCGCTTCGCCAGGATCGCCGAGAACTGTTGGCCAGCACGGCCGCATCGGGCGATTTTCCGATCCGGACATTCGCCCCCTTTCCCCAATACGCCAATTCACGCCTAGTCACGCCTCCGCTTTCCCGGCAGACAGCCACCGTCGCGACAGCGGGGAGGATCCATCTTGCAGGCCCAGTCCAGTCCACGCCGCCCGATCCGGTCGGTCATCGGCGGTTCGCTCGGCAATCTCGTCGAATGGTACGACTGGTATATCTATTCGGCCTTCTCGCTCTATTTCGCGCAGAGCTTCTTTCCGGCGAGCGACCCGACCGCGCAGCTGCTGTCCACCAGCGTCGTCTTCGCGATCGGCTTTCTCATGCGGCCGCTGGGCGGATGGCTGCTCGGCATGCTGGCCGACCGCTATGGGCGCAAGAGCGCGCTGACCTGGTCGATCACGCTGATGTGCGCGGGATCGCTGATCATCACCTGCGCGCCGACCTATGCGACGATCGGAATCTGGGCGCCGGTCCTGCTGACCTTTGCGCGGATGGCACAGGGACTGAGCCTGGGCGGCGAGTTCGGCACGGCGGCCACCTATCTGACCGAGATCGCCCCGCCCGACAAACGCGGCTTCTGGTCTAGCTTTCAATATGTGACGCTGATCGCCGGACAGTTGCTGGCGCTCGGCCTGCTCGTCACGCTGCAATTTTTCTTCCTGACCGAGGCGCAGCTCGAGGCCTGGGGCTGGCGGCTCGCCTTTGCGACCGGCGCACTCCTTGCCGTGGCGGTGTTCTGGCTGCGGCGCGGGATCGACGAGACCCCCGACTTCGTCGAGGAGAGCGACCGCGGGCGGCGCAAGGGCGGCCTGCTGACCCTGCTGCGCGAGCGACCGAAGCAGGTCGCGCTGGTCTTCGGCCTGTCGATCGGCAGCAATGTCAGCTTCTATGCCTTCACCACCTATATGCAGAAATATCTGGTGGGCAGTGCCGGCTTCGCCAAGGACAAGGCCTCGCTGATCTGCTCGGCCGCGCTGATTTTCTATGTGGTGATCCAACCGATGCTCGGCGCGCTGTCGGACAAGGTCGGGCGCAAGCCCCTGCTCTATTGGTGCTGGATCGGCGGCATCATCGGCACGGTACCGCTCTTCACCGCGCTGGGCCGCGCCGATGGCATGGTCGAGGCCTTCCTGCTGCTCTGCGTCGCCTATCTGATCATCTCGGGTTCAAGCGCCACCAGCGCGGTCGTCAAGGCCGAACTCTTCCCCCCGCACATCCGCGCGCTGGGCGTGGGCCTGCCCTATGCCGTCAGCCAGGCGATCTTCGGCGGTACAGCGGAATCGGTCGCGCTGGGCTTCAAGAGCGCCGGCGTGGAAAGCGCCTTCTTCTGGTATGTCACCGGCTGCATGGGCGTCGCGCTGGTGACGACGCTGTTTCTTCCTGAAACCCGCTGGCAGACGGCGCGCTCGGACCGATAATCTGCACACCTGTCCTTTAATGCAGTGCACAACGTTCGATTCGGGCATATGTCGCGGCGCACACAGGGCAGAGTTCGCGAAAAAGCACCGATAATCCATCGCGATAGATTTTCGGAAAGATGGTTCCGAATCAATCCACTCATGCCGCGATGCCGCAAAGCGAATAAAGCGATACCCAAATGGGAGTACGCCATAAGATTTTGCGGCACTAAGCGACGATAGTGTCCCCATAGCGGTGCGCCGAACGGGTCGGCAGATGCATCGCCTCAGGCATTTTCATAACGGAGTTTGCACCGATGCGTTCCATCATCATCGCCGCCGCCATCGTCTCCTCGCTCGGCCTTTCGGGCGCCGCGCTTGCGCAGGAAGCCCTCACCGTCAAGAACGGCATGCTGGTGACCAGCGCCGACGGCAAGAAGCTCGGCCGCGTCTATGAGGTCAAGAAGGGCGCCGACGGCGCGCCGGCCGCGATCGTCGTCATCAACGACGCGAAGATGGCGACGCTGGCGATCGGCACGCTCACCAAGGCCGACAACGGCGTGACGACCTCGCTGACCGCCGCCGAGGTCCGCAAGCTCAAGTAAGGGTCATCACCGGCCGGCGATCTCGATCGCCTGGCCGGGCTGGATCGTGACGAAGCGGTCGGCGGCAACGCCGGCCGCTTTGCTTTGTGCGACCAATTCGCGCGGCGGTACGTCGGGCCCTTCATCGGTCAGGTGGAACGTACCCCAGTGGATGCCGAGCGCCTTGGGCGCCCCGAGCACGCCCAGCACGCGTACCGCCTCGGCCGGATCGACATGGCTTTGGCCGAACACCTCGCGCGGATGATAGGCACCGATCGGCAGGACGGCGAGGCGGAAGGGTCCATGCCCCGCCGCGTCACGCGGCCAGCTGCCGTCGCCCCAGCCGGTGTCGCCGGCAAAGAAGATGTTGCCACCCGGCAGGGTGACGGTGAACCCGCTCCACAGCGCGCGGTTGCGGTCCTCGCCCCAGCGCGAACTCCAATGCTGGACCCGCTCGACGATCACCGACACGCCGGGCCGGACCGCCAAGCGCCCGCCCCAATCGCGCGCCTGCGCGGCAATGCCGGCGTCGCGCAGGATGCTGTCATTGCCCAGACCCGTCACGATCAGCGGCCGGTCGCGCTGCCACAGTCGCCGCAGCGTCGGCAGATCCATATGATCATAATGATTGTGGCTGACGAGGACGAGGTCGATAGGCGGCAAATCCTCGAACCGCACGCCGGGCGCCCGCACGCGGCGCGGACCGACGCGGTTCCAGGGGCCGGCGACATCGGACCAGATCGGGTCGGTCAGGATGTTCAGGCCCTGCGTCTGGATCAGCACGGTCGCATGTCCGACCCAGGTCGCGCGGATCGCGGCACCCTCGACGCGGGCGGGCGGACGCGAGGGTGTGACCGCGATCGTCTCCGGCCAGACGTCGCCGCGCTGCCCCGTCGCGGTGCGCCACAGCCGGTCGATACCGACCTTGAACGGTTTGACCTGGCCCCCGTCGCCGGTCGGGTTGCGGAAACGATGTCCGTCATAATGATCGCTGGCCGGCCCGCGATAATAGATCCGGTCGAGCCAATAGCCGCGCGTGAGCCAGAACAGCCCGCCCAGCAGGACAAGCGCGAGCAGCGCCCATCCCGTCCAGCGCGCCAAACGACGGATTGCCTGCACCCGCTAACCCTTCCATGATCGGACGATGCGCATCGCCGCCCGCCTGCTGATAATTTCCGGGTCGCTGCTCGCGGCCCCGCTCGCCGCCGAACCTATGGACTTCGCCTCGGTTCGCCTAGGCTTCACGAACCATGCGCTGGCGACGCCCATAAGCCGGGGGGTGGCCGACCGCCGCAGCGGTCGCCGCGTGACCGCCGACGATCCGGTCCGCATCGCCTCGATCAGCAAGCTGGTCGTCGCCATCGGCGTGCTGCGGCTGGTCGAGCAAGGCCGGCTCGACCTCGACACCGATGTCTCGACCTATCTCGGCTGGCGGTTGCGCAACCCCGCCTTTCCCGATCGCCCGATCAGCCTGCGGCTGCTGCTGTCGCACCGGGCGTCGCTGGTGGACGGGATCGACTATGCGCTGCCGCTCGACCGGTCGCTGCGCGAGGCGCTCGCCGATCCGGCCGCATGGGACGCGGCACACGGCCCCGGCGACCATTTCCGCTATGCCAATATCAATTTCCCCATCGTCGCCTCGGCGATGGAGCGGGTGACGGGGGAGCGTTTCGACCGCCTGATGCAGCGGCTGGTACTGCGCCCCTTGAGGCTGCGCGCCTGCTTCAACTGGGCAAGCTGCGACGATGCCACCATCGCGCGGGCGGTCACGCTCTACGACGCCTCAGGCAAGGGGGTGCGCGACGACGATGGCGGCCGGCGCCCCGCCTGCCCGGTCGTGCCGGCACGCGACGGTGGCTGCGACCTGAACCGCTGGCAGCCCGGCGCGAACGGCGCGCTCTTCTCACCGCAGGGGGGCCTGCGCATCTCGGCGCGCGATCTGGCACGGATCGGACAGATGCTGCTGAACGAGGGCCGGTCGGGTGGACGGCGCTTCCTCAAGCCCGCCTCGGTCGACCTGCTGCTCCGCCCGCTGTGGACCTATGATGGCAGCAACGGCGTCACCGGCGAGACGACCGCCGGTTCGATCTGCCGCTATGGCCTCGCCAGCCAGACGCTCACGACCGGAGTGGCAGGCTGCGCCGACGACCTGTTCGGTGACGGCCGCCCCTGGGTCGGCCATGCGGGCGAGGCCTATGGCCTGCGCTCAGGGTTGTGGATCGACCGCGATCGCGGCCTGGGCGTCGCCTATTTCGTGACCGGCGTCGCCGAGGATGCGCCGCTCGCGCCCGGCACCGCCTTCACGGCCGCCGAAGTCGCAGCGGCGCGCG
>JAIYAJ010000243.1 GCA_027489105.1 Zymomonas sp. | reverse complement strand
GGAACGGCACGATCGGCGAGTTCTTGAAGGTCAAGATCGGCCAATAGAGCGGTCTCGGCAGGGCGAGCGATCTTCACTCGTCCCTGCCGGTCCTCACATCCACAAGCGCGGCGGACGTCCCAGAATCGAAACGGCGGGCGACATCCTGTAAGACTCCTTCACGATTGCCCGCCATCACCGCACTACTCCCCTACCGCCTCGCCGAGCCAGCCTGCGAGCATCTCAAGGATGAGCAGCGAACTCTGGCTCCTCGAAGACCTCGCGTGCCATCTTGAACGCCTCGCCCGCGCTCGGAACGCCCGCATAGATCATGGTCTGGAGAAAGATCTCCTGGATCTCGCTTTTCGTGACCCCGTTCGTCAGTGCCCCGCGCACGTGGATCTTGAGCTCGTTGGGTTTGCCCATGCCGGAGAGCATGGAGAGGTTGACGATGCTGCGCGTGCGGCGGTCCAGGCCGGGCCTGCCCCACACCTCTCCCCAGCAGTATTTGAGTGCGAGCTCCTGGAAGGGACGGTCGAAATCGGTTGCGCCGGCAAGAGCTGCCTTGGACCGCGCTTCGCCGATCACCTCGGCGCGAATTGATTTGCCCAGTTCAAGAATGTCGTCGCTCATGAGTCGGGTTTCCCTTGATGGCGACCGGCAGAATGCGGGCCGTGCATAGCGCCTCACTAGGTCTCCCAAGGCGATGGCTTCCGGTAGCCGCATGACCGGCAATCACGCGTTCCCCTCGCTGCAACAGGCTACTTTGGGCTCTCATATCGTCGTCAGGATCGGGCCGGGGAGTTCGCTATCAATGGGTCTGGAAGATCCTACCGATCTCTCGGGGATCGCGCGTGATCGTCAGAGCGAGCGCGAGGAGTATCCGGGCCTTCTGGGGTGTCAGATCGTCGGCACAGACGAAACCTGCACGGGCCAGATGGCTCGCGGGCGGTACCCTGCCAGTACCGGCTCTGGTCGATTGCACCACGACCACACCGGCCTGGACCGCGTCGCGCAGCGCTTCCGTCTCGGCGGCGCTCATGAGACCAGGCGCGAACCCGGCCGATACGATGCCCTGCGCGCCGGCCGCGAGAACGGCCCTTGCCATGACGTCGTCGCCGCCGGCATAGGCATAAAGGATATCGACCCTTGGGAGTTCCGCGAGGCCGGACACGTCGAAATCAGCCTGCGGCGCATGGCGCCGCACCGGCCTTCGATAGATGGCGATGCGGTCCGGATCGGCCTGTCCGATGAGCCCGTGCACGGGCGACTGGAAGCCGTTGAGGCGCATCGTCGATGCCTTGGTAACGTCCCGGGCGGAGTGGATCTCGTCGTTCAGCACGACCAGCACTCCCAATCCGCGCGCATCGGGGCAGGCGGCGACCCGGATGGCGTTACGCAGGTTGAGAGCGCCATCGCTGGACAGGCCGTTCCACGGCCTCTGAGCACCGACGATGACGATGGGAACGTCGACCTTCGCGACCATGTGCAGGAAGAACGCCGTCTCCTCGAGCGTCGCAGTCCCATGGGCAATGACGATACCTGCGACGCCCGCGTCGCGCTTGACGATCTCGTCGCAGAGGAGGCACAGGCCGCGCCATTCCGGAAACCCGATACGTGGACTGCTCACGCTCAGGAAGGGGACGGCATAGCTCTCCGGATCGCCGTCCGCCCGCGGGAGGGCAGATAGCAACTCTCCTGCGTCGAGCATGGTCTCATTTGCGTCGTAGTCGTAGAGATCGAACGGATCGCGGCCGATCGCGCTGATCGTGCCACCTGTCCCGACCACGGCCACGCGTCGGGCCGTTGTCTCCTGACCGTGGTCCACTGCCGGGCCCGCCTACGCGACAGACGCCCGCGCGGGGACGGCGAGCTTAGCGCCGACGATCTCAGCGAAGCGGTCGACGTCGGCAGCGGTGTTGTAGAGCCCGAAGGAAACCCGGATGCCGTCGCGCTCCGGGGTAACGCGGACTGATTGGCTGGCGAAGTAGTCCACCCAGCCATCGCCGGGCAGGTCGAGCACGTAGATGTGGGGTGCGCGGTCAGCGCGCGCCCTGGGGCCGACGAGCCTAACGCCCAGTTCGTCCATGCGCTCGATCAGGCGATCGCCGAGTTCGTATGCGTTCGCCTCGATGGCTTCGACACCGACGCCTTCGATCAGGTCAAGAGAGGCCGTGAGCGCATGGATGTCGGGAAGGTTCAAGTTGCCGATTTCGAAGCGCCCCGCACCACGCTTGAGTTCCATGTTGTCCGCGCGGGCGATGAGGTCGTCGGCTGGGTTGGCGAGGCTCGAGAATGCGATGTAGGCGGGCTGCAGCTCCTCCAACTCCTCGTTGCAGTAGAGGATGCCCAACCCTTGGGGTACGAGCATGCCCTTGTGGCAGCCCGATCCCAAGATGCTCACGCCCATCGCCTTGACGTCGAGCGGGACGACGCCGGTCGACTGCATCGCATCGACGACGAAGTATAAGCCCCGCTTGGCACAGAATGCGCCGATCGCGTTGACGTCGAAGCGATGCCCGGCATGGAAGGTAATATGGGAGAGCGAGATGGCGCGCGTATTCTCGTCGATGTGGCCTTCGAACGTGCCCGGATTGGCGGTCTCCCCTCGCAAGGGCACGAAGCGGACATCGACCCCCTTCCGGCGAAGGTTGAGGAACGCGTAGGCGTTGTTAGGATGGTCGCCCTCGACCAGGAGCACGTTGTCGCCCGGACCGAGCGGAAGGGCGTTGGCAGCGATGTTCATGCCCTCGGACGTGTTTTTCGTGAAGGCGATCTCGGAAGGCTTGGCGTTGATGAACTTAGCGACGCGCGCCCTGACCTGCTCCACTCGCGAAAGCCAGAGTGGCTTCGGACCGGCAGCGTCATGCCCCTCCTGGTAGAAGCGGACCAGCGCATCGCGAACGCTCGAGGCCAGCGGCGTCTGATGGGCAGCGTCAAGATAAAGCTGGCTCTCCGTTACGGGAAACTGCCGGCGGATCGCGGCCACGTCGTAGGTGTTCGACATTCTGATGCTCCTAGGTGACGGCGCCGCGCGGGCCGTTAGCGCTGCCGGCGTGCTGCCAAGGTGAGGAAGATGTTTCCGTAGGCGGTCGCGTCGCTGAGGATGATCTCGCCGTCGCCGCGGGCGTGATTGGCTCCAGCCGAATCAACGAAGCCCTGTGCCTTTCCGAGATCTGGGATCGTGACATGGATCGCGACGCAGGACGGGCGAGCCTCCGAGGCAAGCGACGGCGGCAAAGCTCCGTATCGCGTCGCGATCTGGGACTTCGTCATGACGACGAAGTCGCCGTTGCCAGTGTGTGCTCCGAAGCCGTCGGCCCGATCGTAGACCTCAACTTTGCCGTACATCCCTGCGAGGCGGCGCCGGACCTGCGGCCAGTCGGCCTCCTCCGCCATAATGGTCACCTGATGGATCCCAGTGGCCCCATTCGGGTGGATGCCCCATTCCGGCTTGAAGATGAGGTCCGGCCTGTGTTGGTGCACGATGAAATTTGCCAACCGCGGGAGCTCCGGATCTTTTAGGATCTTCAGCGTCGTCTTCGTGCGGTCGGGCGTTCCGTCCTCGCGCTTCACGTCGCGGCCGAAGTTGATCGTACCGGCGATGTTGATGCCGCGTGCCGCCACTTGCGCCGCATCCCCCTCGCCATCGCTGCTATTGAGCGCGAGGAGCGAGATCCCTTCCCTTTCCCGCAGCTGATCACGGATAAAGCGCCCGAAGCTGAAGCCATCGACCGCGCTCTCGTCGAGAAGGCCCTCGTCGTAGACGCCCATGAGCTCTATCGAGCACTTGTCAAAGCTGACCACGCGCATGCTG
>JAIYAJ010000512.1 GCA_027489105.1 Zymomonas sp. | reverse complement strand
GGCTTCTCGCGCAGCACGGACACGTCCATGTCGCCGAACCAGGTCAGCGCCAGCGTGCGGGGGATGGGCGTCGCGGTCATCACCAGAATGTCGACGCCTTCCCCCTTGGCGCCGATGGCGAGGCGCTGATGGACGCCGAAGCGGTGCTGCTCGTCGACGACGGCCAGCCCCAGGTCGTGAAAGGCGACATGCTCCTGAAACAGCGCATGGGTGCCGACGACGATGTCGATCGAGCCATCCGCCAATCCTTCGAGGATGCGGGCCCGCTCCTGCCTTTCTCGCGCCCGGTCAGCAGCGCGAGCCTGAGCCCGATGGCGCGGGCGAGGTTGTCGAGCCGCATCGCGTGCTGCCTTGCCAGGATCTCGGTCGGCGCCATCAGCGCCGATTGCCGCCCGGCCTCGGCCGCGCTGGCCATGGCCAGCATCGCGACCGCCGTCTTGCCGGAGCCGACATCACCCTGCAACAGCCTGAGCATCCGCTCGGGCTTGGCCATATCGGCGCGGATCTGCGCGCCGGCCTCGATCTGGCTGCCCGTGAGCCGGAACGGCAGCACCTCGGTCAGCTCCTTCACGAGCTTCCCGTCGCCGCTGTTGACGCGGCCCGGCGCGCGCTTGCGCTGCGCACGAACCAAGGCCAGCGCCAGTTGGCTGGCCAGCATCTCATCATAGGCGAGCCTGCGCCTCGCGACGTTCTCGGGCGTGATCGCCGCCACATCATCGGGGTTGTGGAGGTCTTTGAGCGCGTCCTCAAAGGGCGGAAACGCATTTTTGGACAGCCAGGCCGCATCCTGCCACTCGGGCATCTTCGGCAGGCGGTTGAGCGCCGCCTCGGCCGTTCGCGCCAGCATGCGCGAGGACAGCCCCTCGGTCATGCCGTAGACGGCCTCGATCGCGGGCATCGTCTCGAAAGCGCGCTGGTCCATCACGCGGTCCGGATGGACCATCTGCCGGCGGCCTTCCCACAGCTCGATCTTGCCCGAGACGTAGCGGATTTCGCCCACCGGCAGGATGCTGCGCATGCGCCCGGCATCCGCCTTGAAGAAGACCAGCGTCACGTCTCCCGTCTCGTCCTCCATCAGGACGCGGTAGGGCGCGCGGCTCTTGCCGGGCGGGGCGGGCCGGTGCTCGACGACGCGCGCGGCGAAGGTGGCGACCTCGCCGATGGGCGCGTCGAGGATCGAGCCAGACCGGCTGCGGTCGATGCCGGCTTGCGGCAGGTGGAACAGGAGGTCGAGCACCCGCGCGGGCCTGTCCGCCTCGCCCAGCAACCGGTCGTAGAGCTGGACGGATTTCGGCCCGACCCCCGGAAGGGACGAGACGGGCGCGAAAAGGGGATCGAGCACGGAGGGCCGCATGCCCGAGGGATAGCAAGTTTTGTCCGTGCGAGGCGAGGGGCAACGCGCCGCAAGGCCGGCCCATCGTGGCAACCCCTGCGGCCATATTCACGCTGACATTGGCCGTGGCCCCCGCTATACGAGGCGCCGGACCGAGGAGCGTCAATCCGCTCCGCGGCCAATGGCTATTCAACTTTGCCCAACCGGGGTCGATCATGACCGGGACAACCGTGAGCACCGCCGACCTCGATCCGCGCCGCAGGCGGACCCTGTTCCGCGCCTGGCATCGGGGCACGCGCGAGATGGACCTGCTGATGGGCTCCTTCACGGACGCCGAGATCGCGACGATGAGCGAGGACGACCTCGACGATTTCGAGCTGCTGATCGAGGCGCCGGACCGCGATCTCTACGCCTGGCTGGCCGGCAAGGTGGAAACGCCGTCGAACTACGATACGCCCGTCTTCCGACGCTTCAAGGCGTTCCACACCCACAGCGCGCCGATCCATGTCTGAGCGCGCTGCTGGCCGGAACCCCTCGCGCCGCGCATTCGTTGGCTGGCGAGGCAAGGGGGCTGCCTTCGAGGCGGAATGAGACCGTGAACGTGACCGTGCCCATCCCGCCGCTGCAGCGCGCCGCAGAAGCGCTGCTGCGCAACGACCACCCGACCCTTGCGGGCGTGCCGGAGGGCTTCGACGCCATCGCCCTCGCGGACCTCGCGCGCCGCCTCGCGCCGCGCGTGGATGAGCCCGCGGTCGCGGTCTTCATCTCGCGTGACGGCCAGCGCATGCAGCGGCTCGAAGCGGCGCTCGGCTTCGTCGCACCCGACATCGAAATCCTGCCGCTGCCGGCTTGGGACTGCCAGCCCTATGACCGGGCCTCGCCAAACGGCGCCATCGTGGCGCGCCGCATGACGACGCTGGCTCGGCTTGCGCGCACGCGCTCTGGCGAAGCCAGGCCGCGCATCGTGCTGACCACCGTCAACGCCGCGCTCCAGCGCCTGCCGGCCCGAGCCACGGTGGCGGCGCAGAGCTTCGCCGCCGCGCCCGGCAACGTGGTCGATACGAGGGAGCTCGCCTCCTGGCTCGACATGAGCGGCTACATGCGCGCGTCCACCGTGCGCGAGACGGGCGAGTACGCCGTGCGCGGCGGCATCGTCGATCTCTTCCCGCCCGGAATGCCGAACCCGATCCGGCTCGATTTCTTCGGCGATTCGCTCGAGTCGATACGGGCTTTCGATCCCGAGACGCAGCGATCGCTGATGACCATGCGCGCCCTCGATCTCGTCCCGGTCAGCGAGGCGCAGCTCACCAGCGACACCATCCGCCGGTTCCGTCAGGGCTATCTCGCCGCCTTCGGCACGCCGGTACGCGGCGACATTCTCTACGAAACG
>JAIYAJ010000112.1 GCA_027489105.1 Zymomonas sp. | reverse complement strand
TGGCCGACGCGCCTGATATCCTGGCCGAGCTGGCGACGGTCGAGATGCATGCCATCCAGACCAGCGGCAACTGCATCCGCAATATTTCATCCGACCAATATGCCGGCGCGGCCGCGGACGAGATCGAGGATCCGCGTCCCTGGGCCGAGCTGCTGCGCCAGTGGAGCACCTTCCACCCCGAGTTCAGCTATCTGCCGCGCAAGTTCAAGATCGCGGTGATCGGATCGGAAGAAGATCGTGCGGCGGTGCGACTGCACGACATCGGCCTGCAGATCCATCGCAACGACGCGGGCGAAACCGGCTTCCGCGTGTTCGTCGGTGGCGGCATGGGTCGGACCCCGATGATCGCTCCGGTGATCCGCGACTTCCTGCCCAAGGCCGACTTCCTCGCCTATATGGAAGCCTGCCTGCGCGTCTATAATCGCCATGGCCGTCGCGACAATCTCTACAAGGCGCGGATCAAGATCCTCGTGCACGAGATCGGGGCCGACGAATATCGTCGCCAGGTCGAGGAGGAGTTTCTCCACACCCGCACCCTGGGCCTCGACGCCCCGCAGGCCGAGTTCGACCGCATCGCCGCCCATTTCGCGCCCCCCGCCTTCGAGAGCGGCCTGAGCGACGAGATCGATCGCAGCGATCCCGACTTCGCCTTGTGGCTCGATCAGCAGGTCGTGGCGCACAAGGCGCCGGGCTATGCGATCGTCAACATCAGCCTCAAGCCGACCGGCGGCATTCCGGGCGACGCCAGCTCGGCGCAGATCGACCTGATGGCCGATCTCGCCGAGACCTACAGCTTCGACGAGCTGCGCGTGACCCACGCACAGAACATCGTCCTGCCCCATGTCCGCAAGAGCGACCTCTATGCGATCTGGCAGAAGCTCGACGCGGCCGGCCTCGCGACGCCGAACCTCGATCTGGTCGGCGACATCATCGCCTGCCCCGGCCTCGATTATTGCAGCCTCGCCAATGCCCGCTCGATTCCGCTCGCGCAGAAGATTTCGGAGCGTTTCGGCCCGATCGAGCGCCAGCGTGATCTCGGCGAGCTCAAGCTGAAGATATCGGGCTGCATCAACGCCTGCGGCCACCACCATGCCGGCCATATCGGCATTCTCGGCGTCGACCGGAAGGGCGAGGAAAATTACCAGCTCTCCTTTGGCGGGTCGGGCGCGGAGGATGCCAGCCTCGCCAAGATCATCGGCCCCGGCTTTTCTGAAGACGGCGTCGTCGACGCGATCGAGAAGGCGGTGAACGTCTACACCACGCTGCGCACCGACGGCGAGCGCTTCGTCGATACCTATCGCCGGGTTGGCGAAGCCCCGTTCAAGGAGGCGATCTATGGGTGACCTCATCCGGTTTCGCGACGACGAGACCCATGAAGAGCCGGCCGTCACGCTGGACGGCTTTCTGGGCCAGTCCAACGCAACCGCCGTGCGGCTGGAGCCGACCGACGATCCCCGCGCGCTGATCCCGCATCTGTCGCGCCTGTCGCTGATCGAGGTGTCATTCCCCAAATTCCGCGACGGCCGGGGCTACTCGATCGGCAGCATCCTGCGCGAGGCCGGCTATACCGGCGAATTGAGGGCGGCCGGCGATGTGCTGGTCGACCAGATCGGTCCGATGCGCCGCTGTGGCTTCGACGCCTTCCTGAGCGACGCCGAGATCGACCGGGATGTGCTCGACAAGCTCCTCTCGCTCCAGCCCCATGTCTATCAGAAGACGGTAGACGGACGCGCGCCCGTGTGGGCCCGGCGGCATGGCTGAACCGGCGCGCAGGATCGACCGGATCGACACGGCGCCCCGCTTCACCGCGGCCGACGTCGCCGCGCTCAACGCGCGCTTCGAAGGTGTCGCCACGGCGGATATGATCAAGGCCGTGCTCGAGGAGAAGCTCCTCGGCCGCGTCGCGGTCGTATCCTCCTTCGGTACCGAATCCGCCGTGCTGCTGGACCTCGTCGCCGAGGCCGATCCAGCCACGCCGGTGATCTTTCTCGACACGGGCAAGATGTTCGACGAGACCCTCGCCTATCGCGACCTGCTGGTCGAGCGGCTCCAGCTTCGCGACGTGCGCAACATCACCCCGGACCCGGCGGTGATCGAGGCCAAGGACATGACCGGCCTGCGCTGGTCCTATGATCCCGACGGTTGCTGCGAAATCCGCAAGGTCGTCCCTCTCGCTGCCGCGATGCGCGGCTTCGATGCGTCGATCACAGGTCGCAAAGGCTTTCAGGCATCGACCCGCTCGGGCATCGCCCGGTTCGAACTCGACGGCGACCGGATCAAGTTCAACCCGCTCGCGGATTGGGGCAAGCCCGATCTCGACGCCTGGTTCGATAGCCGCGATTTGCCGCGCCACCCGCTGGAGGCGAAAGGCTATCTGTCGATCGGCTGTGCGCCTTGCACCAGCGTGGTCAAGCCGGGCGAAGACCCCCGCGCCGGCCGCTGGCGCGGCTGGGACAAGGTCGAGTGCGGCATCCATGGCGAGCCGCTGACCAGCCCCGGAGACGAGCCCGTCTTCTGATCCTGGCGCGCGCCCGCGCCGGCCTCAGTCGATCAGGAACACGCCGATCTTGTAGGCCATGTAGAAGGGCACGCACATGATGGCGGCCACCAGAAGCTGATCCATAGTGCGATCGATGTAGGACATCGCAGCATCCTCTTCCCCAACGCCCCGCTATTCCGGGTGCCAAGCAAGAAAACCACCTTTTCCGCGCTCTGTCACCTGCGCAAAGCCGCAATGGCGGCGAAAATGCGCGTCAGCCTGCGTTGCACCGCAACAAGAACGACTCACTCATAATCGTTCGGATTGTAGTAATCGTCCGCCAGGTCGGAGAACTTGGTGAACTTGCTCTCGAATTTCATGGGGATGGTGCCGGTCGAGCCGTGACGCTGCTTGGCGATCACCAGTTCGGCGCGATTGTGCGCCCGCGCCATCTTGAGCTGCCAGTCCTCGAACGCGGTCACATCGACAGCGCTGTCTCCAGCCCCGGCGGAGGCCTCTTTCGGGCGAATCAGGTTGAGATAATATTCCTCGCGATAGACGAACCAGACCATGTCGGCGTCCTGCCCGATCGAGCCCGATTCGCGCAAATCCGACAGCACCGGCTTCTTGTTCTCACGCTGCTCGACCGCGCGGCTGAGCTGGGACAGAGCGATGACGGGAACGCTGAGTTCCTTCGCCAGCGTCTTGAGGCCGCGGCTGATCTCCGAAATCTCCTGCACACGGTTGCCGTCGGAGTTTTTGCCCGATCCCTGCAACAGCTGGAGATAGTCGACGACGATCACGCCAATGCCCTTCTGCCGCTTCAGGCGCCGTGCGCGGGTGCGCAGCGCCGCGATCGTCAGGCCGGGTGTATCGTCGATGTAGAGCGGCAGCGTTTCCAGTTCCTGCGCGGCCCGCGCGAAGGCAGTGAACTCGGCATGGCTGAGCTTGCCCATGCGGATCTGTTCGGAACTGATCTCGGCCTGCTCGGAGAGCACACGACCCGCCAGCTGGTCGGCCGACATTTCCAGACTGAAGAAGGCGCATGGCGCACCAACCGACGGGCTGATCCCGTCCTGCTGGTCGCGCATGTAGCGCG
>JAIYAJ010000364.1 GCA_027489105.1 Zymomonas sp. | reverse complement strand
TGGCCGAGGGTCTGAGCTTTCACCCCTCCCCCTCCCCGAGGACGGGCAGGCCGAGGCGGCGGGCGAGGCCGTCGAGGGCGCGCTTGCCCTTCCGTTCGAGGGCTTGCTTCGGGCCGTCGTGGCAGGGTTGGCAGGCCGCGACCCACCACTCGGTGCGCCAGAACACGCCGTCGTATGTCCGCTGCGGGTAGAGGTGGTCAGTCACCGCCGAGGCCGAGACCTGCACCTCGCCGAACACGCCCTCGTCGCAGTAGCGGCAGAACGGATGCGACCGAAGGAACCCCTTCGACGCCTTGTCCCAGGCCGCGCTGTATCCCCGCTGACGCGCCGAGCCTCGCCGACGGTCGCTGTCCTGCTGCACTTCGCGCTTCGAGCGCTGACCAGCAGGGACGAACCGAGGCGGGCGAACAGGCATCGTCCCTCCGCAAAGAGGGCGAGGCCCGAAGGCCCCGCCAGTTCAAAGGGAGGAAGACGCCCACAGGTGGGCACGGTCAGCAGCCCAAGCGGGCCGCAATCTCGGAATGGTGAGAGCCGGACAAACCTCCGGCCGTGATGTGTGGAACCAAGCGCCCGGCGCCGTAGTTCAACACGGGATCGGCAGGCTCACGAGGGAGCGCGTATTACATCTGCCGGTCGTCCCGACCGATCCGCCTAAGCGAACCGGCCATTGGCGAGAAGAACAGAACTGCTTCGGAAAAGCTGTCAAGCCGCGCGCTCGACCTGATTGGCCTTGAGCGTAACGGTCGACACCTGACCGAACACGCTGACCAGCAGTCGCACGCGATCCTTCGATTTGAGCTTCACCACCTGGGCGCCGAACCCGGCCAACGGCCCTTCCAGCAGCCGCACGCTCTCCCCGACTTCCAGGGGCCTGATGACGTTGGCGAGGGTGCGGTCGAACAGCCCCGACACCTCATCACGGACCAAGGCCTCGACGTGAAGGATCGACATGGGGCGCACCCGCTGTTCCATCCCGAACCGCACCGGCCCGCAAACACCCTCGACCTTGAAGTCTGAGAGAGCCTGCTTCGGGCCCAGCGCCGAGAACAGGTAGCCGTCGAACAACGGCATCTCCACCCGCACCCGCTCCCAGGTCCGCTTGTCGAGGCGGGCGTCGGCATAGCGCGGCACATACACCGGAAAGCCTCGCTCGATGAGACTGGCCTCGGCCCGCTTCTCCTGCCGCGTGGCCGAGCGCAGCAGGTACCACGTCAGCGAGCGGTCAGCGTCGTCGATGCGATCCGTCAGCTTGTGCCCCAGGACGCCCATCATTCACCCCCATTCGGCGCGACCAGCTCGCACCCGTGTTGTTCGAAGATCCCCGCCGCCTCGCGCAGCTTGCCGAAGGCCCAGCTACTGGCGGCCACGACGGCCCGACGCTCGCCATCCCAGCGGGCCCGCGACAGGCAAGAGCCCGCCGCCGCCTCGCCCAGGCGCGCCGCCACCGCCGCCCACACCTCGGCGGGCCCAGCCCAGCCGGCCGGCTCGACCGCCACCGCCCCAGCCTTCGCCACGCCGACACCTCGCGCCGCCTTGGCCCGCGCCAGGAACGGGCCGAACCCGCGATAGCGCCCCTCGCCCAGCCAACGCTGCAGACCGACCGGCCCAAACGACCGGGTCTTGAGCCGCGGGCTTTCGGCGAAGTCGGCGGCGGCCGCGACGAGGTCGTCGATGCTCACGCCCTGCCCGATCAGATCGGCCAGCGCCCGCTTCGCCATGACGTTGTCGGTGTAGCCCAGGGCCTCCGGCGGATAGGCCCGCTCGACCCGGTCATAGGCCTCGGCCAAACCTGCCAAGTCCTCATCCGCCCGCGCGCCCGCGCCCTTTTGTATATTCTGAGATTCTAGAGTTTCATTAGGTGTGCAACCAGTTGCACACATACCCGCCTCAGCTTGCACACATGCAACGGCTATGTGTGCAGAATTTGCATACATACTTTCGGGCGCCGCCGCGGCCTCTTCCGGCTGCTCAAAGCTGGGCTGCAGGATGTATTTTGGGACACTGCGCGTGCTGTTCTTCAGCCGGTGCATTTCGCCCGTCTGGCGCAGGTAACCGCGCTCTTCCAGCCACCGCAGGCGGGTGTGAACCGTGCGGATCGAACAGTTGGCGTCGGCCGCCAGCTTCGCGACGGGCCGCCAGGTCACGCCCTCGTCGTCCGCGAACAGGGCGAACTTCTGCAGGATCACCTTCGACTGCAGGTCGATCTCTCGGCGATCGTCGGCCCACCGGATCAGGTCGTGCTTGTCGGGATCGGCGGTCACTTCAACCACCCCCGCTCGACCGCCACCCACTTGGGCATGGTGAACAGCGAGGCCTGCAGGCCCTCGCCGCGCGTGACCAGCTTGCGCGGCGCCCAGGTCGGCTTGCCCGGCCCGTCGGGCTTCAGGAACCACGCGTCCGCCGTGCCCTTGCCGATGGCCTGCATGGGGATCGTCACGAGACCTTCGTCGCGCGGCCTGGGCGGCACGGTGAGGCCCGGCAGAGCACGCTGCGGGGTGGGACGGGGGCGCTTAGCCATGCCGACGAACCCCGCGAAGGATGTAGTCGTCCCACGGCACGAAGCCGCGACGGCTCCAAAGGCCGCTGGCGGGCGGACACCAGAAACCCCAGGTGTCGCGCTTGCGACCCACCCACCAAACGAGCGTCACGATGTGCCCCGCAACGACGGACGGATCGGGGCGGCCTGTCATGCGGT
>JAIYAJ010000493.1 GCA_027489105.1 Zymomonas sp. | reverse complement strand
TGTGGACCGGCATCGGCCGCGCCCGCTCGGGCTGCGGTGCAGCGATCGTCGGCAATCCAGACCAGGTGCTGGCGAAGCTGCGCGCCTATCAGGCCGAAGGCATCGAGGCCTTCATCCTGTCCGGCTATCCGCACGCGGCCGAAGCCGATCTCTTCTCCCGCCACGTGCTGCCGCACCTGCAGCATGGCCCGCTCGAAGGCTGAACGGAGACGGCATGACGACGCCCCGGACGAACCAGGACCGGCTGTTCGACGTCGCCGTTATCGGCGGCGGCGTCAATGGCTGCGGCATAGCGCGCGACGCGGCCGGGCGCGGGGCGTCGGTCCTGCTGCTCGAACAGGGCGACCTTGCCCAGGGGACGTCGTCGGCCTCGACCAAGCTGATCCATGGCGGGCTGCGCTATCTCGAACATTATGAGTTCGGGCTGGTGCGGGAATCGCTCAGCGAGCGCGAACGTCTCTGGGCGATCGCCCCGCACATCATCTGGCCGATGCGCTTCGTCCTGCCGCATGTGCGGGGGCTGCGCCCGCGCTGGCTGCTGCGGCTCGGATTGTTTCTCTACGATCATATCGGCGGGCGGAAGAAGCTGCCGGCAACCGAGTCGATCGACCTGCGCGGCCATCCGGCCGGTGGTCCGCTCAAGCCTGAATATGCCAAGGCCTTCGTCTATTCGGACTGCTGGGTCGACGATGCGCGCCTGGTGGCGCTCAACGCCCGCGACGCCGCCGACCGGGGCGCCGAGGTCCGCACCCGCACCGAGGTGCTGGCACTAGAACGGGCGGGAGACGAATGGGCGATCCGGACCTCGGCCGGCGCGTTCAGGGCTAAGACCGTCGTCAATGCGGCGGGACCGTCGGTCCTCTCCCTGCTCGGCCGGGCAAAAGAACAGAGCGGCCGGCGGATGCGGCTCGTCCGGGGCTCGCACATCGTCGTGCCCGCCTTGTTCGACCACCCCTATAGCTATTTCTTCCAGCTGCCCGACGGCCGCATCTTCTTCGCCATCCCCTATGAGCAGGATTTCACCCTGATCGGGACGACCGACCGCGACCATGAAGGCAGCCTCGCCGAGGTGCGCGCGAGCGAGGAGGAAATCGCCTATCTGTGCGATGGCGCGAGCCGCTATTTCCGCAAGGCCATCCGGCCCGAGGACGTGGTCTGGACCTATTCGGGCGTGCGTCCGCTGATCGACGACGGATCGGGCAAGCCCGAGGCAGCGACACGCGGCTACAGCCTCGAACTGTCGCCCGAGGCCGAGGGGCCTGCCTTGCTGTCGGTCTTCGGCGGCAAGATCACCACCTATCGCCACCTCGCCCGCGAGGCGATCGAGGCGCTGGCCGAGCGCCTGCCCGTACTGCGCGAGCCGTTCGAGAGCGACCAGCACCCCCTGCCCGGCGGTGACTTCCCGGTCGAGGGCGTCGAGGCGTTGCGCGCAGAGATAGCCAAGCGCTATCCCTTCCTCGACACTGGCACAATTCAGCGGCTGGTCCGCAGCTATGGCCGGCTGACGCTGGAGATCTTTGCCAACGCCCAATCGCTCGATGCCTGCGGCCGCCATTTCGGCCATGGCCTGACCGAGGCCGAAGTCCGCTATCTGGTCGAGCGCGAATGGGCGCGGATCGCCGAGGACATCCTCTGGCGGCGCGGCAAGCTGGGCCTGCGCCTCGACGCGGCGCAGCGTCGCGGGCTGGAGGATTTTCTCGCCGCGATGGCGAGGTAGGACATATGCCGGTGAGCGCTCCAGAGCAAGGCGCCGGTGGGGAGAGCGACGTGCAAACACCCTATCTGCTGGTTCTCGACGAAGGCACCACCTCCACCCGGGCGATGCTGTTCGCGGTCGACGGGACGGTCGCTGCGATCGAGCAGGCCGAACTGACCCAGCATTATCCCGCCGACGGCCATGTCGAACATGACGCGACCGAGATCTGGACCAAGACCCTCGCCTGCGCACGCCGCGCGGTCGAGAAGGCCGGGGGCGCGGACCGCATCGCCGCGATCGGCATCACCAACCAGCGCGAGACCGTCATCGCCTGGGACCGGACCACCGGTGAGCCGGTCACCCGCGCGATCGTCTGGCAGGACCGGCGCACCGCCGGCTTCTGCGAACAACTGCGCGCCGATGGCCATGAACAGATGATCCGCGAGCGGACCGGGCTGGTCGTCGACCCCTATTTCTCCGGCACCAAGATGCGCTGGATCCTCGACAATGTCCCCGAGGCCGCCGCACTGGGCGATCGGCTGGCGCTCGGCACTGTCGAGAGCTGGCTGGTCTGGAAGCTGACCGGCGGACTGCACATTACCGACGCGACCAATGCCAGCCGGACGATGCTGATGCCGCTCGACAAGGCGGCATGGGACGCGGACCTGCTCGCATTGCTCGGCGTACCAGCCTCGGCGCTGCCCGAGATCGTCGACACCGCGGGCCGCTTCGGCACCACCCTGCCCGACCTGCTCGGCGGGCCGATCCCGATCTGCGGCCTCGCCGGGGATCAGCAGGCCGCCACGATCGGCCAGAACTGCCTGACCGCCGGCCAGGTGAAGGCGACGCTGGGCACCGGCGCCTTCGTCCTCGCCAGCACCGGCCATGATCTGCCGCGCTCGAACAACCGGCTGCTCGGCACCGTGCTTGCGCAGTGCGACGGCAAGCGCAGCTATGCGCTCGAAGGCTCGGTGTTCGTCGCCGGCAGCCTCGTCAAATGGCTGCGCGACCAGTTGGGCTTCGTCGGCACCGCATCCGAGACCGAGGCGCTCGCCCGCTCGGTGCCCGACAATGGCGGGGTGTGCATAGTCCCCGCGCTGTCGGGTCTGGGCGCGCCGCACTGGCGGCCCGAGGCGCGCGGCCTGATCGGTGGGCTGACCCAGGGCGCGACCAGGGCGCATATCGTCCGCGCCGCGCTCGAGTCGATGGCGCACCAGATGCACGATCTCAAACAGGCTTATGCCGCCGATGGATCGCCCTGGGCCATGCTGCGCCTCGATGGCGGGATGAGCGCCAACAACTGGGTTGCGCAGGATCTCGCCGACATGCTCGACCTGGAGGTCGAAAGGCCGCACAATGTCGAGACGACGGCACTGGGCGCGGCGATGCTCGCGGCGGTGGGCTGCGGGCTTCACGCGACGCTCACCGACGCTGCGGCGATGCGATCGGACGTCTCGACGTTCGTACCGCGCATGGACGCCGCGACGCGGGAACGGCGGCTCGATCAATGGCGCGCCCTGCTGGCGCTCGAACTGGGACAGGCCTGACATGATCCACAGCGACACGCCCGACACTGCCTCCCGCCTCTCCCGGCGCGCCCTGCTGCGGAGTGCAGCGGCGGGGACCGGCATGATCGCCTTCCCAGGCTGGGCGCAGGCGGTTGCCGACCTTGGCCTGCCGGGCAAGCCGCCGACGCGGCCGATGACCACGGCCTTTCCCGGCAAGGGCCCGATGATCCTGCAGCGGGTGCGGCCGCCTTTGCTGGAAACGCCGATGGAGGTGTTCGACCAGGGCGTCATCACACCGAACGACCGTTTCTATGTCCGCTGGCATTGGGGTTTTCCGGAGAGCGTCGATGTCGGCAGTTTCCGGCTGACCATCGGCGGCCATGTCGATCGACCGGTCAGCTTCACCCTCGACCAGTTGATCCGCGAGTTCGAGCCGATCGACTATGTCGCGGTCAACCAATGCTCGGGCAATTCGCGCGGCCTGTTCCAGCCCAATGTTCCGGGTGCCGAATGGGCACATGGCGCGATGGGCAATGCGCGCTGGCGCGGGGTGCGCCTGCGCGATCTGCTCGACCGGGCGGGCGTGAAGGCCGGCGCCGTCGACATACGCTTCGGCGGGCTTGACGATCCGATGACGTCCGAGGCGCCCAAATTCCTGAAGTCGCTCGCACTGGACCATGCGCGCGACGGCGAGGTGATGGTCGCCTATCAGATGAACGGGGAGCAATTGCCGCTCCTCAACGGCTTCCCGCTGCGGCTGGTCGTGCCCGGCTGGTATTCGACCTACTGGATCAAGATGCTCAGCCAGATCGAGGTGCTCGACCGCAAGGACGACAATTTCTGGATGACCAAGGCCTATCGCGTCCCCTCCACGCCCTTCGGCCACATCGCGCCGGGGACAAAGGAGTATCCGAGCGAGGCGATCAGCCGCATGGTCCCGCGCTCACTGGTCACCAACCTGCGCGAAGGGCAGCGGGTGAAGCCCGGGAGGCTGACGGTCGCGGGCATCGCCATGGGCGGGGATTGCGGAGTGGCCAGGGTCGAGGTGTCGACCGACGGCGGGACCAGCTGGCAGGCGGCGACGCTCGGCAAGGACGAGGGGCCGTACAGCTTCCGCCGCTTCGAGGCGCGCGTGACGGTCCCGGCATCCGGCGCCCTGGCCGTTGCCACGCGCTGCACCAATGCGAAGGGGCTGGCGCAACCGCTGGAAATGAACTGGAACCCCGGCGGCTATATGCGCGCGGGGGTCGAGACCGTCCACCTGATCGCGGGAGACGCCTGATGTCGAAGATGCTGACCTTTTCGGCTACGATCGCGCTGGTCTCGGTCCTGGGTTCCGGGCTTGCCGGCGCGGGCACCCGGCCGAAGGATGCGGCACGGCCGCGCCTGGCCTCCACCAGCGTGACCCTGCCGACCGACTATGAGGTCGAATATCCGGCAGGACCCGAAGTGCAGGTGATGAACGACAATTGCCGCGCCTGCCATTCGCCCTCGATGGTGCTGGTGCAGCCGCCGCTGTCGCAAGCCGACTGGGGCAGGATCGTCCAAAAGATGATCGACGTTTACAAGGCGCCGATCGATCCTGCCGACATGCCGAAGATCATGACCTATCTGGGCGCCCTGCCCCCCGCCGCCGCACCCGCCCCTGCGCGGTAGGGCGAAGGACGGCTGTCAGGCTCGAAGGACCGGCGCCGGTCCTTCGCAGCCCGACAGATGGTACTCGACCCATTTGTGGAAATATTGGTTGCCCGGCTCGTTGCGGCCGAAGGTGAGCCGATCGGTCGCGCCTGATTCCAGCCCGTTCTGTACCTTCAGGCCGAGCGCATAATCCTCGTCGAGCACGACCTGGAAGAAGAAGTCGCTCATCTCGTCGAGCGTGCGCAGTTCCTCCTCGTCCTTCGGCGCGGTCGGGTAGATATAGTTCATCACCGTCAGATTGCGGTCTGGCGTCGGCCCCGGAAACAGCTGGGCATATTGGCACATCTCGGGCGCGAGGAAGAAGCTGAAGTTCGGAAACAGGATCCGGATGAAGTCGTAGCCGTCATTCTCCTGCCGGCCCCACTCCTCGCGCGGCAGATCCTTGAGGCGGCCGATCCCGTTCTGCGGGAAGCCCAGCCGGATATGCGGACCGAAAGCCTCATAGCTGGCTCGGTTGGACGGTGAACGCGTCGCGACCGTCTGGGTGTGCGCCGCCTGGAAATGATAGCCTTCGAGATAGCCGTCGAAGGAGACCTTCCAGTTGGCACCCTCCATCGTCCGCGCCTTGTGATAATACCAGGTCTCCAGCCGCAGCGCGGCGAGATCGTCGAGCATGCCGCCCAGAAAACCGCGCACGTCGATCGGCAGGCCTGGCGTCAGGATCACGAAGATCATTCCCGCGACTTCCTCCGCCGGCAATTCGGTCATCGCCAAGGTGCGGCGGTCGACGTCACCAAAGGTGCTCGCCTCGGCGATGCCGACCAGCTGCCCGTCATTGGCGTAGGTCCAGCCATGATATTGGCAGGCGAAGCGCGAGCAATTGCCCTTGCCCTCCTTCGCAAGATGCATCGCCCGATGCTTGCAGACATTGAGGAAGGCGCGCGCCTTGCCGTCCTTGCCGCGCGTGATGAGGACCGGCTGCCCCATCACGTCCATCGCCTTGTAATCGTTGACCCGCGGCAGCTCGATCGTCAGCGCGAGCATCAGCGGCAAGCGGCGAAAGATCAGGTCCATCTCCTTCTGCCAGCGCGCCTCGTCGAGATAATGGGCGACGGGCACCTCGAACACGCCGCTCGCCTGGTCGGTGCTGCGGGTCTCGACGAAATGGAGCATCCGCTCCGCTGCGTCGCCATAGGCCTTGTAGAGATCGGTCATCGCAAGGCTCCCCCTCAGCGTTCCAGATAGGTGTCGAGCGTCTGGTGGAAGTGGCGGATGCGCACCTCCTGATAGTCGCCCAGTTCGACGAGGCCGTTGGCCGAGCATTTGAGCCCCTGATGAGTCAGCTCCATATTCTCCATGTCCTGGTCGACGACCGCGCCCAGCGCGCCGAGCTCGGGCGCATCGGCCCATGTCTGGCCGTCTTCGAGCAGATGCATCGTCATCGGCGGGCGCGGTTCGGCCCCGTCCTGCCGGCGCGCGAGGACGCGCACCTCCATCAGGCAGCGGTCCTGATCGGGCCAGGGGCGCCAGCGATAGACGATATTCGGCATGAACCCGCCCCAGGGCGCGAAATTGGGGAAGACGTTGAACACCAGCGCGTCGAGCAGCTCGGATTCCGACACCGCCGAATAGTCGCCGCCGAAGGCCCGCTGCGAACTCTCGCGCATCGCGGCGCCAAGGGCGTGGCGGGCGCTTTCCCCCTCAGGGACGGTGATGTTGAACTGGTCCTTCTCGGGGTCGTAATTGTCCGAGGACCGCCCGTTATATTTGACGAACTCCTCGACGATCCACTGTTCGGGACGCTCGGTGCCGGCGACATGCGGGGAGATGGTGCCGAAGGGGGTGTAGTTCACATTCACATGCTTGCCGAGCACATGATAGGCCGCGTTGGCGTCGCCGGTGAAGGGCAACAGCTGCGGATGCGTCATATAGGCGTGGTAGCTCTCCATGAAGGCTTCCATGGTGATCTTCCAGTTGGCGTCGACGACCTTGCCGACCCAGGCGATGGTTTCGCAATCCTCATGCCGCCAGCGGGTGAAAAACTCCGGCAGCGGGGCCAGAAACTCCTCGATCGTCGGCCCTTCGTCCTTCTCCCGGACGAAGATATAGCCGCCCCAGCGGGCGACGCTCGCTTGCGGCAGCTTCATGCGCTCGTCGCTCAGATGGCCGAAGTCCCAGCGGCAGGGAATGTCGCGCAGGCTGCCGTCGGTGTTCCAGGCAAAGCCATGGAAGGGACAGACGAACTTCTCGGCCATGCCCGACTCCGTCGCCAGCTTGCGCCCGCGATGGAGGCAGACATTGTGGAAGGCACGAACCTCGCCATCCGGCTGACGGACAATGAGGTAGGACCGCCCGGCATTGTCGTAGGTCACATAGTCGCCCGGCTCGGGCATGTCCTCCTCACGCGCGGCGAACTGCCAGACGAAAGGCCACATCTTCTCGATCTCGGCGCGGAAGAAGACGGGATCGTAATAGCGCTTCGCCTCGACCGGCTCGGAGCCGAGATAGCGATAACGATCCTCCGCCATGAAGGCGGGCGGCGCGATCATATCCTCGCGCAGGATCTCCTCCCAGCCGGGACCGGGACAACGGGCGGCGTCGCGGTGGATGGCGGGGTCACGATCGGCCATGGCGAATTCCTCTCCTGTACGTGGAGAAGACAAACCATGCGCCGAACCGGCGGCCTTTGATCGAGGTCAATCGGCGGCCAGCGGGACGGCTCGCCTTTGTGATAGGGAGATCCGGTTTAGCCGACGTGGCGCGCCATCATGGCCTCAACCAGAAGCGGATCAGCATCGACACCGCACCGAGCGCGAGCACGCTCCCGGTCCAGATGGCCAGGAACCAGCCCAACCGCTTCCAGCGCCCCGCCATGTCAGCGCGCGCCATCAATGATAGCCGTCATGGCCGACCTTGCCGCGGAACACCCAATAGGCCCAGGCGGTGTAAGCGAGGATGACCGGCACGAGCAGCCCGGCCCCGACGATCATGAACAGCTGGCTGCGATAGGGCGCCGCCGCCTCCCAGATCGTCACCCGCGCGGGGATGACATAGGGCCAGATCGAGATGCCGAGCCCGAGCAGGCACAGCATGAACAGCGCCAGTGCCCAGAAGAAGGGCTGCGCATCCCGGCGCGCAGACAGGCTGCGATAGAAGAGCGCAGTCACGATCAGGGTCGCGAGCGGCACCTGTGCGGTCGCCAGCACGCCCGGCCAGGCGAGCCAGCGCTGCTGATAGCCGGCCTCGAGCGTCAGCGTGGCGAGACTGACCGCGCCGATCACCAGCAACAGCACTATGCCGAGCCGGCCGGCATAGGTCACCGCCTGCCGCTGGAGCGCCTCGTCGGTCTTCCAGTTGAGCCAGCAGGCGCCGAGCAGCGCATAGCCGACGAGCAGGCCGGCCCCGGTCAGCAGCGAAAAGGGCGACAGCCAGTCCCACCAGCCGCCGGCATAAGCGCGGCCGTCGACGCTGATCCCCTGAAGCAGCGCGCCGAGGGTAATGCCCTGCGCAAAGGTGGCGACGGTCGACCCGACGAAGAAGGCACGGTCCCACAATTCCCGATGCGCCGGATCGCGCCAGCGAAACTCGAAGGCGACCCCGCGCAGCACCAGCCCGAGCAGCATCGCGATCAGCGGCGCGTAGAGCGCGGGCAGGATGATCGCATAGGCCAGCGGAAAGGCCGCGAGCAGCCCTCCCCCGCCCAGCACCAGCCAGGTCTCGTTCCCGTCCCAGACGGGAGCGATGCTGTTCATCGCGCGGTCGCGGTCCTTGCCGACCGCGAACAGCGGGAAGAGGATGCCGATGCCCAGGTCGAAACCGTCCATGATCACATAGGCGACGATGGCGAAGCCGATGATGGCGGCCCAGATGACGGTCAGGTCGATCATGCCTTGCCTCCCTCTACGGCGGGTGCAGGGGTGATACCAGCGCTGCGGATCGGCCCGTTCGCGGGGCCGCTCTCATGCGCCTTGGGCGGCTTGGCGGCGAGCCTGAGCAGATACCAGATGCCCGCGCCAAATACGGTGAAATAGACGATCACGAAGGCCAGCAGCGAGGCGCCGACGGCCGGCGCGTCGAGCGGCGAGGCGCTCTGCGCGGTGCGGAGCAGGCCGTAAATGGTGAAGGGCTGCCGCCCGACCTCGGTCACGACCCACCCAGCCAGAACCGCGACGAAACCGGCGGGCCCCATCAGCAGCGCGGCGCGATGCAGCCCGCGCCAGTCGTAGAGGCGACCACGCATCCGCGCGAACAGGCTCCACAGGCCGAGCCCGACCATGGCGAAACCGAGCCCGACCATGACGCGGAACGCCCAGAACACGATGCCGACCGGCGGCTGGTCCGCCTCGGGCACGGTGTCGAGCCCCTTCAACGGTGCGTTCGGATCATGCTTCAGGATCAGCGAAGACGCCTTGGGGATGGAAATCGCATAGTCGACCCGTTTGGCCTGGCTGTCGGGAATGCCAAAGAGGATCAGCGGGGCGCCATCGGGGTGGCTCTGATAATGGCCCTCCATCGCCATCACCTTCGCCGGCTGATGCTCGAGCGTGTTGAGCCCGTGCATGTCGCCGGCGAAGATCTGGATCGGGGCGACGATCGCCGCCATCCACATCGCCATCGAGAACATCTTGCGCGCGCCCGGATTGTCGCGGTCGCGCAGCAAATGCCAGGCCCCGACCCCGCCGACCGCGAAGGCGGTGGTGAGATAGGCGGCAAGCACGGTGTGGACGAGGCGGTAAGGGAAACTGGGATTGAAAATGATCGCGATCCAGCTCGGTCCCGGCAGGAACTGGCCGTTGGTGCCCATCTCGTAACCGACCGGGGTCTGCATCCAGCTGTTTACCGACAATATCCAGAAGGCAGAGATGAAGGTCCCGACCGCGACCGCACAGGTCGCGACGAAATGCAGCTTGCGCCCGACCTTGTTGATCCCGAACAGCATGACGCCGAGGAAGCCGGCTTCGAGGAAGAAGGCGGTGAGCACTTCATAAGCCATCAGCGGCCCGATCACCGGCCCGGCCTTGTCCGAGAAGACCGACCAGTTGGTGCCGAACTGGTACGACATGACGATGCCCGACACGACACCCATCGCGAAGACGACCGCGAAGATCTTGAGCCAATAGCGGTAGAGATTGGCATAGACGCCCCTGTCCGTCTTGAGCCACAGCCCCTCGAGCACCATCAGATAGCTGGCGAGCCCGATGGTGAAAGCGGGGAACAAAAAATGGAAGCTCACCGTAAAGGCGAACTGCGCGCGGGCGAGAATGAGCGCATCGGCCGTGTCGAACATCAGTGGTTCCTCTCAGCGACCTCGTAGCCCTTAGCTTGGGTCTGCGGGATGAGGCATAATGTCCAGCGCGGGAAAGGCCGTACCGAGGCCCTGCCAGATCATGTACAGCGCGACCGCGAAGATCAGCAGTGCGAACAGCGTCGTCAGCCGACCGGTCTTGCCGCCGAGCTTTTCCGCCAGCCTTAGCCCCCCGATGCTGCCCAGAGCGCCGCCGAGCACGAAGATCAGCGCAAGCGGCCAGTCGACGAGCCCGGAAAAGGCATAGTTGGCGGCGGTCGTGAGGCCGAAGGCGGTAACGGCGACGAGCGAGGTTCCGACCGCCATCAGCATCGGCATGCCGGTCGACGCGACGAGGCCCGGCACGATGAGGAAGCCGCCGCCGATACCGAAAAAGCCCGAAAAGACCCCCGAGCCGAGGCCGAAGGCGAGGACTTTGGGCGCCTTCTGCCGGTTGCACTCCGCCCCCGGATTGCCGGGATCCCCGCGCCCGCGCAGCATGAGCAGGCCGACCACGAGCATCAGCAGCGCGAACAGCAGCAGCAGCTTCTGACCGTCGACCATCTTGCCGAAGGTCGATCCCGCGAGCGCGCCGACGACCCCCGCCGCCGCATACATGCCCCCGCAGCGCCATTTGACATGATGCGCCCGGGCATGGCCCGCGAGCCCGGCGGCGGCGTTGGCGGCAACCGCCAGCGCGCTCGTGCCGATCGCGACATGCGGGTTGGGCACGCCGACGAGATAGACCATCAGGGGCACCGCGAGGATCGACCCGCCCCCGCCGACCAGCCCGAGCACGAAGCCCACCAGCCCACCGGACATGCCGCCCAGCAGATATTGTGCATTCGTCATCATGCCGTGAAGCGATGCAAGGCGAAGCCGGCGCCCATCGCCAGCAGAAAGGGCGCGACGGCAAGGGGATATAGCGCAAAGCCGGCGATCGCCGGTCCGGGACAGAGCCCACCCAATCCCCAACCGATGCCGAACAGCAGGGCGCCTATGGCGAGCCGCGCATCGAGCGTGCGGGTTTCCGGCAGCGCGAAGATGTCGTCGGCCAGTGGACGGTCCATGCGGGCCCTCAATCGCCAGGCGACCGCCATCGGCAGGATCGCGCCGCCCATCACGAAGGCCAGCGTCGGGTCCCAGGCGCCGAACAGATCGAGGAAGGCGCGCACCCTGGACGGATCGACCATTCCGGAGATTGCCAGGCCAGCCCCGAAGAGGGTTCCGGCGACCAGGGCGACGAGCGCGCGCTTCATGACAGCCCCGCGAGGCGCATCAGCCCCACCGTGGCGAAACCGCTCGCCATGAACAGTGCGGTCGCCACGAGCGACCGGCGTGACAGGCGCGACAGGCCGCAGACGCCGTGGCCGCTGGTGCAACCCGAGCCGAGGCGCGTGCCATAGCCGACCAGCAGCCCGGCGATGATCATGATCGGGAGCGAAGCGAATTGTGCAGCGACGCCGCCCTGAAGAAACGCGATCAGCAGCGCTCCAAGCGGCAGACCGGCAATGAAGGCCAGCGCCACCGATCTGGGCGGGCCACCATCCGACAGACCGATCGCTCGCGCGGCGAGCCCGCTGACGCCGGCGATGCGGCCGAGCCCCAGCAACATGATCGCAGCGGCTAGGCCGATCATCAGCCCACCTGCAAAGCCGGCCAGCGGCTGCGCCTCGGGAAAGAGCGAGCCGATCACAGCTGGTTCACCGGAATCTTGAGATAGACCGTGCCATTGCCCTCGGCCGGCGGCAGATGCCCCGCCCGCATGTTCACCTGGACCGAGGGGAGGATCAGGCGCGGCACGGCGAGCATATGATCGCGCGCCTCGCGCATGGCGACGAACTCGTCTTCGGTCACGCCGTCATGAGCGTGAACATTGGCGCGGCGCTGCTCGGCAACGGTCGTCTCCCAGACATAATGGTCGCGACCCTCCGGCAGATAATCGTGACACAGGAACAGCCGCGTCTCGGGGGGCAACTCGAGGAGCCGTCGTAACGACCGGAACAGCGTCCGCGCATCGCCGCCCGGAAAGTCCGCCCGCGCCGTGCCATAATCGGGCATGAACATCGTATCGCCGACGAACACCGCGTCACCGATCACATAGGCGACGCAGGCCGGGGTGTGTCCCGGCACGTGCAGGACGGTGACAGAGAGGTTGCCGATCGCGAAACTGTCCCCATCCCCCCAGAGCTGATCGAAGTCGGAACCGTCGCGGGCGAAATCGGACCCGGCATTGAAGAGGGCGCCGAAAGCCTTCTGCACCTCGCAGATATGCGCGCCGATCGCGATGCGACCGCCGAGTTCCTTCTGAAGAAAGGGCGCCGCAGACAGGTGATCGGCATGGGCGTGGGTTTCCAGATGCCAGTCGACGGTCAGGCCCTGCTCGCGGACATGGGCCAGCACCGGCTCGGCAGCGTCGGTGGACGTCCGCCCGGATGCAGGATCGTAGGTCAGCACACTGTCGATCACTGCCGCGCGCCGGGTCTCCGGATCATGGACGACATAGGTCACGGTGAAGGTCGGCGCATCGAAGAAGGCCTTGATCGCGGACACACCCTTCCGGGCCCCCGCAATCTGGGCGGCTGCCTTTGCGAGAGCGGGGTCGGACACGGCGACTCTCCTATAATTCACATTTACATAAACTTTGTATTTGTATATTCTGCAATCGTCAAGGGCTTGCGGAACTGCGGGGCCGGCAGCAGGTAGGACGCGATGGATAGCCTCATGAACAACCCGGTCCCGCCGCGAATCGGCGACCCCGCCCCGGACTTCATCGCCCGATCGACCAGAGGTCCCTTTCAGCTTTCCCAGCTACGCGGCCGGTGGGTCATTCTCTTTTCGCACCCCGCCAACTTCACCCCGGTCTGCAGTACAGAGTTCGTGGCACTGGCGCGGCGGCGGGCGGCGTTCGACGCGCTCGACTGCCAGCTCGTCGGCCTGTCGGTGGACAGCCTCTATTCGCATATGGCCTGGGTCCGGGCGCTGGGCGACCTGTTCGACGTGACGATCGACTTCCCGGTCATCGAGGATCCGAGCATGGCGATCGGACGCGCCTATGGCATGATCGGCGAGGAGGCAGCCGACAGCATGGCGATGCGGACGACCTTCTTCATCGACCCGAACGGCATCATCCGGGCGACAACCTCTTATCCCCACAATGTCGGTCGATCGGCGGACGAGATGCTGCGCCTGCTGAACGCGCTGCAGCGGGTCGACGCATCTGGCCGCCTCACGCCGGAGGGCTGGCAACCCGGAGGTCCCGTGCTGCTTCCCCCGGATGAGCGGGCCAGCGATGCTGCGGACTGGTTCTGCCGCTTCGAGGACAGCGAATGACGGCACTGCACCAGGATCGGGACGCCGCGGCGGCGGCGGCCGAGAAGATCCGCATCTTCGCACAGGCACAGCGCCTGATGATCCTGTCCTGCCTGCTGCGCGGCGAACGCAATGTCGGCGAGATCGCCGACGCCACCGGCATCGGCCAGCCCGCGCTCAGCCAGCAACTGGGCGAACTGCGCCGCGCCGAACTCGTCGAGACGCGCAAGGAGGCCAAGCAGGTCTGGTATCGTCTCGCCGACGAGTCGGTCGCGCTGTGCGTGCGCAATATCGAGGCGATGTTCGCCGGGGTGGGCGCGGTCACCCCGGCGCCCGCGCCGACCGCGAACGCATCCTTGCCGGCCGCCCCGGCCTCGCAGGGGGTCGCCGCCTTCGCCCGCATCCTGCCGCGCTGAACGCACGCGGGCTCGGGCTCAGGGCAGCGCGGTTCCCGGCGGAGCGGCGAGGCGCCCCGCCTCGCGGGCCTGTTCGATGGCGCGCTCGATCCCGAACATGATGTTCTCGATCGTGAAGTCTGCAAGCCGCCGCCGGGCATCGGGCGTGGCGAGGACATTGACGTCCTCGAAGAGTAGCCGATCCGCCGGGTCGAGGCCGGCTATGCCCAGCTCATCGAGCAGTTCGGCCGAGGATCGCAACTTGTAGAGCCCGGCGATCATCTGCAGCACCACCAGGCCCAGCCAGGTCGAAACCATGCCGAGATCGGGCCCCCGCAGCCCCTGCCGCCACAGTACCCGCATCATCGGCAGCCACAGCCTCAGCCAGGCCCGCGGGACATGGTCGTCGCGGTACATCAGCTCGATCGCCTCGGGCCGCCGGATAAACTCGTCATAGAGCGTCCGCATCCAGGCGGTGAGGAACGCCTTCCAGCCGCCCTCCTCCGACGGGATCGGCAGTGCCGCGAAGACGTCGGCGGCGACGGCTTCGACCAAAGCGTCGCGGCTCGGATAATAGGTGTAGAGCGCCATCACCGACACGCCCAGGCGGCGGGCGATCTGCGTCATGTTGCAGCCGTCCAGCCCGCCTTCTCGGATGAGCGCGACGGCCGCCTCCAGGATCTGCTCCTGCGAGATGCGGTTCGGTCTGCCCGGCGATCGTCCTGCGCGACTGGCCATGGATCGTCCTTAGAGGCCGGACCGCTCGCGGGGAAGCGCCCTGCCCGGATGAAAAAAGAAGGGGCGGCGAGGCGCTTAGGCCCCGCCGCCCCTCCCGGTCTTCGGATTCGGCTTATTCGGCCGCCTGGGCCAGTTGCTGCTCGCCCGCGGGGACGAGATAGCGACCGGGCATCGAGCCCGTGAAATGGCCGTTCATGAAGGTCGGCATGCCGTTGACCATCGTCAGGCGCATCGGCGCCGCGTCGCGGGTATAGCGCCAGGTCATGTCATAGCCGCCGGTCGGCACGTCGAAGCGCTTATACTCCTCGCGATGTTCGATCTCGTCGAGGTCGAACACGGTGATGTCGGCGCGCATCCCCGGCGCGATCCGGCCGCGATCGGTAAAGCCGAAATGCTCGGCGATCCGGCCGGTGATCGACAAGATCGCTTCCTCGATCGAAAGCTCGCCCTTGCGGACATAGTCGGTGAGCATCAGGATATTTTCGCCGCCGCCGCAGAACATCTGGCCATGGGCGGGCGCGTCGTTGAGATTGCCGAGCGCCTTGGGATCGCGGATCAGCCGGATGATCTCGTCGCGGTTCATGTCGAACGGCGCCATATGCACCGTCGAGCGAATGCCGTTGGCGAGGATCCACTCGGCCATCGCATCGGACGGGTGCAGGCCCCGGCTGTCGGCATAGGCCTTGAGCGTGGTGTTGACCGGCCCGAAGCCATTGTCCGAGTTGCGCAGCAGCAGCCGATCGGGATTGGCCATCGGCGCGTGCGGCCACACCTTGGTGTCCCAGCTTTCGCGCGCCCGGGCACGCCAGTCGGGATCCTTGAGCAGCTTGACCTTCTCGTCGAGGTCCTCGAGCAGCACCACCTCGTGCCACACATAGTCGTTCGACTGCGCGAAGATCAGCGAGCGGATCAGCGACAGCGTGTTGGTGGGCGAGGTGTGGGTGAAGGCGGGCCAGACATCCTGTCCATCGGCATGCGCCTTCTCGATGATCGCGCGCATCTGCTCCAGGATCGGACGCTGGAACTCGAGCGTCGGAATGCCGCCGGCCAGCTGGATGCGGACGTTGAGATCGGCGTTGAGCCGGGTCAGCCGCTCCATGCTCGCGGGCGCCGTCATCCGCATGAAGGTGTCGATGACGACCTGCAGCGAACGGCCCGGATAGCGCGCGAGCACTTCGAGGATCGCGCGATATTCGTCGTCGCAGGCGATCTGGGTCGGCACCGGGCGGTCCGATCCGTCATGGTCGAGCAGATTGCTCGACACGCCGCAGGCGCCGGCGGCGAGCGCGTCGTCGACATGCGCGGCGATCTGGCGGATCTCCTCGGGCGTCGCCTTCCGCTCCCAGGCGTCCATGCCCATCACGGCGAGGCGGATCGCGATATGGCCGACAAAGGCGGTGTAATTGGCAGGAACCCGCAGCTTGCTAGTCATCGACCGCTGATATTCGGACCATTTGCGCCAGTCCCACGGCAGCTTGGTCAGGAAGGGCTCTTCGGGGATGTCCTCGAAGAAGGAGAAGATCTTGATCATCTCCAGCCGGGCTTCGGCGTCCGTCTCGTGAACGGGCGCGGCCGAGAAGCCGCAATTGCCCATGACGATGGTGGTGACGCCATAGCCGGTCAGCGGATCGAGATCGGGCTGCCACCACATGGTCGCATCGAAATGGGTGTGCGGTTCGATGAAGCCGGGGGTCACGAAGCAGCCGGTGCAGTCGATCACACGATCGTCACCGGGGGTGAGATCGGGTCCGACATCGACGATCATGTCGCCCTTCACGCGGACATCGGCCTTGATCGCGGGGCCACCGGTGCCGTCGACGACGGTGCCGCCTTTCAGAAGAATGCTCTGCATCTCTCACCTCTCCTCTGCCGACTCGATCGGTCGGTCACGACAATTACCGTAGATGCTACGGAAATAGCGTCGGACTGCAAGCCCCCGCGATCACGGTCATGGCGCAGGGGATCAGCTAGCCCCGGCTTCCCGCAGCTGCCGCACGAAGCCATGCACCTCCTTCACGAACAACTCGGGCTGCTCCATCGCGGCGAAATGGCCGCCGCGCGGCGGCTCGCTCCAGCGGACGATGTTGTAGCTTTTCTCCAGCGTGCTGCGCGGAAAGCGCGCCAGTTCGCCGGGGAAGTCGGACATCGCCACCGGCTTCGTCACACGCGCACCGGCGGGCACCGGTTCGCTCATCACGCCGCGATAGAGCCAGGACGCCGTGCCGAAGCTGTTATTGGCGAGATAGACCATGATGTTGTCGAGGATCTGGTCACGCGTATAGACCGACCAGAGATCGCCCCCATCGAGCTGCGACCAGCGCTGGAACTTCTCCACCAGCCAGGCCGCCACGCCCAATGGGCTGTCTGCCATCGCATGATCGAGCGAGACAGGCTTGGTCGACTGGACGACCATATAGCCACTCTCGGTCTGCCAAACCTGACCCAGCGTCTGCGCCGCCGCGATCTCCTCGGGCGTCTCCGGACGTGCATCGGGATTCGTCCAGCCGAAGGCGAAGTTCAGGTGGACCGCCGCGCAGCCCTCGCCCTCATAGCCGAGCCAGCCCGAGACCGACGACCCCCAGTCGCCGCCTTGGGCGATGTAATCGGTGTAGCCGAGCCCCTCACGCATCAGCCGGTCGAGGGCGCGCGCGATGGTGCGCGGGCCGATCGGGCGCGACGGCTTGGACGAGAAGCCATAGCCGATCAGCGACGGGACGACGACGCTCACCGCATCGGCGGGATCGCCGCCGAACTTCGCCGGGTCGGTCAGCCGCTCGATCGATCCCAGGAATTCGATGAAGGAGCCTGGCCAGCCGTGGATGATCATCACGGGGCGCGGATTGTCGCTCTTGCCCTTCACATGGATGAAGTGGACATCATAAGGCGCCCCGTCGACCTCGACCGCATAAAGGAAATGCGGCAGGCGGTTCATCTCCGCCTCTCGCGCGCGCCAGTCATAGCCGTCGAGCCAATAGGCGACGAGGCTGCGCATCTCGGGCACGCTCGCACCATAGGCCCATGGATCGTCGACCATCGGCTCGTTCGGCCATTGCGCCTCGCGCAGCCGCCGCTCGATCCAGTCGAGCTTCTCCTGCGGGACGGCGATCTGGAAGGGACGCACGCTCATGCCGGAACCCCCGCAAAGGCGCGCCGCAATTCGCCGGCCGCGTCCTCGATCGCCTCGTCGGCGTCGGGCAGGACGCCGAACATGCTGACGAAGCCATGAAAGACACCCGGAAAATCCTTGTACCGCACCACGCCGCCCGCCTCGCGCAGGCGATCGGCATAGGCCCGCCCTTCGTCGCGCAGCGGATCGCACTCCGCCGTCAGGATCGTCGCCGGCGGCAGGTTCGACAAATCCTGCGTGAGCAACGGAGACGCCCAAGGATGGGCGCGATCCGCCGCGCTCGGCAGATAGGCGCCGATGCACATCGCCGAGAAATCGGAGTCGAGGAAATAGCCGTCCGAGTAGAGCCGCTCGGACTCGGTCTCCCCGGTCAGGTCGGTGCCGGGATAGAAGAGCAGCTGGTGCCGGATCGTCGGGCCGCCCTCGTCGCGTGCGCGGATCGCCGCGACCGTTGCGAGCGAGCCACCGGCGCTGTCGCCGCCGACCGCGATGCGGCCTGTGTCGAGGCCGTGGTCGATGCCATGCGCGCCCAGCCAGCGCAGCGCCGTCAGCGCATCGTCGACCGCAGCCGGAAAGACATGCTCGGGCGCCAGCCGGTAGTCGACCGACACGATGGCGCACTCGGCCCGCCGCGCCAGGCGCGAGCATAGGCGCTCATGGCTGCCGATCCCGCAGGCGATATACCCGCCCCCATGGAAGAACAGCAGCACCGGCTCCGGTCCCTGCACCTCCTGCCGACAATAGATGCGCGCAGGCACGCCCCCGGCATCGACATCCCTGTGCGCCACGGCATCGGCCGGATCGGCCGGCTGTTCCATCGTCGCGCTCATCGCGCGGAACTGCTGCGGCGTGATCGACGCCCAGTCGATCGGAGTGGCGTTCATATGGGCGAGCATCGCCTGGGCGATGGCGTTGAGCGGCATGGTCTTCCCTTTCGCGAGAAAAGGCCGCCGTCCCGTGGGGAGACGGCGGCCCGACGGTCAGGCGGCAGCGGCGCGGCGCTGCTTCTCGCGGAAATAGGGGATGATCGTCTCGCCCAGATGGGTGAGCGTCTCCATGATCGCCTCATGCGGAACGGTGCCCATCTGCATGAGCATCAATATCTCGTCCGCGCCCGCCGCCTCCAGCCGCTCGATATGCGCGATCGCATCCTCAGGCGTGCCATAGGCATGCTCGGTGTTGTACATGTCGGTCGCGGCGGCCGTGATCGGGATCTGCGCCTCGTGCAGATAGGCGATCGTCGCCTGCTTGGCGGCATCGACCGCCTGGCGGTGCTCGTCGACGGTCACATCGTCGACATCGGGCTTCGGGCCTGCGCCATACCAATGGTGGATCGCCTGGCCGAAGAAGCGCTGGCCGCGCAGCCCGATGCGGACCGCCTTCTCACGATCGGTGCTGACGATGATCGGGCAGCCGACGGCCAGATATTCGTTCGGGAAATAGCCGACCTGATCCTTCGGATCGCGCGTGGCGAAGGCCTCGCGATAGACCCTGTTGAGACGCGCGGTTTCCTCGGGCGTGCTGAAGCCGAGGATCATGCCGCCGAGCCCCCGCTGCGCGGCGACCCTCAGCGATTCCTCGCGCGTGGCCGCCATGAACATCGGCGGATGCGGGTCCTGATAGGGCTTGGGGTGGATCGCCCGGCGCGGGATCTTGATATACTGGCCGTCATGCTCGATCTCGTCCTCGACCATGATCTTGGGGATCAGGTACATCGCCTCGTCGATCATCGGCTGCAGGTCCGCCAGGTCATAGCCGAAGGTCCCCGCTTCCTGCTGGGTGCCACCCTTGCCGATCCCGAAATTGAGCCGCCCGCGCGACAGGATGTCGAGGGTCGCGACCCGCTCGGCGACCTTGACCGGGTGGTTCATCGCCGGCGGCAGGCAGATCACGCCATGGCCGATGCGGATGCGGTCGGTCTTGCCCGCGACGAAGGCGAGGAAACTCTCGGGCGAGGACATGTGCGAATATTGGGTGAGCGCGTGATGCTCGACCGCCCAGATGCAGTCGAGCCCCATCTTCTCGGCATAGACCGACTGCTCGACCGCCTCGAAAAAAGTCCGCTGCTCGGATTCGCGCGACGTGTCCGCCATCTGCGCTTCGAACGCCATGGAAAATTTCATGCTGCCTCTCCTCGTGCAGGGCCTGTCTTCGCCCTTTGATTTTTTAGAGCATGCTATAAATCAAAAAAGAAGCAAGCGGGATTTTGCATCCCGGGCAGGCGCGACGATGCTACAGAGTGACAAAGGGGGAGATGGTTTTGAGGCTTCACGCCGGAGCAGAACGACGGAAACAGTCGATATTGCAGGCCGCGCGCATCCTTTTGCAGGCGGAGCCGCTGTCGATGCGCCGCCTTGCCGAGGCGGCGGGCGTCAGCCAGGCAACCCCCTATAATCTGTTCGGCACCAAGCGGCGGCTCTACGTCGCCCTCCACCGCGAACTCGAAACCGAGCTGATCGAGTCGGTCGCGGCGACCGAGTCGCGCGATGCGCTCGACCGCATGTATTCGGCGATCCGTCTGATGGCGGCGCGGATGGAGCGCGAGGCCGGTCTCTATCGCGAACTCTTCGCCACCATCTACGCCTCCGATGCCGAAGATCACGATGCTCAGGTGGAGACGGCGACGGCTTTCTGGGATGGACTGCTATTACCGCTACACGCGGAAAATCTCCTGTCGTCCGACACCGACATGCCTGCGTTCACCCGCAACTTCGTCTATCTGCTGTCGGGCGCACTGATGGCGTGGACCGACCGACGGATCGACACCGCCGCGCTGGAAAGCGCCGTCCGCTACGGCTTCACTCTCGCGGCGCTGGCTCTGGCGACGAATCGCTCCCGCGATCGCCTGTTGCGCGTGCTCGCCACAAGCTGAGCGGGAACGATACGGCTCTGGAACCAAGCCGTCCTCCGCTCGTCTGGCAGGATGAGCAGAGCGAGGCGTGGCATGAAGGCGTTGGACGTGCTCCCGATTGGAGCGGAACAGTGGGAAGAGATACTCGCCCGGCTCGGCGACGGGCTCATCCTCGCGGACCGGCGCGGACGGCTGATCTGGGCGAATGCCCTCGCCGCCGAACTCCACGGAGCCGACACGCTGGCGGCCTTGGGCCGCAACGCCGAGGAATATCGTGACCGCCATCCGCTCCGCTATCGGAACAATCGCGCGCTCGACCCCGAGGCCTATCCGCTCGACCGGCTGCTGCGTGGCGAGAAGGTCGACGAGATGGTCGTGGAAATCGTCCCTCAAACGCCCGAGGAAGCCTGCCGCACGTTGCGGATCAGCGGTCTGTCGCTCGACGATGCCGGGGGAGCGCCGCTCCACGTTCTGATCGTCCGTGATGCCGCGCCGCTGCTTGAGGCCGAGCGCCGCTTCGAGCAGACCTTCAACGTCAACCCCGCCCCCGCCGTCATCTGCCGGCTGAGCGACCATCGCTATGTGAAGGTCAATCAGGGCTTCCTCGACATGACCGGCTTTGCGCGCGACGAAGTGCTGGGCCGGTCGCTCTACGACATCGATGTGCTGCGCGACGCCGCCGATCTCGACAAGGCGAAGGAAAGGCTGCGCGAGGGCAGAACGATATCGCAGATGCAGGCCGATCTCGAACTGCCCGATGGAGGGCGAAAGCTGGTGATCGTCGCCGGCCAGCCGATCGACCTCGACGACGAAGCCTGCATGCTCTTCTCCTTCGCCGACCTCGAGCCTCATCGCCAGGCCGAGAACCGCCTGCGCGCCAGCGAAGAGCGCTTCGTGCGGACCTTCAGGCTCGCGCCCGTCGGCATGGCGATCACCACCAGCAACGACTTCCGGCTGTGCGACGTCAACGACGCCTTCGAACAGCTGACCGGCTATGTCGGCGACGAGGCGATGGACGAGGCGATGGCGCGGCTCAAATTGTGGGAGCCCGCCGGCTTTCTCAAGGAAGCGGCGGCACTTCTCGACGAACGCACCGGCTTTCGCGGCCGCGACGTCCGGGTACGAACCAAGGATGGCGGCTTCGTCGAATGCCTCGTCTCGGCCGAGGTCATCCCACTCAACGACGACCGCTGCATCCTCTGGGTCGTCCAGGACATCCATGAACGGCGGCACAGCGAGCTGGAACTGATCACCGCAATCGAGGCGGTGATGAAGGACACCAACTGGTTCAGCCGGACCGTGGTCGAGAAACTGGCCAATCTCCGCTCGCCCCACCCCCACGCCGCCCCGGTCGAGGTCAGCGAGCTGACCCGGCGCGAGAAGGAGGTGTTGAGCCTGTTGTGCGAAGGCGGAGACGATGCCGGCATCGCCCGCGAGATGGGCGTGTCGCGCAACACGCTGCGCAATCATATCGCGCGCGTCTACGCGAAGATCGGCGTCAACCGCCGCGCCGCCGCGATCCTCTGGGCCCGCGAACGCGGCTTCCCTCTGAGCCGACCGATCCGCTGAGGAACAGCCACCACAAGGTCGTAAACCGATAAAGCGTGGATCGAAAGCCGCAGGTTGATGCCGCCACGGCGGTCGCCGGAGTCAATATGATGCAGTCGAGCCATTGTCGACAACCTCCATCGCCACCTCGATGCCAAGCTCCGGCAAGTGAGTGCCAAGAGCAAGCTAGAGTATCCGTGATGATCAAGCCAGAGATTGGGCCCAGCATCGATCTCGACAGGAACACCGTCGAGCGGTCCATCAGGCCCATCGCCCTCAACCGGAAAAACGCCCTCTTCGCAGGCTCGGACGATGGCGCTGACAACTGGGCGGTCATCGCCACCCTCATCGAATGCTGCAAACTGAACAGCGTCAACCCGCACGACTGGCTGACCGGCTCGCTCACCAGACTGGCTGAAGGGCACCCCGCCAACCGCATCTCCGAGCTCATGCCCTGGACCGCAGTGGTCTGAGAACAGCGCTTACGATTGATCGAGCGCCACAGCTCAATGTCGTGCCAGCGGTAGAAGCAATGCTGCACCGTCGTCATCGGCGGGAACAGATCGGGTGGAGGCAACCAGCAAGGCAACTCGCCGCGCAGCAAAAAGCCGGTGCGAGGGGTGTCTTTCCGACAATGGTTGACACTATCATTGCAACTGCTACACGATACAGACAAACCGCATAATGGTACAGAGAGGATTGCCGAGGGGGCAGAGCCGGTGCTGTTGCTGCATCGCTAGAAGTTGGCTGAAGTCCCTTATCCACGGTTCATTGCTCGCTGCATCAGAAGCGCGTTTGCATGCCTTCGTTCGCCTTGGCGGCATGAAGGGTAAAACCGAGCGGATCAGGGAGGAAACAATGCTCAAGACACGAGAAATTCTGATGGCATCGGCGGGCATAGTGGCCGTCCTTGCCAGTGCCCCGGTGTTTGCGCAGGACACTGCAGCGCAGTCTGAAGCTGCTGATGCGAATGACGGCGGCATCGCCGAAATCATTGTGACCGCCCAGCGACGCGGCGAGTCGCAGCAGGATGTGCCAATCGCTATTGCGGCGTTTTCGGACGACTCCCTCGCGAAGGCTGGCATCCGGAACTCTGAAGACCTTGGCATGGTTTCGCCGAGCTTGGTCTTCAGCAACGCCTATAACGGCGCTTCCCCCTTCATGCGGGGGATTGGAACGAAGAACACGCAACCC